>NZ_JBVJLS010000003.1:0-535166 GCF_055584605.1 Nocardia sp. NPDC102475 | reverse complement strand
GCGACCACGCGCTGCACACCGAACATTTCCCGGGCCACCCGCGCGGAGATGATGTTGGAGTTGTCGCCGGAGGAGACCGCGGCGAAGGCGTCGGCCCGCTCGATTCCCGCGCGGGTCAGCACATCCCGGTCGAAGCCGACACCGACCACCCGCTCGCCCGGAAAGTCCTCGCCGAGGCGCAGGAAGGCGCTGTGGTCCCGGTCGATCACGGTGACCTCATGGCCGACCCGGACCAGGGCGCGTGCCAGCGATGAGCCGACCCGTCCGCAACCCATGATCACTACGTACACCGCAACCTCGTTCCTGGAAACTGTGTTCAATTGGCGGCACTCGCAGGCCCTGCGTGGTTACGCAAGCCACCGCCTCCGGGCCGTGAGCTCGCGCCGCGGGGCGTTCGGTTTGCTTACCTCGGCATCGAACCGTACCTGCCAGATGTTTCCATGGCCCAATTTCCCCTCCACCTGTCAACCAAACATACGACGCGAACCGGCCGAGGGAGCGCTCCATCCTGCGGGGATCTATGCTCGCTCCAGTGTCCAAGTTGACGACGGCAGCCAAACGTTTGCTGCTGGGCAGGCCTTTCCGTAGCGATGCGCTGGGCCACACCCTGCTGCCGAAGCGAATCGCGCTTCCGGTGTTCGCCTCCGATGCTATGTCCTCGGTGGCCTACGCTCCGGAGGAAATCTTCCTTGTTCTTTCGGTGGCAGGCATTTCTGCCTACGTCTATGCGCCCTGGGTTGGTCTGGCCGTCTCATTCGTGATGGCCGTGGTGGTCGCCAGCTATCGGCAGAATGTGCACGCCTACCCCTCCGGCGGCGGTGACTACGAGGTCGCCACCACGAATCTCGGACCCAACGCCGGGCTCACCGTCGGCAGTGCGCTGCTTGTCGACTATGTGCTCACGGTGGCGGTGTCGATCTCATCGGCGGCGTCGAATATCGGGTCCGCGATTCCGTTCGTCGCCACGCACAAGGTGTTGTTCGCGGTCGTCGCCATCGTCGTGCTGACATCGATCAACCTGCGCGGCATCCGGGAATCGGGCGTCGCCTTCGCGATTCCGACCTACGCCTTCATCTTCGGCATGTTCGCGATGCTGGGGTGGGGGCTGTTCCGCATCTTCGTACTCGGCGACGACCTGCGCGCCGAATCGGCGGGCTTCCAGCTCAATGCCGAGGACGAGCACCTATACGGACTCGCGTTCACCTTCCTGATCGCGCGGGCGTTCTCCTCCGGCTGTGCCGCGCTCACCGGTGTCGAGGCGATCAGCAATGGTGTGCCCGCATTCCGGAAACCCAAGTCGCGCAACGCGGCGACCACGCTGCTGATGCTCGGCAGCATCGCGATCGCGCTGCTGATGGGCATCATCATCCTGGCCCAGAAGATCGGGATCGTGTACGCGCACAACGAATCCGAGTTGATCGGCGCGCCCGCGGACTACCACCAGAAGACACTCATCGCCCAGCTGGCCGAAACCGTCTTCCACGGCTTCCCGATCGGCTTCTTCTTCATCACCACGGTGACCGCGCTGATCCTGGTGCTCGCCGCGAATACCGCGTTCAACGGCTTCCCGGTGCTGGGTTCGATTCTGGCGCAGGACCGTTACCTGCCACGGCAGTTGCACACTCGTGGCGACCGATTGGCGTTCAGCAATGGCATTCTGTTCCTCTCGGGTGCGGCCGTCGCATTCGTCGTGGTTTTCGGCGCCGAGGTGACCAAGCTCATCCAGCTGTACATCGTCGGGGTGTTCGTCTCGTTCGTGCTCAGCCAGACCGGCATGCTGCGGCACTGGACCCGGTTGTTGCGCACCGAAACCGATCCGTCGCAGCGGGCGCGGATGAAGCGTTCGCGGGTGATCAACGCGATCGGGCTCAGTGCCACCGGGACGGTGCTGGTCATCGTGTTGATCACCAAGTTCTTCGCCGGAGCCTGGATCGCGATCTGCACCATGGTGGCGATCTTCGTTGTGATGAAACTCATTCGGCGGCACTACGATTCGGTTTCCCGCGAACTCGATGAGCACGAATGGGACGGCGTGCTGCCGAGTCGGTCGCATTCGATCGTGCTGGTGTCCAAACTGCATCTGCCGACGCGCCGGGCGCTGGCCTACGCGCGCGCGACCCGCCCCGATACTTTGGAGGCGGTGACGGTGAACGTCGACGAGGCCGACACCAGGGCGCTGGTGCGGGAGTGGGAGCGCAGCGATATCACGGTGCCGCTCAAGGTGATCGAATCGCCCTATCGCGAAATCACCAAGCCGGTATTGGATTATGTCAAGCGGGTGCGGCGCGATTCGCCGCGCGATGTGGTAACCGTATTCATTCCGGAATACGTTGTCGGACACTGGTGGGAGCAGATTCTGCACAACCAGAGCGCGTTGCGGCTCAAGGGCAGGTTGCTGTTCGAGCCGGGCGTCATGGTGACGAGTGTGCCGTGGCAGTTGACGTCGTCCGCGAAGGCCAGGCAGGCCGGTGTGGTGAATGCGCCCGGTGCGGTGCGGCGCGGGTACGAGGACCGAGGGTGACCGACTGGCGCTCGAACACTTTCCAGGTGCGGCTCGGGCCGCCCGGGCACGGCGGATTCTGTGTCGCGCGGCACGAGGGCCGGGTGGTTTTCGTGCGACACGGGCTGCCCGATGAACTGGTTCGAGTGCGGGTCACCGAGGATCGCGGGGGTTCGTTCTGCCGTGCCGATGCGATCGAAATCCTGGAGGCATCCCCGGATCGCGTTCCCGCCACCTGTCCCGTCTCCGGTCCCGGTGGCGCGGGCTGCTGCGATTTCTCCTTCGCCACCCCCGCCGCGCAGCGGGCGCTGAAGGCGGCGGTTGTGGCGGAGCAGCTGCATCGTATCGCCGGAATCGAACGAGATATCACCGTGGAGCCGATTGCCGGATATCCGGCCGACGCCACCGGCGGCTGGCGCACCCGCGTCCGCTTGGCCGTTGACGCCGAGGGGCGAGCCGGAGTGCACGGGTACCGCAGTTCCGAGGTGATCACCGATCTGCGCTGCCCCCAACCGGTTCCGGGTGCGTTGGACGGCATTGCGGACCGAATGTGGACTCCCGGAGCGGATCTGGTGGTCGCGGTCGACGGCGATGGGATGCGGCACATCGTCGAGTTGGCTCCGTCGGCGGTTGCCAGACGTGCCGAGTCCGAACGGCCTTCGAGGCGAGGTGGGGATCGGCGGGGCAGGCGGGAGACAGACCGGCGTTCCGGAAAGCGTCGTGCCGCTGAGCGGGGGCCCGGCAGCGAGTCGCCGCGGACCGGTGCACGTGGACACGGCGACGAAGGCCGTCGGGGCGGATCGGAATGGCGGCGTATCGATGACGGCGACGGCCCTCAGGCCCTGCCCGGTGATACGGATGGTCGGAGCCGTCGTGATGGGTTCGGTGGCGAAGGCTCGCGAGGCAGCGATCAGTCCGGATCGGTTGGGGGAGAGGGGGTTCGGCGACGGGCCGCGGCGCGGCGGGCGGCGACGCATGCGACTCGGGACGAGTGGGTGATCGGCGGTAGCGGTCGGACGGTCGAGTACGTGGCCGGGCGGCGGTGGGAGCTCGCGGCGACCGGGTTCTGGCAGGCGCATCATGGTGCGGCGCAATGTTATTCGGATGTGGTCGCCGGGTGGGCGGGGCTCGGTCACGGGGAGCGGGCGTGGGACCTGTACAGCGGCGTAGGGGTTTTCGCGGCCCGACTGGCCGGACAGGTCGGTCAGACCGGTTCGGTGCTGGCGGTGGAATCGATGCGGTCCGCGGTCGCCGACGGTAGTGCCGCGCTGCGCGATCTGCCCTGGCTGGACCTGCGCGCCCAGCGTGTCGAACATTGGCTGGCCGAACATGCCAGCAGCGCCGCCCCGGCTGTGGTCGTCCTGGATCCACCCCGCGCGGGCGCGGGCAAGGAGGTCGTCACCGCCGTGACCACCAGCGGCCCGTCCCGCATCATCCATATCGGTTGCGATCCGGCCTCATTCGCCCGCGACCTCGGCCTCTACCAATCGGCGGGCTACCACCTCGCTGATCTACGCGCCTTCGACGCCTTCCCCGCCACCCACCACGTCGAATGCCTCGCCCTACTGGAGCGTTGAGGCAGGTAACGCCCTGGGACAGAGCACAGGCTTGGATAGTTGTAGCCAGTCTCAGCGGCGCACGCTACAGCGCCCAGACCACACCGGTTTCGGAAATGGTCGAGAAATCGGCGTGGTGCCTTATCTACTCAGACGCGCACGCCTACTGTCCGGTTCCTCGATTGCTGTTGTGCCAGAGCGGCTTACAGTCGAACCATGACCGTGTATGTCGTCGCACAGCTGAAGTTCACCGATCGCACCGCCTACGATCGTTACCGTGCGCGCTTCCTCGAGGTGTTCACCCGCTACTCCGGCACCCTGCTGGCCTCCGATGAATCCCCGCGGGTGATCGAGGGCGATTCGGATCGCGAGAAGGTCGTGCTGATGTCGTTCCCGGACGAGCCTTCATTCCGCGAGTGGGCGGATTCCCCCGAGTACCAGGAGATCTCCAAGGATCGTCACGCGGGCGCGGATACGGTGACGCTGCTGGTCGATGGCATAGACCACCGCTCGTGAAGGTCAGTCTTCGTATACCGGTGGCCGCCGGTCGCGCCGCGCCCGGATAGCTTCGTCGAAATTCTCGGTGGTGAGGCGGACGTAGAGCTGCGACATGCCCTCGTGCTGCATATGGGATTCGAAACCGCCGGCCTCCATACCGCTCCACAGCATGCGTTTGGTGAGCTCGGTACCGACGCGGCTGAAGCTGATGATCCGTTCGGCCAGGTCGTAGCAGGTGTCCAGCAGTTCGGCGGTGGGCGCGACGCGCGAGACGAGGCCGATCCGTTCGGCCTCGACCGCGTCGACATCCCGGCCCGACAGCATGATTTCGAAGGCGCGCGAGGCGCCGATGGCGCGCGGCAGCAGATAGCTGATGCCCAATTCCGCTGAGGTGAGCCCGTTATTGATGCCCGCCGCGCGAAAGTAGGCGTCCTCGCCCGCGATTCGGATATCGGTGGCGACACTGAGACAGAAGCCACCGCCGATCGCCGCCCCGTTGATCGCACCGATGACCGGTTGGTTCATCCGCCGCAGCGTGATCATCACATCGTTGAGCAGATCCATCGAGCGCCGCGCAACGCTGGTCTTGGTCAGGCCTTCGGTATCGGGAATCCGGCCCGCGTTCTGCAGATCCGCGCCGGAGCAGAAGCCCTCGCCCGCGCCGGTGAGCACTACGACCCGCACTTCGTTATCGGCACTGACCGTTTCGAGGGCCTCGCGCAGCGGGATCATCACATCGAAGGCCATCGCGTTCATCCGTTCCGGCCGATTGAGCGTGACCAGCGCGACCTGCGGTCGCGGTTTCTCGATGAGCACGAACGACATGCGGACCCCTTCAGACGCGATGAGGCCCTCACTATACCCAAGCAAGCGTTAGGTCAGATGGAATCAGTCGAGCTGCCAGATCACGCGGATGGTCGCCGAGATTTCGGATTCGCCGAGTTCGACCGGGACCGGAGCGCCGCCGTACGACTCGTTCATCGGGGCCGATATGGCCATCAGCCGGGGTGTGGCGGGCGGAGTGGAGGTGGCGTTCTCGGTGATTTCGAGAACCGGGCCGAGGGTGCGCCGTGCGCGGCCCGCATACTGCTCAGCTTTTGCGAGCGCGTTGTCCCAAGCGACATCGCGGGCGCGGATCAGCAGGCTCTCCTGATCGGCGAAACCGAGATCGAGGCCGCCGAGGCGGACATCGTCACCACCCGCGTCGACACAGTTGGCGATGATCGTGGCGGGGCCCGGATCGGCCGTTTCGCCGATATCGCGCAGCACGACGGTGAGGTCGGTGGTCGCGACGTAACCGGTGATCTTCGAGCCACCGCCTTCGAGCCAGACCGTTTCGGTGCGCACCGACAGTCCGCGGGTCGCGATATCGGTGCCGGGAACGCCATCGGAGCGCAGCGATTCGGTGACGGCGGCGACGCGCTCACCGGCCTGGCCGTAGGCGAGCGCGACCTTGCCTGCCCGGGTTTCGACGGAAATGGTGACGCGCATCAGATCCGGGGTGGCGCGGGCGCTGCCGGACCCGAAGGTGGTGACCGTGCCCGCGGTCCCGTCGGACTTCTTCCTGCTCACAGCGCTCTCCTGACTTCATCGGTTTCAGACGCAACGGTCGATGCTTCGGAAATGTCCCCTTGACCCGGGCAAACCGGTCAATAGTCGCCGCCGCGCACGGCGATAGCGCGTACCACCGCATCCATCTGCGCATACGCTTCCGCGGCGAGTCGCTCGAGCAGCGCGAGCTTGAGGTCCGGCGCTTGCTCGGTGAGCATGTCGAACCGCTCCGGACGCAGAACCGCGACGCGCACCGCCCTTTCCGCACGTGCCTCGTTCACGAACGGTGTCCCGACCAACATCGGGACCTCGCCGAAAGACATTCCCGCCGAAAGCGATACCAGCCGATGGGTCCGGGCATCGGCGCCCTCGAAGGTGATCCGGACCCGGCCCTCGAGAATCAGATACAGCCCGGAGCGGGTGCTGCCGCGCTCGGCGATGACCTCGCCGCGGGCAATGGTGCGCACCTCGAAATCCTTGGCCAGACGGCTGCGATCGGCCGGAGCGAGATCCGCGAGTGCGGGATGGTCCTCGATCGGCAGGGACGTGCACGCCGGTTCGTCCGCGGGCCTATGGTGGTCGAGGATGATGTCCTCGCACCATTCGGTCGCGGTATCGCGATCGATGAATACCCGCCCGCGCGGGTCGGCCGGATCCAGGCTGGAGACCAGATGCCCCAGTTTGCTGTCCGGGTCGACAATGGCGACGCGGCAGCCCGCTGCGGCGAGTTCGATCTGCAAGGCATCGAGCATCTGGACCGCGATCCCGCTGACTTCACCGACCTGCCGCAGGTCCACTACCAATGCCGCCAACTCGCGCGCCTGCTCCTCGATCGCGCGCACCGCCCGCTCCGCACCGGTGAACAACAGGTCGCCGTGCAGTTCGTAGACGCGGGCGCGGTGCCCGAATTCGGCGAGGACGTCCAACTCGTCGGTGGTGCGTCGCAGCCGTGACGGGACCTCGGCCACCGTGTACGCGGCGCGGATCGCGGTGCGCGCGGACCGGGTGACGTGCAGGAAGTGCAATTCGAGCCGCTGTGACAGCGCCTGGCAGGCGGCGACACCGCGCACGCTGTTGCCGTGCGTATCCAGCCGAGGGGAATAGACGGCGATGCCGATCTGGCCGGGCAGCACGGCCAGAATGCCGCCGCCGACACCGCTCTTGGCGGGGAGGCCGACAGTGGTCACCCAGTCGCCCGCGGCGTTGTACATGCCGCAGGTGGTCATCACACTGAGCACGCGTTCGGTGAGGGCCGCGGTCAGTGCCCGTTCGCGGGTCAGCGGGTTGAGTCCGTTATTGGCCAGGGTCGCGGCCATCAGCGCGAGGTCGCGGCAGGTGACATCGATCGAGCACTGCCGGAAGTACCGGTCGACCGCCTCGTCCGGATCGGATTCGATGATGCCGAAGGAGCGCAGCATGTAGCCGATGGCGCGATTGCGGAATCCGGTGCGCGCCTCCGATGCGTACACCGCCTCGTTCATGGTCAGCTCGCGCCCGGCGAAGCGGGAGTAGCAGCGCCGGATGCGCTCGAAGCGGTCGGTCGGGTCGCGGCCGGTGATGAGTGCGGCCGCTGTGATCGCGCCCGCATTGATCATCGGATTGCGCGGGCGTTCGGTCACCGGATCCAGGCTGATCTCGTTGAACGCGTCGCCGGAGGGTTCGACATCGATGTGCTCGGCGACGGTCGCGATGCCCCGATCGGCCAGTGCGAGTGCGTAGGTGAAGGGTTTGGAGATCGACTGGATGGTGAACTCGGTGGTGACCTCGCCGGTACCGTAGACCCGTCCGTCCGCGGTGGCCAGGCACAGTCCGAACGAATCGGGTTGTACGGCAGCCAGTTCGGGGATGTAATCGGCGAGTTCCCCGGAATCGTCGGCGCGGCACAATTCGTAGACATCGGTGACGATGCGTGCCACGACGCCGGGGTCGACCGTTTGCGGAACCTTCTGCTGGGGCAGGGCCACGGGTCCACTCTAAGCTGGGTAACGTTAGCTGGACTGGCGAACTCGTCCGCCCGAGCGTGTTTTCGGATGGGCGGCGATTCGTGTGGAGGCTCACACTTCCACGCGAAGTCGGCTGGTGGCGGGGCATTGTCGTGCGGAGCCACTGGCGCGGCTCCGTAGACTGATCGGATCAGATGCGCTATCCGGAGGGAGCGAGTTCAGGTGGGAGTGCTTTCCCGGGTCGATACGCCCGAAGACCTGCGACGGCTGACCGTTGCCGAATTGGGCGAACTGGCGGAGGAGATTCGCGAGTTCCTGGTGCAGAAGGTCGCCGTCACCGGCGGGCACCTCGGCCCCAATCTCGGCGTGGTCGAGCTGACCATCGCACTACACCGGATCTTCGACTCGCCGGCCGATCCGTTGATCTTCGACACCGGGCATCAGGCCTACGTGCACAAGATCCTCACCGGTCGCAAGGATCAGTTCGACACGCTGCGCAAGCAGGGTGGATTGTCCGGCTACCCGAGCCGATCCGAGAGCGCCCACGACTGGGTCGAGTCGTCGCACGCCTCGGCCTCGCTGTCCTATGCCGACGGTCTGGCGAAGGCCTTCGCGCTGACCGGGCAGAACCGGCATGTGGTCGCGGTCGTCGGCGACGGCGCGCTCACCGGTGGCATGTGCTGGGAGGCACTGAACAATATCGCCGCAGCGCCGGACCGGCCCGTCGTCGTGGTGGTCAACGACAACGGCCGCTCCTATGCGCCGACCATCGGCGGCCTCGCCGACCGGTTGACCGCGCTGCGCACTCAACCCGCCTACGAGCATGCGCTGGATGCGGGGAAGCGGATCCTCAAGAGCATTCCGCGCGTCGGTGAATCCGCGTACTCGATGGTGCACGCGGTGAAGGCCGGGATCAAGGATGCGGTGAGTCCACAGGAGCTCTTCAGCGATCTCGGGTTGAAGTATGTCGGGCCGGTGGACGGCCACGACACCGTCGCGTTGGAAGCGGCGCTGCGTCGCGCGAAGGATTTCGGCGGGCCGGTGGTCGTGCACGTGGTGACGCAGAAGGGGCGCGGCTACTCGCACGCCGAGAACCACGTCGCCGACCAGATGCACGCCTGTGATCCGATCGACCCGCTCACCGGCCGCCCGCTCGGTGGCCCCAAGGCGCTCGGCTGGACCTCGGTGTTCTCCCAGGAGTTGATCGCGCTTGCGGAGAAGCGCGACGATATCGTCGCGATCACCGCGGCGATGCCCGGACCGACCGGTCTGGCGGCATTCGGGGAGCGGTTCCCGGAGCGGATGTTCGACGTCGGCATCGCCGAACAGCACGCGATGGCCTCGGCGGCCGGACTCGCCCTCGGCGGCATGCATCCGGTGGTCGCGATCTACTCGACATTCCTCAACCGCGCCTTCGACCAGTTGCTGATGGATGTCGCGCTGCTGAAGCAGCCGGTGACGGTGGTGCTGGATCGCGCCGGAATCACCGGTCCGGACGGCGCCTCGCACAACGGCATGTGGGATCTGTCGGTGCTCGGCATCATTCCGGGCATACGCGTTGCGGCCCCGCGCGATGCGGCGACATTGCGTGAGGAGTTGGCCGAGGCGCTCGCGGTGAGCGACGGACCGACCGCCATTCGCTTCCCGAAGGGCAGTGTGGCCGAGGATATTTCGGCCGTCGAGCGGCTCGATGGGGTCGATGTGCTGCGGCTGCCCGAGCGTGAGGGCGGCTCTGCTCGAGCCCAGCGCGGTGATGTACTGCTGGTCGCGGTCGGACCTTTCGCGTCGATTGCGGTCGCGGTCGCGGATCTGCTGGAGCCGGAAGGTATTTCGGTCACCGTCATCGATCCGCGGTGGGTGCTGCCGGTTTCCGATACCGTCGTCAAACTCGCCGAAAATTACCGTCTCGTCGTGACTCTGGAAGACGGCGGTCTGCACGGCGGCATCGGGTCCACCGTCTCCGCGCGGTTGCGCGGTGCGGGCTTGGATGTGCCGACCCGCGATCTCGGTGTGCCGCAACACTTCCTGGACCATGCGTCTCGCAACGAGGTGCACGAAGAGCTGGGACTGACGGCTACCGATATCGCCCGCCGCATCTCGGGCTGGCTCGATGCACGCTGAGCCAGGGGTCGTCGCTCCGGTGCCGACTGGCGCTGGGCGGCACCATCATTGGTGCTTCGACTACGTTGCTGCGTTACGGCGGTGGGAGGCACGGACTTTCACGCGATTGCCGCAGACGTCCATCGAGCACCAGGTGCGGCCGCGGTTGCGGGAATGATCGTAGAAGGCCCAGCGGCAGCTCGGTTCTCGGCAGGTCTTGAGGCGTGACCAGGTGCCCGCGGTGACCGCGGTGGCGACGTCGGCGAGCAGGGTGGTCAGGGCGTGGTCGACGGGGTCGTCGGTGTGCGGGACCAAGCGGGGCGGGGTGCTGGTCACATCCAGAGTCAGTGGCAGAGCCGCGGTAAGCGAGGCGAGTTCGGTGCGGGCCGCCGGGTTCAGACCGTCCGGACGGGGACTGGTGACGGGTTCGGCATTGTTCGTGGCGAGTAGGGCGCGCAGACCCTCGCGGACTCGGACGGTGCGCTGTTGTGCGGCCGTATCGGCTGAGCCCTCGGGCAGCAATTGGTGTGTGCGGAGCCAACTCGTCAACTGCTCGGGTGTGCCGATGTCGTCGCCGTCCGCGCGGCGGGTGTTGACGAATTCCACCAGACGAGCGAGCGCCGCAGGTGCGGCATCGACTGTATCGGACATGAAGTCAATAGTAACCGCCCATTGACGATGGCTGGTTACCTAACTACCGTTTCGGGAACAGAAGTTATCCCGGAGACTCCGCTCCGGTACAGGAGGATCAGTCATGGGATCGGTCAAGAGGGAGATCATCGTCGAGGCGCCCGCCGAGGAGCTGTGGGCGATCATCGGCGACTTCGCGCAGGGCCCGCAACGCATGGCGCCCGGCTTCGTCACCGACAGCACCCTCGACGGTCCGGACCTGCGCATCGTCACCTTCGCGAACGGCACGGTGCTGCGCGAACGGTTCATCGCACTCGACGAAGCCGAACGCCGGATCGTGTTCTCGATCGTCGGCGGGAGCGTCACCCCGGAGCACGACAACTCGTCCATGCAGGTTTTCCCGCACGCCGACGGCAGCCGCTTCGTCTGGATTCACGACACCTTGCCGCACGAACTCGCCGACGCATTCGGCGCATCCATGGAGCACGGCCTGCAGGTCTTCAAGCAGTCCGTCGAGACCGCCGTCGCGACCTCGTCCTGAACGCCGAGTCCGGCCTACTCGGGGGTTGGGGTCAGGGCGGCGGCGAGTCGGGGGACCGCGAGTTCGCGCTGCCAGGGTCGGGCGCCACCCGACTTGAGGAATCCGTCGATCGCGGCGGATAGGTCGTCGAGCTCGCCCACACGGTCGTAATCGGGGAGTCCGTCCCAGCACAAGCGGCGCACCAGGTCGGGGGAGAGCAGATTCTCCACCGGAATCGCGTACTCGATGGAGAGTTCACCCATCGCCGCGCGTGCTCGAACCAGTCGGGCGGCGGCGGCCGGATCGCGGCGCTCCCAGCGGTTCACCGGGGGCGGTCCCTCGAACGGTTGGGTCAGGGGTGGTAAATCGGTGTCGGGGAGGGCGCGGCCGCGGTCGACGGCGGCGAGCCAGTCGCGGGAGTAGCGGCGTTGGCGTGGCCCGCCGAAGACCGGCAGGGTGCGCAGTTGGGCGATGGTGCGCGGTTCGGCATTCGCGGCGGCGATGATCGCGGCATCCGGGAGGATGCGGGCCGGGGCGACATCGCGGGTGCGTGCGAGGGTATCCCTGGTGGTCCAGAGTTCGCGCACGATGGCCAGCTGGCGGGTGCGGCGCAGGGTGTGGATGCCGGAGGTGCGCCGCCAGCGGTCGGCCTTCGGCGTACCGGGTTCGGTGATCCGGACATGCTCGAATTCCTGTGCGGCCCAATCGGTCTTGTGCTGGGCGTCGAGCGAAACGGCCACCTCGTCGCGCAGCTCGAGCAGCAATTCGACATCGAGTGCCGCGTAGTTCAGCCAATCGTCGGGCAGCGGCCGGGTCGACCAGTCGGCCGCGCCATGACCTTTGCGCAGCGCACGGCCGAGCAGCCGCTCCACCATGGCCGCCAGTCCGACGCGCTCGAAACCGGCCAGCCTGCCACCCAATTCGGTGTCGAACAGTCGCGCCGGGCGCAGGCCGAGTTCGGCGAGTCCGGGTAGATCCTGGTCCGCCGAATGCAGCACCCACTCCAGATCATTGATCGCGGCGGCCAGCGGTTCGAGTGCATCGGCGACCGGAATCGGATCGATCAGGAAACTGCCCGAACCCGCGCGCCGCAGCTGGATCAGGTAGGCACGCGCCGAATACCGGAAACCGGAGGCGCGCTCGGCATCGACGGCCAGTGGACCGGTGCCCGCCGCGAGCCGAGTGGCGGCGTCGGCGACCGCTGCTGCGGTAACGAGCACGGGGGGCACACCGTCGGCAGGCACGAGCAGCGGCTCCGCCGTGCTTTCTGGTGGCGTGTTGCTTTGCTCGGACTCGTCTGCTACCGACATAAACCTGAACTTTACGTGGCGATCAGGTGTGGTCGTTGCTGGTATACGACTCCGGTCGCAGATGGGTGATTCCGGCGGGCGGCAAACCGGCCGCGTAGGCCAGCACTTCGCAGAAGCCTTCCACGTGCGGGCGCATGTCGGTGGTCATCGCGGTCCAGGAGGCGCGCAGCTCCAATTGGTGTGCGCGCGGCGGTCCGGCGATATCGCCGTAGCGCACCGAACTGGTGGAGGTGACGGTGCCGCCGAGCGCGGTGAACGGTTCGCCGCGGGTTTCGAGCGCGTCGACCAGCCAGCTCCAGGCGACCTCGGGCAGCAGCGGGTCGGTGGCCAGTGCCGCATCGATATCGGCCTGGATATAGGCCACCAAGCGGAAGACACCGTGCCAGGCCTCGCCGCCCTCGGGATCGTGCAGCAGGATCAGCCTGCCGAAGGCATCGCCCTCGGAGTCGACGGGCACCACATTGGTTTCGGGGTGTTTGACTTCCGCGCCTAGTGCGTAGGAAAACGGTGCCAGGCGTTGTGGGGGCCGGATCGGTGCCAGCTCGATTCGAGGGTGCACAGTTGCGGTGCCCATCGCATCGACCGCGGCGCGAAATTGAGCTGGCTCGCCGTTGGGTCCTTCGGTCGGTGCGGCTCCGTCGCGGAAGTCGAGCGGTGTCACGGAAGCGACGGTAGACCTTGCGTGCCCGGCGCAGTCGGAGGCGCGCCGCTAGAGGGCCTTGCGGGCCGCATACGATAGGCGGTGATGAGCACTCAAACCCGTCGCCGGTTGACCGATGCCCCGTTCCTGGCCGCCGCCACCGGCGCCGCACCGAGCCGTCGTCCGGTGTGGTTCATGCGGCAGGCCGGACGGTCCCTGCCCGAGTACCGCGAACTGCGCAAGGGCATCGGCATGCTGGAGTCGTGCTTCGACCCTGAGCTGGTGTGTGAGATCACCATGCAGCCGATCCGGCGCCACGGTGTCGATGCGGCGATCTTGTTCTCCGACATCGTCGTTCCGCTGAAGGCCGCCGGTATCGATCTCGATATCGTGGCCGGCGTCGGGCCGGTGATCGCCTCGCCGGTGCGCACCATCGCGGATGTGCGTGCGCTGCCGCGGCTGCGGCCAGAAGAGGTGGGCGCGGTGACCGACGGGGTGAAGCTGCTGACCGACGCGCTCGGCGATACGCCGCTGATCGGATTCGCCGGTGCGCCGTTCACGCTCGCGTCGTATCTGGTCGAGGGTGGGCCGAGTAAGAACCACGAGCGCACCAAGGCGATGATGTACGCCGACCCGAGGACCTGGCACGAGCTGCTCGGCGTCCTGACCGATATCACCATCGCCTTCCTGCAGGCACAGTTGGCCGCCGGTGTGGACGCCGTGCAGTTGTTCGATTCGTGGGCCGGTGCGCTCTCGCTGGCCGACTATCGCGAATTCGTGCTGCCGCATTCGGAGCGGGTATTCGCGGAGGTCGCCGCGGCCGGGGTGCCGCGGATCCACTTCGGGGTCGGGACCGGTGAGCTGCTCGGTGCGATGGGGGAGGCGGGCGCTGATGTCGTCGGCGTCGATTGGCGGGTTCCGCTGACCGAGGCGGTCCGTCGGGTCGGACCCGGAAAAGCGTTGCAGGGCAACCTCGATCCCGCCGTGCTGTTCGCCGGATCCGCTGCCGTCGAGGCCGAGGCGCGGCGTATCGCACACGAGGCCGATGAGGCGATCACCATGGGTGCGGCCGGTCATATCTTCAACCTCGGGCACGGTGTACTGCCCGATACCGATCCGGGCGTGCTGACCGCCCTGGTGCAACTCGTCCACGAACTGTGATCGACCGGCCGGCCGGTGTCGCAGGGTAGGAGACCGGCGGTCGAGGAGATCGCGGGTCGGGTCGCCGCCCGCGCGCCGCGACTCGGTTCGACCCGCCTGGTTGCGGTGGACGGTCCGGCTGGAGCCGGAAAGTCGACGTTCGCAGCGTCTTTGGCGGCACTGTGCGATGCCCAGGTGGTACCCGCCGACGACTTCGCGGCTGGAAACAACGAACTCCCCTGGTGGCCACGGCTCGAACAGCAGGTGCTGGTGCCGATCGCGCAGGGCCGTGTCGGTCGATATCAGCGATACGACTGGGACAACCGGGATTTGGCCGAATGGCACGAGGTCAGGCCTGGGGGAGTGCTCATTCTCGAAGGTGTCTCCTCGGCCCGCGCCGTCGTTCGCGATCGGCTATCGCTCGCGGTATGGATCGACACCCCGCGCGCGGTGCGTCTGGCGCGCGGTCTCGAACGCGACGGCACGCACACCCTGCCGCTGTGGGAGCAGTGGATGGCCGCCGAAGACGCTCATTTCGCCGCCGAACACACACGCGACCACGTGGACCTGATCATCCCCGGTGCGCCTTGACCACCCTCCGCAAACGAATGGCGGCGCGCAGATCGCGCCTTACGTGCGGCGGTAAATGGCTGTGCAACAGTGTAATTCCGGAGGGCGGCTAGGGCTTGCGCTGTCCGATCACCACGTCGAGCAGGGCGGCGGCTTCGATGGCGAGCGTGTCGACGGCATCGCTGTGTCCGGCGAGTTTGCGCAGCAGCGCCTGTTGGAAGAGGCCGTCGAAGATGGCGTAGGCGGTGGCGGAGGGGACCAGGAGCGGTCGACCCGACAGCTCGGCGAAGCGGTCGACGACGTTGCGGATCATCTCCTCGCGATGGCCGTCGATTTCGAGCACGTCATCGCGGAAGGACTCCTCGAACAGACTCTGGTTGCGCAAGTCGTACCAGAGCCGGTGCAGTGGGGCGTCGGCATCCAGGGTGGCGGCCATTGCGGCGCCGAAGTCGCGCCGGAGCTGGTCGGCCGTTGCCGCGGCGGCGACGATGTCGTCGTAACGGGTGACGCACACCTGCTCGTATTGCCGCACCGCGTGGGTGATCAGCTCGACCTTGTCGTTGAAGTAGTAGTGCAGCACTCCGTGGGTGAACTCGGATTTCTGCGCGATCTCCCGCAGGCTGGTCCGGGCGTAGCCGAGTTCGGCGAGGGTGTGCAGCGCGGCGGCGGCCAGCTGTGCGCGCCGCTCGCCGAACTTGTCTACCTGCCGGCGCGCGATTCGATCCCGCCTGGTCTCGACGATTTCGGTCATCGTGGCTTCTCTCCGTCACCGCTCGTGTGAATTCGCCCAGTGTATCGCGGTATCGGCAATGAGCGACCAGCTGGTTTGACGATCGTGCAAGAAATGCTTGACGACTGTCAAAAAAAGTCTTGACGACTGTCAAGTATGCGCGCACACTGTGATCCACGTCGCATCCGATCAGTCGAATGCGAAATCCGAATGGACGATCTCGAGGAGGAGATGCCGGATGAGTGGGTACGACCTGACCGGGCGCACGGCCCTGGTAACCGGTGGTGCGCGAGGACTCGGCGCGGGTATGGCCGAGGCGCTGGCCCGCGCCGGAGCGGCGGTCGCGATCGGCGATGTGCGCGAGGATCTCGGTAAGGAGACCGTCGAAGCGCTGCGGGCCGGCGGCGCCACGGCCGAATTCGTGCCGCTCGATATCACCGATGACGCGCATTGGGCGCAGGCGGTCACCGATACCGTAGCGACGCTCGGTGGCCTGGACATCGTGGTGAACAACGCCGGTGTCGAAATCACCAGCCTCATGGTCGATCTCGATCCGGAAGAAGTGCGCCGGATGCTCGAGGTGAATGTGCTCGGCACCGCACTGGGCATCAAACACGCGTTACGCGCGATGCGGCCCGGGGGCGCGGCGGGGCGCGGCGGCGCCATCGTGAATATCGCCTCGGTCGCCGCGACCATCGCCTTTCCCGGCATTGCGGTGTATTCGGCGACCAAGTCCGCGGTGGATCGGCTCACCAGGGTCGCGGCGATGGAGTCCGGAAAGCTCGGCTACGGCGTGCGGGTGAATTGCGTATACCCCGGACTCGTCCCGACCGAGATGGGTGCCCAGTTGGCCGACGATGTCGCTCGGATCGGCTTGTTCCCCAGTGCGGAAGCCGCCGTCGGCGCCGTCATCGAACAGACGCCGCAGGGACGGCTCGGCGAGGTTGCCGATATGGCCGACGCAGTGGTGTTCCTCGCCTCCGATGCCGCGCGCTTCATCACCGGTGCAGGTCTGCCGGTCGATGGCGGCATGGGCATGTGAGTACTGCGACAACGAAAGGTTCGAGATTTCATGAGCACCGATAAGCCCGTCGTCGTCTACGGCGCATCCGGATACACCGGCCGTCTGGTCTGTGAATACCTTCGCGAATTCAATATTCCGTTCGTCGCCGCGGGCCGGGACAAGACCCGGCTGCAGGAGGCGATCGACAAGATTCCCGGTATCGACACCGTGGAGCACGAGGTCGTCGAGGTTGCCCACGAGGTCGCAACGCTGACCGAGCTGTTTCGTGGCGCCGGGGTTGTCTGCAACACTGTCGGCCCGTTCGCACAATACGGCCACGAGGTGGTGCAGGCCTGCGTGGCAGCGGGGACCCACTACCTCGACACCACCGGCGAACAGGATTGGCTGATCGACTGCGATGAGCAGTACGGCGCCGAGATGGCCGCGCGCGGTCTGCTGCTCGCGCCGGGCGTGGCGCAGATGTACACCACCGGCGAGATCGCCGCGAATATCTGCCTGGAAACCCCCGGTCTGGACACCCTCGATATCCAGGTCTTCTGGAAGGGCTTCCCGACGGTCGCGTCCACGAAGACGATCCTGGTCAATGCCGCGCTGTCCAAGGCCTACTACCTCGAACAGAACCAGTATGTGGAGTGGCCCGCAGACGCCGGACTCTACGACGTGGTGGTGCCCGGCCAACACGAGATCGGGCTCGCACTACCCTGGGGTGGTACCTCACATCCGGTGTGGTTCAAGCGCGATCCGCGGGTCGCGAACGTGAAGGTGCTCGGCGGTGTTTTCAACCGGCCGTTGATGCAGGGCGTGCCGCAGATCGTGCAGGCGGTTGTCGAGCAGGTCAAAGACCTTCCGGTGCAGGAGAAATACCGCGTCCTGGCCGAACAGGCCGCACTGGTGCGCGACGAGATGCCGCCGCGGGAAAATCCGCGGATCAATACCTCGCTCGATTCCGTGCACGCGTCCGGACCGCTGGCGCGCGCCCACTGTGTGATCTACGGGAACTGCAACTACAAGCAGACGGGCCTGATGCAGGCGTTTGCCGCGAATGCGCTGCTACAGACGCCGCCGAAACGAACCGGGTTCGCCTCGGCGTGCCAGGCCTTCGGTCATCGGGAACTGCTCGGAGTGCTCCGCGGTTTCGGATTGGTCAGTGAACCGGTCCTGAACGTGCACCGTTGATCGCGGTCTCGGGCCACGGGTGCACAGCGCTGCCCGTGGCCCGAATCGGCCACTTCCACAACAGCTTCCGCAGAGGATTACCGTGCGTTTGACCGACTATCTCGACAAGGGCGCTTCACTCGGCGCCGCCGCGCCCTGCCTGACCATGAACGGGCGCACGCTGACCTATGCGGAAGTGCAACAGTTGTCGTGGCGCATCGCCGGGGCACTGGCGCGATCCGGCATCCGGTCCGGCGAGCGGGTCGCGATCCTGTCGGCGAACGACACACGGGCCTTCGCCTGCGTTTTCGGCATCGCCCGCGCCGGCGCGGTGTGGTGTCCGATCAATCCACGCAACGAGGCGGCGGAGAATCGGGAACTGCTCGACCTTTTCGACTGCACCTGCCTGATCTTCCAATCCGCCTTCGCACCACTCGTTTCGGCCATCGCACCGCAACTAACCGGACTGCGGACTCTGGTCTGCCTGGACGGAAATGTCGCCGACGCAATATGTTTCGAGGACTGGGTGCGCGAATGTCCGGCCGATCCAACGCAGGTCGAGCCGATCGACGAACTCGCCATGCTGGTCGGCACCGGTGGCACGACCGGACGGCCGAAGGGAGTCCGGCTCACCGGCCACAATATCGAGGCGATGACCGCACTGACCCTGATGAGTTATCCATTCGAATTCCGGCCCCGCTACCTGGCGCTGGCGCCCCTGACCCACGCGGCGGGCGTGCTGTGCTTTCCGATCCTGACCCTCGGCGGTGAGATCGTGGTGATGCCAGCCCCGGATCTCGGTGAATTTCTCACGTTGATCGAGCGGCACCGGATCACCCACACCTTCCTGCCGCCGACACTCATCTACATGCTGCTGGATCATCCGGCGCTGTCGGAAGCGAATCTCGGTTCGCTGCAGTGCCTTTGGTACGGCGCCGCCCCGATGTCGACGGCCCGGCTGGCCGCGGCGCTGGACCGGATCGGCCCGGTCATGGGCCAGCTGTTCGGACAGTCCGAAGCGCCCATGATGGTTGCTACGCTGGCGCCGAAAGATCACTTCCGTCCCGACGGCTCGATCGCCACCGAACGACTGTCATCGGCCGGACGGCCGACCCCGCTCACCCAGGTGGCCATCATGGATGCCGAGGGCCGGCTGCTTGCCTCGGGTGAGCGCGGCGAAATCGTGGTCAGGGGTCCGTTGGTGATGGCCGGGTACCACAAGAATCCGGATGCGACCGCCGAGGTGTCGCGGTACGGCTGGCATCACACCGGGGACATCGGTTACCTCGATGCCGACAACTACCTCTACGTCGTCGACCGGGCCAAGGACATGATCATCACCGGCGGATTCAACGTGTACTCCGCCGAGGTCGAACAGGCGATGCTGACGCATCCGGCGGTCCAGGACTGCGCGGTCATCGGACTTCCCGACGATAAGTGGGGTGAGCGGGTCACCGCCGTCGTGCAATTGAACCTCGGCCATACCGTGACCGTCGACGAACTGCGCGAGCACACCAAGGCGCGACTCGGCGGGGTGAAAACTCCCAAGCAGGTGGAGATCTGGCCCGATCTGCCGCGCTCGAAAATCGGTAAAGTGCTCAAGCCGGAGATCCGGGCGCAGCTGCGCGGCGACCGTTGAAAACACCCGCCCGGTCCTCGGACTCGGGCGCCGACCGTGTGCTCGGTCACGAAGGCGAGGGGTGTGGTCGGTGCGGATCCGGTGGCGGGCTACGGTCGCGACATGAGAATCGCGGTGGTCGGTGGCGGGATCAGCGGGCTTGTCGCGGCGTACCGGTTACGGGGGCTGCTGGGGACGCAGGCGGAGATCGTGGTCATCGATCGGGGCGCGCGGCTGGGTGGGATTCTCTATACCGGCGAATTGGCCGGGGAGCCTTTGGATCTCGGGGCGGAGGCGTTCGTCGGGCGGCGGCCGGAGGTGCCCGCGCTGCTGCGCGAGCTCGGGCTGGAATCGGAGTTGGTGGTGCCCGCCGGGTTGCGGCCGCTGGTCTGGGCGCAGGGCAGCGCGCATCCGCTGCCGGAACGCACATTGATGGGCATTCCGTCGGATGCCGAGTCGATGCGCGGGTTGGTCGATACCGAGACGCTCGAGCGGATCGATGCGGAGACGCAACGGCCGCTGGCCTGGTATCCGGACGCCGACATCGATGTCTACAGCCTGGTCGCCGACCGGTTCGGTGCGCAGGTCGCCGAGCGCAGCGTCGATCCGCTGCTCGGTGGCGTCTACGCGGGTAGTTCGCGCTCCATCGGGGTGCGCGCCGCACTGCCGACGCTGGCCGCCGCACTGGACAACGGCGCGTCGAGCCTCACCCAAGCGGTCGCGGCCGCGATGCCGCCGCCCTCGAACGCACCGGTTTTCGGCGGCCTTCGCGACGGCTACCGGGTGCTCCTCGACGCATTGGCCACCAAGTCCGAGGCGGAATTCATCACCGCGACCTCGGCCACCCACCTGACCCGCGCGACCCACGGCTGGGTAGTCGAACCGATCGGCGCGGTGGACGCGGTGGTACTTGCCACCCCCGCCCCGGTGACCGCGAACCTGCTGCGCCCCTTCGCGCCCGTCGCCGCATCGGCCGCCGGTGGCATCGAATTGTCCTCGTCTGTCGTGGTCGCCCTGGCCCTTCCGCGTGACACCGCGCTGCCGCAGAACTCCGGCGTCCTGGTTGCCACCGGAGAACCCTTGCGCGCCAAGGCCTTCACCCTGTCGAGCCGCAAGTGGACCCACCTTGCCCAACGCGAAACAGCCGCCGTCCGAGCCTCATTCGGCAAATTCGGCGACGACTCAACCCAGACTTGGTCCGACGCCGAACTCATCACCGCCGCCACCGAAGACCTCGCCACCGTCACCGGTGCCACCATCGAACCGATCTCGGCCGTGGTTCAGCGCTGGCCCGGCGGTCTCGCCCAATACGCCCCTGGCCATATCGACCGCATAGCCGAAATCGAATCCACCACAGCCGATTTCGATGGCCTCGCGATAGCGGGCGCTTACCTCCACGGCGTCGGTGTCCCCGCCTGCGTGGCCTCCGGCACCGCCGCCGCCCACCGCATAGCCAGCACCCTGACCCACACCGCCGCCTGATCCGCGCAGCGCCACCCGGTTCGGCTGCCGGGTAGGCAGCACCTCGAGCTGCGGTGTCTTGATGGCACTGCGCTGCGCAATGCGACTACCGGGTCGGCAGCGCCACATCCTGAGCCGAGGCAGCTGTGCCACAGACCGCGACTTTGGGCTGGCCAGCGCCAGATCTGAGCTCCCGCATCGTGATCGGCGCCGCGCCGCGCAGTGCGACTTCCGGGTGGTCAGGGCCCGACCTGCGGCGTCCAGTTCGGCGTTGCGCCTGCGCGTGCTGCGACCGGGCTGCAGCGCCCTGACCTGAGCCGCGGCGACCTGATCGGCACAGCGTCGCACACTGCCCGCCGCGGTGTGATGGTGGAGATATACGGCGCACGCATCCGCGTCGGGAACGGCCCGCACGGATGCATCGATTCGGCGCAGTGGCACGATAGGAATCATGGCGCGACTCGACTATCAAGCACTCAATTCCACCATCCGCTACCTGATGTTCTCGGTGTTCCAGGTGCAGCCGGGGGTGCTGGGGGACGACCGTGAGGCCGCCATCAAGGAGGCGCGGGCGTTCTTCGATGGGCTCGGCGAGCGTGATGTCGTAGTTCGCGGCATCTATGACGTCGCGGGGATGCGCGCCGATGCCGATTTCATGATCTGGTCGCATGCCGAGCGGGTCGAGGATCTGCAGTCGGCGTACGCGGATTTCCGGCGCACCACCGAACTGGGCCGGGCCAGTGCTCCGGTCTGGAGCAATGTGGCGCTGCATCGGCCTGCCGAATTCAACAAGAGCCACGTTCCGGCGTTCCTGGCCGGTGAGGATCCAGGCAACTACATCTGCGTCTACCCGTTCGTGCGCTCCTACGAGTGGTATCTGCTGCCCGACGACGAGCGCCGCAAGATGCTCGCCGACCACGGCAAGGCCGCACGCGGCTACCCGGATGTGCGCGCCAACACCGTCAGCTCCTTCGCTCTCGGCGACTACGAGTGGATCCTCGCCTTCGAGGCCCCGGAACTGCACCGCATCGTCGACCTCATGCGTGACCTGCGCGCCACCGAGGCCCGCCTGCACGTGCGCGAAGAGGTCCCCTTCTTCACCGGCCCTCGCGTCGAAATCGAAAAACTCATCGCCGCGCTGCCCTGAGCTACTGACCGATGGCACATGCCCCGGTTTTTCGGGGCATGCGCAACAAGCCGGTCGGTCTGTATCTTTCGCTCAGCGCCACAAGTCGTTCTACTGCGCTGCACTGCCCGAGGGGTGCAGTTGCAGGGCGATGGAGTTGATGCAGTAGCGCTTATCGGTGGGCGTGTTGTATCCCTCGCCCTCGAAGACGTGGCCGAGGTGGCTGTGGCAGTTCGCGCACAGCACTTCGACCCGGTGCATGCCGAGTGTGTCGTCGGAGCGCAGAATGACCGCCTCCGACTTCGCCGGGTCGAAGAACGAAGGCCAGCCGCAATGGGAATCGAATTTCTCCGTGCTGCGGAACAATTCGGCCCCGCATGCCCGGCACACGTAGACGCCCTCGGTCTTGGTGTCGGTGTACTCGCCGATGAACGGACGTTCGGTCGCGGCCTGTCGCAGCACCGCGTATTCCTCCGGATTCAGCTTGGCCTTCCACTCCTGTGGGGTCAGCTGGATCCTCGGCACGGGTAGGGACGTGTCGGCGTCAGAACTCATTGCTCCACGCTAATAGGTTTTCGAGGCCCGCGCCGACTGTCCAATCGCTACTTGAGTGCACTCGCCCGCGGGGCATCGAGCAATTCGCTGCCGTTCGTCGCCTCGCCGGGAGTGCTTTCGTATGCCTTCTCCGGCTCGACCACCTGCGGCGCGTCCTCGGCGGCATCCCGCGAATCCGGCGCCGAGCGCATCCACTCCGGATCGATTCCGAACTGCAGCCGACCTTCCCGTCGCGCCGCCAGATACCGATCGCCGAGCACACACGCGACGACGATCAGCAGCAGACCCCAGCCGAAGGTGATGCGCAGATACTCCAGATTGCGCCCGAGGCCCTGCCAGCGGTCCGAGAGCCACTTGTCGTAGGACATGAATCCGAAGACCGCCAGCCACGCCGGCCAGTTCCGCAGCACCGAATTGCGCAGCACCACCGACATCAGCAGCGGGAACAGCATCATCGAGTAGTACATCTGCCCCAGTGAGGACAGCAGGAACGACGCGGTCATCAGCACACCGGAGGATGTCGTCACGAAGAATAGTTCGTCATCGCGGTAGTACCGGTACAGCAGCCACAGCGAGATGGCCACCGCCACGCCCATCACGATGCGAATGCCCCAGGTCAGCCACAGCGGCAGACCGTAATACGCCGCATTGCCGACGATCGCGCTGTTGAAGTAGTCCCGGGATTCGAAGAGATAGCGCATGGTACGGGTGAAGAATTTGTCCGCGTCCTTCGACAGCGGCCATGCGACAGCGGTGAGTGCCACCGGAACACCGATGGCGGTGTAGAACACCTTCCACTGCCCGCGCGTCGCCGCGATCAGCACCAGTGGTGCGAGCGTCGGTTTCACCGCGATACTCAAACCCAATATCGCACCGGCCCACAGATCCCGCCGCGCGAGCAGCAGCATGATGAAGGCCACCTCGGCGAGCAGCACGCATCCGTTCACATTGGTGAAAACCAGTGTGTTGATGACGGTTTCGGAGCTGAACATGGCCAGCAGCAGGGCCGGCGCCGCCACCGACGACACCGTGAACTTGAACAGCTTGAGCAGCAGGTACCAGGCCAGGATGATGGCCGCGGCATTCAACAGGATGAAGCACCAGCGCGACTTCTCCGGATCGATCAGCGCCAGAGGTGCGATCAGCAGCGTGCCGCTCGGGGGATACAAGTAGTGCGGATCCACCAGGTTGTAATTCGCGGTGTACACCGGTCGGTGGTTGAGGAACGCCAGCGACGCGTTGTAGACCGGTTTGAAGTCATCGGTGATGAACCCGTTGACTGCCTTGATGAAGACCCGGTTGAGCACAGTCATGACCGCGAGGGGCCAGAGTGCGAACTTGATCACCTCGGCGGTGGTGCGAGCAGTGCGAGGCTCGAGCTGTCGAAGTAACACTGGGGCACGGTACACCGGATCCGCACACGACGGTTGCCTGGACCTACCTGGCGCGCCGAGGTTAGGGGAAATGACTGCGCCTCGCTGGCGCTCGGCTCCGCCATATCCCCTAAAGGGGCTGTGTCATCGATTCGCCCGCTGCGCTCGCTCATGCGACTGCGCCTCACTGGCGCTCGGCTCCGCCATATCCCCTAAAGGGGCTGTGTCATCGATTCGCCCGCTGCGCTCGCTCATGCGACTGCGCCTCGCCGGCGCTCGGCTCCGCCATCCCCCTAAGGGGCTGTGCCTTTGATTCGCTGGCTGCGCTCGCTCATGCGGGGCATGCCGTCCCGTCAGCAGGCAACTTGGCGTCCTTCAGGTAGTCGATGAGAGTCCGCTGCGCACAACCGGAATGGGCGAAAACCGGATGTCCCCAACCCTGCCAGGTGATCGCGGCCTTGCGTGCGCCTGCGGCGCCGAGCGCACCGGTCACCGAGGCTTGACCGCCGTCGCCGACCAACGGATCCGCGATTCCGCCGAGCACGAGAACCGGCAGGTCCAGCTTCTCCGGCAGCGGCGGTGCGGCACTGACCGGCCAGGCGACGCATTCCATCATCCCGATCGCGGCAGACCTGCCGAAGACCGGATATTTGGTGCCCCAGGTGTCCGCGAGCTCCTTGGCCTTGGTGGGGCTCGGCGGCAGCTGGTTATCGGTGCAGCGGTTGACGAACTGGCCGTCGGCCGCGGTGGCGGCGGTTTCGCGCTGGATCAGCGTCCCGAGCGGGCCGCGATCGCCGCGCCCGGCGGCCGAGAGCGCGTCGGCGAGTTCGGCGATGTGCGCGGATTGGTCGCGCGGCGCGGCCAGGAAGCCCGACAACCCGGTCAGCAGCGCATTCGCGGAGATATCGCCGAGTCCGCCACTGCTCGCCTTGCGCACCAGATCGATGATCGCCGCGCGTGGGTCGGCACCGAGTGAGCAGCCGACGCCGGTACAACGCTGGGCGAATGCGGTTACCGCGGCCTCCGCGCCCTGGACGCGCTGTTCGGTGCGGGTGACGGCATCGGCGCCGACGGCCTCCGGCGAGTCCAGCACCAGGCGCGCCAGGTGGTCGCCGAATTTGCGCGCGTAGCTGAGTGCGACCTTCGCACCGTTGCCCGAACCGAGCAGGTCGATCCGGTCGACCTGCCATTGCCTGCGCAGCTGCTCGATGTCGTCGGCGGCGTGCGGTGCGTCGAAGGTGCCCTCATAGGGCTGCAGGAAGTCGCGGCAGGCGATAGTGGCGTCCTGGCTGAATCCGGTCACCGCTTCGACGGGATCGCTTGCGCCCGGCCCGAATTGCCCGTTATCGGCCAGGCCGCGGCGGGACTCGACGGTCATGCAGTCGATCGGTTGCGAGGTGCCGAGACCGCGCCGGTCCACGGCGACGATCGGGCGGCTGGCCAGCAGCCCGTTGCCCGCGCCGACGGCGAGCCCGGCAAGTGTCGCGGTGGAGGAGCGGTCCGCGCCGGAGGTGATGACCAGCGGCGCGACATCGGTCGGGGTCTGCGGCAGCCGAGCCCGCATGGCGCCGGTGCGGAAGTTGCCGAGCACACCGCCGGTCGAATCGATCGGGGTGGTGTATTCGGCGCAGTCCAGGACCAGGCCGGACGGCGCGGGGCCGAGGCCGAGTAGGTCGAGCGTGGGTGTGGTGCAATCGCGCCAGGTCAGATCGGTTTTGGGGACACCGGCATCGGGCGGCGGCGCGATGACCGTGGTCGGGTGCGGACCCGCCCCGCCCTGCGGCGCGCGCTCGACGGCGACGCCGGGGCGATCGGAAGGTCCCGCACCGCATCCGCCGATCATGATCGAGAGTGTCGATGCCAGCACGACGGCCCGAGTCCAGCGCATGCGCTACAGCCTGCCAGGTTCGTGCGGTTTGTTCATGAACGGGTCCAGCGGGTCAGCACGGTGCCGTCGTCGTCGAGCAGGATATGCCTGCGCACCATCGGTACCCGGAACTCGTGTGCCGAGAGCGAGATTCGGCGCGCGGTACCGCCCACCAGGATCGGTGCGGTGGTGATGCACAGTTCGTCGACCGCATCCGCCTCCAGCAGTTCACCGAACAGATGTGGACCGCCCTCGCACAGCACGCGCTGCAGCCCGAGGCCGGTGAGTGTGTTGAGCAGGCCCTGCGGGGTGATAGCGACACCGCCCGCCTCGATGACGTGCGCGCCCGCATCGGCGAGTTGCTGTTTGCGATCTTCCGGCGCGGTGCTGGTCGTAATGATCAGCGTCGGAACTTTGGTATCGGTGAACAGCGGCGCGCCCGCCTCCAGCGAAGCGCTCGCGGTGACAACGGCGATCGGTGGCGGTGCCCCGTCGCGATGTCCGCCGATGCCGCGGTCGTACAGTGCGCGCCGGAACACCGGATCGGTCCCGGCGCCGCCGTAGTTCTCCGCCCGCGCGGTACCCGCGCCGACCACGATCACATCGGCCAATTGGCGCAACAGCATGAAGACGGTTTTGTCGGCGGGGGTGCCGAGGCCTTCGGAGACATTGCCGCTGGTGGCGGATCCGTCGATGCTGGAGACGAAATTGGCGCGGACCCAAGGGGCCTCGAGTTCGGCGGGGTAGGCGTACAGGTCGGCGAGCTCGTCCCGGGTCAGTCCTGTGAGCTGGATCGCATTGTGGATACGCTGCATGAAGAAAGATCACACCACGTCATTAGGCTTCCAGCATGCAAGAGCGCCTTGTCGATCGCCATCCGGAGGTTCCGGCGGACCAGTTGGTCGCCCAGATGGTGCCACCGCCCATGTTCGACGAGGTCAGTTTCGCCTCCTACATCCCCGATCCCAACGAGCCGACCCAGGCGGCCGCGGTCCGCAAGGCCGAGGATTTCGCCGGTCAGGTCGCCAAGATCCATCAGGCGGCGAACAAGAAGAGCCTGTTCGGGAAGAAGAAGCCGATCAGCGGCGCCGGGCTCTACCTCGACGGCGGCTTCGGTGTCGGCAAGACCCACCTGCTGGCCTCCATCTTCCACAGCGCGCCCGCGCCGAAATCCTTCGGCACCTTCGGTGAACTCACCAATCTCGTCGGCGCACTCGGCTTCAACAATGCCGTCGAGCGGCTCGCGGCGAACAGCGTGCTGTGCATCGACGAATTCGAACTCGACGATCCCGGCGACACCATGCTGGTCTCGCGGCTGCTGACCGAACTGTCGGCGCGCGGCGTCTCCATCGCCGCCACCTCCAACACCCTGCCCGGCCAGCTGGGGGAGGGCCGCTTCGCCGCCCAGGACTTCCTGCGCGAGATCAAGAAGCTCGGTTCGATCTTCGAGCCCGTGCGCGTCGACGGTCCGGACTACCGGCACCGCGACCTGCCGCCTGCTCCCGAACCCACCTCATCGGAGCTGCTCACCGAACGCGCTTCTGCCACAACGGGTTCCACGCTCGACGAATTCGACGCGCTGCTGAAGCATCTGAGCACACTGCACCCGTCGAAGTACGGTGCGCTGATCTCCGGGGTGTCGTCGGTCTTCATTTCGAATGTGCATCCGGTGACCGATCAGGCGGTCGCGCTGCGGATCGTCGTGCTGGCCGACCGGCTGTACGACGCGAGCGTTCCGGTGACGGTTTCGGGTGCGAAGCTGGACGAGATCTTCTCCAAGGAGATGCTCGACGGTGGTTACCGCAAGAAGTACCTGCGTGCGATTTCGCGTCTGCTGGCGCTTTCGCGCTTCGAGGTTGCCGCGTGATCGGAGCAGTCGTGGTCCGTCGTTCCGTTCGAGTTCCGGTCGCACTGGCTGCCGGTCTGACCGTGGCCTTCGGACCGGTGACAGGCGTCGCACTGGCCGACCCGGTCAGCGTTGCCGATCCGGTCGCCTTCGACCGTGCACTGAATCTGCAGGGCGTGCAGAACGGCCGTGACGCGGGCGGCTATCGCACCACCGACGGATACTGGGTGCGCACCGGGCTGGTCTACCGCACCGGTCAGCTCAACAATGCGACCCCGGCCGATCTGGCCGTGCTGACCGACCGTCAGGTGCGCGTGGTCGACGATCTGCGCACCGTTTACGAGCGGACCATCGCGGCCGACCGCCTGCCCGCTGGTGCGGTCGCGGACTGGAACGACGTCATCGGTCAGGCGCCGCCGCAAACCCTGGTCGCCACCCTTACCGGTGGCAATGACCTGTACCGGGCATTCATCACCGCGCCCGGCGCGAACGAGGCCTTCGCCTCGGTGCTACGCGACATCATCGCCGCCGACGGCGCCGTTCTGTTCCACTGCACCGCGGGCAAGGACCGCACCGGCTGGACTTCCGCGGTCCTGCTGACCATCCTCGGCGTGGACCGCGACACCGTCACGCAGGACTACCTGCTGTCCAACCAGTACCGCGATGCCAGCCCGAACGATCCGCTCAACGGCGTCTCGGCCACATGGCTGGATGCAGCCTTCGACCAGGCGAACCAGAGCTACGGCAGTTTCGACAATTATGTCCGTGCGGGATTGAAGCTGTCGGCCACTGATGTCGCGGCACTGAAGGCGAAGCTGCTGGCCTGATTCAGGAGGGACGCTCGGCATACCACCGATCGATCAGCGCGGGCAGTTCCTTGCCCATCCACACGAAGAACTCGTGCATATCCCGAACCCGTTCGGCGTCAGCACCATTCGGGTCGTCGAATAGTGCGAGCCCGCGTGCGGTCATATTGGTGAGGTCGGTGTACATGCCGCTCTGCTGACGGGTCAGCTCCGGCAGAATTCCGGGCCGGATCGAGTAGTAGTCCTTGCGATCGCCCGGCTTGGAGATCTTGTCCACCCAACGCATGGTGACCAGCGTCTTCAATGCCGACGAGATGGAACCCTTGGACGCCTGCAGCGCATCGGCGATCTGGCCGAAGGTCTGCTCCGGCGGATCACTGACCAGCAACCACCCCGCGGCCCGACCCGTCATCCGGACCAGGCCCATCCGCTCCAGTACGAGCGCGAAATCCTCGACGAATGCCAACTTTTCCGGAGCCGGACCGGTTGTCTGCTCGTTGTCGGTGGTGCCCATCGGAGAAGTATCCCTTCCAGAATGTGGAGAGCGGTAAACGGGGCGGACCGTGTCGGCCCGCCCCGTATCGGTCGATCAGACCGCCAGATCGCGGCGATCGAACGCGCCCAGCGCCAGCACCAGGGCGACCGCGGCCACGGCGACCAGCACCACCAGGTGGATACCGTTCCAGCCGTGTACCAGTGGAGCGCCCCCATTGGCCCAGTAGAAGGGCGACAGTTTGCGCACGAATTCACCGCCGAGGTTATTGGCCAGATAGCCCGCCACCGCGATCAGCGACGCCGAACCCAGTGTCACCGAACGCTTTCCGGTGGCCGCGCCGATCAGCAGCGTGATCGCGCCGACGACCAGTGCCAGCAATCCGAGCCCCGCACTCGCGGCCACGATATTGCCGGTGGGTACCTCCAGCCCACCCCGCTCGGCCCCGGCGATCACGCTCAGGGTGAGTACGGTGGTGGCGATCGCGGTCTGCACGGCCAGTGCGGCGAATCGCTGCAGCAGCAGGTTCATCCGGTTGATCGGTTGCGCGAGAAGCAGATCCAGCATCCCGTTCTCCTCCTGCACCACCGAACGGCTCGCGAAGGTGACCGTGAAGATCAGCATCAGCAACAGCCCCATCAACGAGTACACCGTCGCGTTCAAATATCCACTGGCGCTGGCGAAGTCGCTGACGCCCATGGCCTCGTACATCGTGTTCTGCTTGATATCGAGCGAGCCCTGCTCCTTCAGCGACTGGTAGGACGGTAGATACATCATCGGGATGACGGCGAAGCCGATCGACCAGCTGATCAGGCCGCGCCGCTGTTCCGTCAAGGTCTGCGTGAAGACCGATCGAGTCATGACGATTCTCCTGTGCGATAAATGATTCGGGGATGTTTGATCAACGGCCGTAGAGGCTGAAGAAGATCTGTTCGAGATCCGGCTCGCTGGACAGCACGCTCACCAGTTGGTATTTCGCGGCCATCTTGAACAGCCCGTCGACCTCGCCTTCGGTGGTGCAGCGCAAGGTCTTTCCGTCGACGGTCAGATCGCGCAAACCGGGCAGTCTGGCGAAGTCGTCGCCGAAAATGTCCTCGCCGAAGACCAATTCGACCGAGCGTGGTGAACGCCCGCGCAGATCCTCGACATTCTCGGTGCCGAGCAGTTGGCCCGCGCGCATGATGACCGCCCGATCGGCGCTCTGCTGCACCTCGCTGAGAATGTGCGAGGACATGAACACCGTCTGCCCGTTGCGTTTGGCCGCGCCGACGAGATCCAGAAAGCGTTGCTGCAGTAGCGGATCCAGTCCGGAGGTGGGTTCGTCGAGAATCAGCAGATCCGGGTTGTGCATGAAGGCGGCGATAATGCCGACCTTCTGCTTATTGCCCTTGGACATCGCGCCGACCTTCTTGGACAGGTCCAGATCGAGCAGATCGGCCAGGTCGGTGATCCGATTCGGTGCGACATCGCCATGTAGATCGGCGAGGAAGGCGAGCAGGTCTCGAGCGGTATTGCGACCCTCGATCTCGAGTTCGCCCGGCAGGTAACCGATGCGCCTGCGCAATTGCGCACCACCGACGCGTGGTTCGATGCCGAACACCTCGACACGGCCCGAAGTCGGTCGGATCAGATCCAGCAGGATGCGCATGGTGGTGGACTTTCCCGCACCGTTGGGCCCGAGAAACCCGAACACCTCGCCCTGGCCGACCTCGAGGTTCAGATCGGTGAGTGCGACATGCTTGCCGTAGTGCTTGGTCAGGCCCTCGGTGCGGATCGCGGCGGTCATCATGATGCTCCTTTAGTTCCTGCATGTTCCGCAAAGACTGATAGGTTCAGTAAATACTGAACACAAAGAACTTGTCAACCTATGGGTCGGGCTACGATCCGGTCATGACGACGTTCAAGACCTGGGACGGACTGGAGCTCAACTACCGCGTGTGGGAGGGCGAAGGCATCCCGGTCGTACTGCAGCACGGGGTAGTGGCCGATACGAACGCCAACTGGATGGCCACCGGGGTGGTCGGCGCCCTGCAGGCGGCCGGGCACACCGTGGTGTCACTGGATGCGCGCGGACACGGTCGTTCCGAGAAACCCCATGATCCGGCGCGGTATTCATGGGCGGGGATGGCGCGCGACGTCACCGCGCTCTACGACGAGCTGGGCTTCGATGACGTTGTGCAGGTGGGCTATTCGATGGGCGCGATCATCTCGCTGCTGGTGGCGGGAGCGGATGAGCGGGTGCGCAAGCTGGCAGTGGGCGGCATCGGCTCCGGTGTGCTCGATTGCGGCGGCGTCGACCGGCGCGTCATCGATATCGACGATCTGCGCGCCGCCATGCGCGGTGACGGCGCGGGCACACCACCGATCGCGATGATGTTCCGCATCCTCGCCGACGCGGTGCGCGCCGACCGCGATGCCATCGAGGCGGTCGCGACCGGCCTGGACGACGAGCCGATAAAGACCCTGGCCGAGATCACCATGCCGAGCCTGGTACTGGCGGGCGATAAGGACCCGTTCGCCGCCGAGCCCGATCGACTCGCGGCCGCACTGCCCGACGCGACCTTGCGGATCGTGCCCGGCGATCACCTGATGGCCGTCGTGGATCCGAGCTTCCATGCGGCGTTGGTCGAGTTCGTGGCCTGAGCCGGTCAGAGAACCCGGCGCATCACGAAATCGTGCTGCAACTGGCTACCCACGGTGAAGGTCTTGGTGCCGACCCGCTCGAACCCGTGCTTGAGATAGAACCGCTGGGCGCGTTCATTCTCCTGGTTGACCCCGAGCCACACCCCGGCAACCGCCTCCTCGCGAGCTTGCTCCAGCGACGCGTTCATCAGTGCCTTCGATACACCGGCACCATGGTGGCCGGGCAGTACGTACATCTTGCTGATCTCGACGGCCGGGCGCAGGTCGACGGCCTTGGCGACATCGGGATCGGCCGGGTCGCCGTAGTGCAACATCGCGTAGCCGACGATATCGCCGCCCGCGACCGCTTTGAGCACGATCCGGGTGGGGTCGGTCAGATATTCGCCGAAGCGTTCACCGGAAAGCACCTCGGCGATGAAGATCTCGATATCGTCCGCGGTGGCGTGCGGTGGACAGGCGAGCGGAAAGGTCGCGGCCGCAACGTCACTGAGGGCCTCGGCGTCCCATAATCCGGCCCGGTCGACGGTGACTGGGATGTTGCTCATGTGTCCAGTACAGCACGACCTCCGTTCGAAGCCGAAAGCTCATCCGGTTCGGAACGGGAATGGAATACACGCGCGAGTCCGATAACGATTGCCATGAACAGGACGGGGATCACGAAACCGATCCGATGTCCGAAGCCGGCGGCAATCGCGCCGACCAGCCCGCCGCCGACGAGGGTGCCAACGTAGTTGAACAGATTCAGGCGCGCGATCAGCGCGTCGAGTTGCCGTCCGCTGGTCAGTTGTCCGGCCTCGCTGAAGCACAGCGGTGCGACGACGCCGGTTCCGAAACCGCCGATCAGGAAGCCGATGATCGCGACAATCGGCCCGGGCGCGACCACCGCGACGGCCAGTCCGAGCACGCCGACCGCCCCGGCGATGCGTACCACCCGGCGTCCGCCGAGCCGCCGCACCCACAGATCCCCGCTCAGCCTGGCGGCCAGCGACGCGCATTGATAGACCGCCAATGCCAAAGCCGCGGTGGACGAACTGGCCAGCAGATCCTCCTTCAGATACAACGCCGACCAGTTGCTGACGGCGAGATCGATCGCGAAAACGAGTGATGCCGCGATGCCGAAGGCGAGATACATACGCAGCGGAACCATCCGGGATGCTGAGGGTTCGCTGTTGGCCACCTCCGCCGGGCCGGACTCGGCCTCCGCGGCGCCGAGCAGGCGTGGGCCAGTCACCAACCCGACCACGAGAACTACGCCCGCTGCCGCCAACAGCGATTCGCGCAGCGTGACGTCCAATGCCTCGCAGGCGGATACGAACAGCGCGCCGAGGATCGATCCGGCACTCCACGCCCCGTAGAACGAGGACAGGATGAACGTCCCGTACCCGTGCTGAATGAATACACCCTGCATGTTCGTGCTCGCATCGACAATGCCGACCGCGATTCCGTAGCAGCCGAGGGCGATCGCCAGCACAGGGATATTCGGGGCCAGCGCGACGGCGCATCCGGTGACCGTGATGCCCAGCAGTCCGATCCGCACCGTGACCCGGCTCGACCACCGCATGGCCACCTGCTCGGCCGCCACGCTGCCGACGCCGGCGAGGATCGAAACCAGCACCACCGAACCGGCGATCAGGCCATCTGACAGGTCGAAGCGATCCTTCTGCTGGGGCAGTTCGGTGAGCACCACCGCGAAGAAAAAGCCCTGCAACCCGAACGCGAACGAATTCGCGATCCGGGCTCCGCGCAAGACGGGAGAAATCGATCCCATCTGCGGAGAGTATCGGCCCGGCCGTGGCCGTGCCCGGGCAGACGGTCGCGGTCATCCTTTTGGTGGATGCGGCGCGCGCGACGGTCATACCTTGGTCAGATACGGTCGCTGCGGTCGACGCGCGGGTGGTCGAGATCGCCATCGCGTGCCACTATCGAAGGGGCGCAAGACAACTCGCGAACGGGGAAGGGCCGTCGAATGAGAAAGCTGCCACAGGACTTCTTTCGTACACCGTATGCCTTCTATGCGAAGCTGCGCGCCGAAGGCCCCGTGCACCCCATCGAGTTGAATAGCGGCGTTCGCGCTTGGCTGGTGGTGGATCTGGACGTCGCACGCGAGGTGCTGCGTCATCCGGCCATCCGCAAAGACCCGCGCACCGAGTCCAGCCGCCGGGCCCGTGGCCTGCCCACCGGTGACACCGGCGTCGGCGCGGTAAATGCCCGGATCAGCTACCACCTGCTGAATACCGATCCGCCCGCGCACGCCCGGCTGCGCCGACTGGTCGCCCCCGCATTCGCACCCGCTCGGATCGAGGCACTGGCCCCGCGTGTGCTGGCGATCGCCGATGAGCTCCTGGACCGGATGGCCGCGGACGGCACGGGCCCGGTGGATCTGTTGTCGGAGTATGCGTTTCCGCTTCCCATCACCGTCATCTGTGAACTGCTCGGTGTGCCGGTGGCCGATCGCGCGGACTTCCGGGAGTGGTCGCGCATCATCGTCGAGCTGTCGACCGCGACCCCCGAGGAAGTCCGGCACGCGACCGATGCCATTGCCGACTACTTCGAGCAGTTGATCACGCGGCGGCGGGCCGAGGGGCTGGGGGAGGACCTCGTCTCGGACCTGATCGCCGCCAGTGCCGACGGTGACCGCCTCACCGATGACGAGCTGATCTCCATGGTGTTCCTAATCCTGGTCGCGGGCCACGAGACCACGGTCAATCTGATCGGCAATACCGTGCTCACCCTGCTGTCGGATCCGGTGCGCTACCGCGCGCTGCACGGGAATGCCGAGGCAGTGCCCGCCCTGATCGAGGAGATGCTGCGCTACGACGGTCCGGTGAATGTCGCGACCTTGCGCTACACGACCGAACCGATCACGCTGGGCGGCACCGAGATTCCCGCGGGCGAGATGGTTCTCGTCGCGCTGGGTTCGGCCAACCACGACGAACGGCACTTCGGCGACGCAGCTGAGTTCGACCCGGAGCGCTCCGCATCTGGCCACTTGGCGTTCGGCCACGGCATCCACTACTGCCTGGGTGCGGGCCTGGCTCGGCTGGAGGCGCGCATCGCGATCACGAGGTTGGTCGAGCAGTATCCGGATCTGCGCTTGGCGGCCGCCGGTGGGGAATTGCGCTGGCGGGAGAGCATGCTCATCCGGGGGTTGCAGGATCTGCCGGTCGAATTGGCAGGGGCACCCGCCCTGCGTTGAGTCCGGCGTTCGGGGTGGTGCGCACAGCGGCGGACGGCCCCACTGATCAGGCGTTGTGCCCCAGGGGCTTCCGCCACGCCGGACAACTGTGCAACAGTGCAGAGAACCGGGCGTAACGATGCGTCCGGCGCCGGATGCGGAGGGAAACGATGACTGCGGCGTATCCACCCGGTCCGCCGATCCCCGCATTGCTACAGGGCTTGCTGTACATCCGTAACCGCGCCCAGGTGCTGCCGCCGCTACGACGACGCTACGGCGATGTCTTCTCGCTGCATGTGCCGCCGTTCGCGCAGAACCTCGTGGTATTCACCCGCCCCGAACACATCAAGGAGATCTTCGCGGGCGACCCACGCGACCTGCACGCGGGCGAAGGCAACCAGATCCTCGGCCCCATCATGGGCGAGCATTCGGTGCTGATGACCGACGAGGCCGAACACGCAAGGGCGCGCCGATTGCTCATGCCCGCATTCAATGGCGCGGCCCTGCGCGGCTATCGCGATCTGGTCGCCGAGATCGCGGCCGCGGAGGTCGACCGCTGGCGGCCCGGTTCGACGGTCATCACCCTCGACCGGATGAACGCGCTCACTCTCGAGGTGATCATGCGGGTGGTGTTCGGCGTCACCGATGAGCGCACTCGGGCCGCGCTCGCACCGCGCCTGGGTCGCATCGTCGATATCGGGCCGCTGCAGTACATCGGCCTGATGAAACCGGCGCTGCAGAAGTATCCGCCGTGGAAGTCCTTCCACGGCAATATGGCCGCCATCGATGATCTGCTGTACGCCGAGATCACGGCCCGGCGCACCGCCCCCGACCTGGCCGAACGCACCGACGTCCTGTCCCGGCTATTGCAGGCGGGCGGCGATACCGAGTCCGATCCGCCCCTCACCGACCCCGAACTACGCGATCAACTCATCACCCTGCTGCTCGCCGGTCACGAAACCACCGCGGCCGCGCTGTCCTGGGCGCTGCACGAACTCTCGGTCAACCCGCAGGTACAACGCGACGCCCACGAAGCGGTCCGCATCGATGACGACAAGGCGCTCGAGGCCGTCATGAAGGAGGCGATGCGGATGCGCACCGTCATCCCCGGCGCGGTCCGCAAACTCACCAGGGATATGACCATCGGCGGCTGGGAGCTGCCCGCGGGCACGGTGGTCAGCTGTTCGATCCTGCTGGCGCACCGCAGCCCGGCCAACCATCCCGACACCTGGACCTTCCGTCCGTCGCGCTTCCTCGACGGCGAGGTCGAACCGAATACCTGGCTGCCCTTCGGCGGCGGCGTGCGCCGCTGCATCGGCGCCGGATTCTCGCTGATGGAGGGCACCACGGTGCTGCGCGAAATCCTGTCCCGCTACACCCTGGCCCCGCCCGAGGGGGCGAAACGCGAGCGCGGACGGGTGCGCAATATCACCACCGTGCCGCGCGACAAGGCCAGGATTGTAGTCACTCCCTGTTCAACTTCGTGAAATCGCACCGAGGCTTTGCCGCATTCGCGCGAGCGACGTAATCTCCGTGCCATGACGAGCGGGAACCGCATCGCAATCGTAGGTGCGGGCATCGCAGGCCTCGCCTGCGCGAAGGTGTTGCGCCGGGAGGGTTTTCCGGTCGAGGTATTCGATCGGGCCTCGGACGTCGGCGGAGTGTGGAGTGCGACGCGCCGGTATCCCGGCCTGCGCGCACAGAACAGCAAACACACATATCACTTCTCCGACTTCCCGATGCCCGATGACTATCCGCGTGTGCCGGATGGGCAGCAGATGCAGCAGTACCTCGACGGGTACGTGCGGCACTTCGGCTTCGGCGAGAGCCTGCGTCTCGGTACCGAGGTGGTCGCGGCCGATCCGGTCGACAGTGGTTGGTTGCTGGAGATCCGCGACCACATCGGTGTCCATCGCACCTCCTGCGACCATCTGGTCATCGCCAACGGAATATTCAGTGAGCCCGCGGTGCCCGACTTCCCGGGCGTCGAGCGGTTCCGGCAGGCGGGCGGGCAGATCGGGCACGCCTCGGAGTTCCTGGATGTCGAGTGGGCGCGCGGCAAATCTGTCGTGGTGGTCGGCTATGGCAAGTCGGCCTGCGATATCGCCGAGGCGGTCAGTCACGTCGCGGCCTCGACGAATGTGGTCGCCCGCCGACTGCTGTGGAAGATGCCGCGCAAGTTGGCGCGCGGACTGGTCGACTACGAACGGCTGATGCTGACCAGGCTGGGGGAGGCGCACTTCCGCTATCAGGAGCTCGGGCGGATCGAACGGTTCCTGCACGGTTCCGGGCGCAGCTTCCGCGACAGCAACCTCGATGTGATCCAGGAACTCGCCACCAAGAAGTCGCATCTGCGCGAGCTGGGACTGGTGCCGGAGGGGCGCTTCGAGGACATCGCGGAGAGCACGGTCAGCCTGGTCACCGAGGATTTCTTCGAGCGGGTGGGGATGGGACTGATCGCGGTGCACCGCGACAGCACCATCACCGAGATGGCCCCGAACCACGTGCGACTGTCCAACGGCACGACCCTGCAGGCCGATATCGTCATCTGCGCTACCGGGTTCCACCAGCGGGTGCCGTTCCTGACCCCGTACGTGCAGCGTCAGCTCACCGACGACGAGGGCAATTTCCGCCTGTACCGGCAGATCTTGCCGATCGGCGTGCCGAATCTGAGCTTCGTCGGGTACAACTCCTCGGTCATCAGCACGCTCGGCGCCGAGGTCGGTGCGCACTGGACCGCCGCACTGTTACGCGGCCGCCTTGCCCTGCCGACACAGGAGGAGATGACCGCGCACGTCGATGAGCGGCTGAGCTGGATGGCCGAGCGCACGGGCGGCCATCACGCGCACGGCGGCGCCATCACCCCGTTCTCGATCCACAATATCGACGAGATGCTCGCCGACCTGAAATTCCGCCTGCCGCGCAGAACCCGTGCGGCACAATGGTTCCGGATGATCAAGCCGTCTTCGTATCGTGGACTCGCGGAGCGGTCGAAGGGGCCGGTGGTCACAGCGGCGCCGGAAATGGCGCCTCAGGTCTCCGCCGAACAGCGCACGCCGTAGGTCGATTGCCCGGAGTGCGCCTGGGGATTGCCGGGGTTCTCCTCGGCGCTCACGTGTTGTAGGTCGGACACGGCGTCGCGTATGGAGCACATGCAGGTTCGATCGACGTCGACGATCACCGGGGAGGGATCTCTCGGCTCTCGTCGGCCAATGGCCCCGGCGATGGTTGCCGCCGGAGGATGCGGGATCGGAACAGGGTCCGTTCCCTCTGCGGAGCACATCGATTTGCCCAGTGCGACTGTGGGTTTCGAGTCGAAGAAGTTCACAGTGTGACGGGCGTCGCATGGGCGTGCCGTCGTTCCGGCCGGAGTCGGCAATCGGGCCGGACAGCGCCGTCGAGGTCGGCACGACGGATTATCACCAATGCAATGTTGGTTACCAGTCTTTCCGTTCTGGATAATCCAGGTGTGGACGCCCTCGACATGAATCTGCTGGTTGCTCTGGATGCGCTGCTGGAGACCAACAGCGTCACCCTGGCCGCCGAGCGGCTACACACTTCGGCGCCCGCGATGAGCCGAACGCTGGCCCGGCTGCGTCACGTGCTCGGCGATCCGCTGCTGGTGCGCGCGGGCCGCAATCTGGTGCCGACGCCGCGCGCACTCGAATTGCGTTACGAGGTAAGCGTTCTGGTGGAGCGAGGGCGGACGCTGCTCACCCCGCGCGGCGCACTCGACCCGGCCACGCTGAAGCGCGACTTCGCCGTGCAGGCGGGCGATATGGTCCTCGGGGAATTGGCGACGCCGCTGCTGGCCGCCGTCCGCGCACAGGCGCCCGGCGTGACACTGCATCTGCTCCCGGATCGCGACGAGGGCACCGCCGCACTGCGCGATGGTCGCGTCGATATCGAGGTCGGCGTCATCGAGCACACCGATCCCGAGACCACCGTGCAGCGGGTATTGCGCGATCGCGTGATCGGCGTTGCCGCACCGGAACATCCGCTGATCACCGATCGTGTGACCGTGGCGCGGTTCGCCGCTGCCGCCCACCTCGGCATCTCCCGCCGGGGTCGCGCCCGCGGCCCCATCGATGACCGCTTGGCCCTGCACGGCCGCACTCGCCGCGTCGTGGCCACTGTCCCCGACCTCACCAGCGCCCTGCTAGCGATCCGCTCCAGCGATCTGATCTGCGCCGTCCCCGCCGCCCTCACCGCGACAACGCGCACCGCACTCGGCTTGTGTGCCTTCGAAATCCCCCTGCCCCTCCCCGAAATCGCCATCGCCATCGCGTGGCACCCCCGTAATACCGCCGACAGCGCCCACCGATGGCTACGCGAATTGATCCGCGGCACCCTCACGGGGCTGGACTCGTCCGGGCGGTGAGTTGCTCAGCCCTCGGTGCGGATCGCGAAGTTCGGATCCACGCCGGGTAGTTCGTTCGGCGCGGAGGACGGGTCCGGGCGACCGAAGGGGCCGTGCGGGTTGCGTTTGAGTTCGTCGAGCATGGCCTGCAGCTTGTCGACGTGCGAGGTGTCCTCGCCGGTCCCCGCGCGGTGCGCGCCAGGGGTCAGTGCGCCGTTGTCCTCGGTGCGTGGTGCGGTCATACCGGTGTCGGGACGGGTTGTTGGCGTTGGGGATTCGTAGCCATTGCGGGGCGGGGACGTGAGCGGCTCCAAGCGGCCGTTACTCGAGCCGATCGAGCCGTAGTCGAGCCGGTCGCCGGTGGTCGCGGGTTGGGAGTTGGTGTAGGTCGGCGCGGAAGGTTCGGTGCCGGCCGGTGTGGCCGAGTCGAGCCATTCGGGGCGCGAGGTGGGTGCGGAGAGCGGCTCGCTGCGATAGGTCGGGGGGACCGCGGGCGGCACGGGCTGCGGTGTCCGTGAGGGGAGGGACAGAGAGTCGTTGTGCGTTGCGGGGCCGAAGGGTTCGAGGTGTTCGGCGCGGGTGTTCGGCGCGGTGAATTCGGTCCGTGCGGGGCGGGGCGCGATGTCTTCGGGCGCTTTCAGCCGCTCGTTGCGCCCGGTGGTGGCGTCCAGAGGTCCGGTCGGGGTCGCTAGGCGCCCGTTGGCTCCGGTCGTCGGCGTGACGAGCTCGTTGCGGCCGGTCGTGGGCTCGAGGCGCTCGTTGGTTCCGGTGGTGTCGGGGCGATTGTTGCGTCCGGTCGGCGTTTGGCTGAGCACGGTGGTGATGTCGGGGAGGTCGTTGCGGCCGGGCTCGGTGTGCGCGCTCGTGGTGTCGGCTCGCCCGTTTACGGCATCGAGGCGGTCGCGACGCGACGGAATCGGTTCGCGCCGTTCCCTGGTCGCGGGCGTGGGCTCCGGGCGGACCCGCTGCGCGGGTTCGGCCGGTTCGTCAGTGGGCTCGACGGTGGCGACCTGCTCCAACCGTGACCCGATCTTCGAAACATCCTCCCCGGTACGGAAAGCCCACGCCTCCAACTTGGCCAGGCGACCGGCCAGGTTACGGTCGTCATCCACGTGGGCGGCGACCGCGTCGAGTTTATTGCTCACCTCGCGCAGGGTCGTCGCGAGACTCGACAAGAGTGCGCCGATCGATTCGCCACTCCGCTCGTCGTGGTCCATCCCATACCTTCTTCCCCGTATCGCCCGAAACTCCGCTCGTGGCCGGCCGATTCTATCTGTCGATCGGTACCGACGCGGTTCGAGGACCGGCCGTGGCCGCGCCGTGCACCTTTCGTCCGGTTGCGCGGCGGCTTTCGTTCGCTCGTTCGGCGGCATCGGCCGTGTCCGAGGAATGGCCGCAACTATCAATCATCGAATTAACTGTGGCAATGCTCTCGCGTGTCGCAATGAAATCGCTTGTGAGACAGCGCACATCGGCTGGTCGGAGCGTGTTCGCGGGTTGTGGCGCACCCGAGCGCGGGGTATAGGGGGCTGGCGGGCGGGCCAAAGCTGACGCACTCTTGATCTATGGCGTAGGTCGTACCTGACCTGCGGTGGTTTTGGGCAGGGGTGAGGTCGCGTGAGAACGAAGCAGCGCGTCGAGCGGGCGTGCGGGCGTCGGGCGATGCTCGCCGAATTGGGGTTGTCGGACGGTCGCGTCGCGGACACCCGGGTGCCGGATGGTCGCGCACCCGTCGGCGGAGCGGTTGGGGCAGCGGGATACGGCTGCACATGCCCGGAATGTGCCGCCGCGCAATGGGATATCCAGCGGCTGAAGTATTGGCTGTGCGGGCGGCTCGCGTCCTACGGTGCCGAGGTGGCCGAGGTGGACCGCCGGGTGGGTGACATTCCGGTGGACGTGCTCTGGCGCAGCGGTGATCGGCAGTACGCCATCGAGGTCCGTACCGGCCCGCTGGATCGGGAATCGGCGCAGCACCACACGACGCGGCTGCGCACCTCCGGATGTGACGGGGTGTTGTGGCTGTGCCCGCCGGGCTATTGGGTCGGGCATCTGCCCGCGCTCGGCATCGCCGACTTCGCGCCGCCCGCCTGCGATTACCGCGCCGAAGAGGGCATGCTGGACGCTTCGAACAGCGCGGTCGTCCTGCCGCGCCGTGAACCCTATGAACTGCGCGATTTCCTGGGCGGCTGGGTGCGGGGCGAAATCGCGTGGGGCTACCGCGATGTGATGACAGGAGGATGGGCCACCGTGACCGACTGGGAACACCACACGAGGACGCAGGCCAGCGTCATCGCTCGGCAGCGCCAGGAGTTGGTCAACCAACGCACCACGCTGGCCCTGTCCCGAAAATCCGTGCGGGACAAGCAGAAACAGGTGATGAAGCTCACCACCCGGCTGGAACGTGCCGAGGAGTCCGCGCAGGAGCGTGCGGACTCGCTGGCCGAGGTCAAGCGCAAGCTCGACAACCACCACCGCATCGACGCCAGCCTGCGTGCCACCATCGTGAGTCTGCAGAAGGCGATCGGTCACTGGCAGCTGATCACCTATTGCGCGATGATGCTTATCGTGACATTCATCGCGGGAGCGATGTTCGTGCGCTGAGGTGGTCGGCTGGGTGGTTGCCGGTCAACCGGAACGGCGCGCGGTCCCAACGCCATTCGTTGCACAGGACCAGCGCGATCAGGTCGAGCAGGTCCAGCTCGACCTCCGCGCGCAACTGCCGCAGCGCGGACCAGTACACCGGTCCGCGCTCGACCAACTCCCGCAGTCGACTCTCGGCCTCCGCGGCTACCTTGCGCCGCAACAGATCTGGGATCCCGATCTTGCTGCCGGTCCACACCAGCCAGCCCCAGCCGTTGGCATGCGCATGTGCGCGCCCTGCCGCCGATTTGATCCGATTGATGTGGAAGCCGACATGTCCCAGCGGTTCGACATCGATCAGGACGACGCGGCCGTCGGCCAGTCGTGCGGCGATGGTCGGGTAGAAGCTTCGTTCCATGCCGTCTATTTCGAAGGCGACCGCACTCGGTTGCTCCTGAAATGTCTCGACCAGATCGCTCGCGTTCACCGTCTGAAGCAGCCGAGCTTCCAAGCCGGAATCGAACCCGATATCGCGCCCGACCTTGTCGAGATAGAACCGCCCGCGTCCTTCGTCGTCGCCGTCGACCGTGCGCGCCGAGGCGATCGGCAGGGGAGCGGGTCCTGGTGCGGAGGCCGGCCAATCGACCTGTCCCAGCCATGAATTCAGCTCACTCGTCGCCAGCGGCTCGTGCAGTTTCGCCAACCGCCGGTTCGTCTTCTTCTGCCACCCCATGATCCGCTGCATCACATATCCGGCGACCCGCTTGGCATCCTCGCCCGCATGCCCCGCCAGCCGCAGCTTCAGATAAGCCAACTCATTGGCGGCCAGATCGGTATCCGTCGCATAGGTCTCCACCAACAGTGCCCGCACCAACTGCTGATCTCGTGCCCCCACCGGGTACCGCGTCCCGAACACCTCGGCTGCCCGATGTCCACTCAGCTGCGCTTCCCGCAGAATCTGCGCCACTGCCCGGGTATGCAACTGTCGAACCCGATCCCGCGACAGATCGAATCGAGCACCGATCCGCGCCAACGTCTCCGGCGCCTCCCCGCTCACCCCGAGCCGAAACCCCACGATGTCGGCATCGCGCCGCTTGCGTTCCCCCCGCATCTCGATCAATTCCCCCAATAGCTCGTTGATCTCCTCGAGATCGAACGACACATCCCCGGCGATATCGTCGAGCACCTCGGGATCGGCATAGTCAGCAGCTCGATCCCGCCCATCGGCCTCACTTGCCGTCACCTGCACCCCTGACCACGACTCGGCTCCACTCGATATGTGCGCCGTAGCCTAACGCCGACCACCGACAACCCGGCCCATCCCACCGATCGGCCGCATCCGTCTCCGCCAGCTCGGCGTCGCTGTCCGAGCTGTCCTCGATATTTCCTGATCGTCGTGGGAAACGGTTCTATGCTCACGTCGTGGGTCGTTTCCGCAGCAACGCCGAGCTGGCGCTGTGGATCATTGTGGCGGCGGTCGCGTATTTTGCGGCTGCCGAGGTCGGGTTGCGTTTTGCCTTGGTCGGCAATCAAGTCACGCCGCTGTGGCCGCCGACCGGGGTTGCCCTCGCATGTCTGTTCTTATTCGGCCTCCGTGCCTGGCCGGGGGTCACGCTGGGCGCGTTGGCGGTGAATGCCCTGCTCGGGCCGACGCTTCCTGCCGTCCTCATGATCGCCCTCGGCAACACGGTCGCTCCGGTGGTCGCGTACCTGCTGCTCAAAAAGGTCGGGTTCCGCAGCGATTTCGTCGGCGTCCGTGACGTACTCGAACTCGTCTTCCTCGGTGCCCTCGCCGCGATGCTGATCAGCGCGACGCTCGGTACCGTCACTCTGCTCGTGGCCGGTGTGGTTTCCGCACACGGTTTCTGGGGCGCCTGGTTGGTGTGGTGGACCGGCGACGCCATGGGCGTGCTGCTGATCGCACCGCTCATCCTCGTCGGCAAAGGTATTCGCATACCCAAGGCCCTCAGCCCATTGCGGGTAATCGAGGCCGCGATGCTCGCGGTGGGCACATTCGTCGTCGCGGTATCGGCCACCGTGGTGTCGGCAAACCTGCTCTTCCTGGTCTTCCCCTTCCTGATCTGGGCCGCGATGCGCTTCCATCTCGCCGGCGCACTGCCCTGCGCGCTCATCGCCTCGACGGTCGCCATCGTCGCCGTGACCCGCGACTTCCCGGCCTTCAGCGGCCTCGACCTGACCGCCAAAATGATCACTCTGCAAGCATTCAACGGCTCGGTCGCACTGACCGCCCTCCTGCACGCCACCATCACCGCCCAACGCGACCGCGCCCGCCAAGCCGTCGACGACACCTGCACCCAACTGGCCCAAACCGTCCTCACCATCAGCCAGGGCCGCCCTTTGGAAGGCGTCATCGACAACGCACGCCCCCGCCGAACCAAACCCCCTACCCCCGACACCGCACCAAGCTGAACAGGCCGTCCGACTCGCGCCGCAATCCGCTGCGGCGCGAGTCGGTTCGAGGCGAACTAGCGCTCGACCGACCGGATGATCAGGTCGGCGACCACGTCGGGCTCGGCGACCGAGACCGCGTGCGAAGCGGAGATTTCGACGGTGTCGGCCCCGGCACGTTCGGCCATGAACCGCTGCGCCTCGACGGGGATGTTCTTATCGTCCGTGGTCAGCAATGCGAATGCCGACACCGACTTCCACGCGGCCGCGGTGGCTGTCTCCTGCAGTGCGGCAAGGGCGACCGGTCGCTGTGTCGCGGCCATCAGTTCGGCCGTTGCCGCGGGGACGTCGGCGGCGAACTGCCGGTGGAACTCCTCCTGACGGATATAGAGTTCGGTGCCCGTGCTCCCGTCGGGCAGCGGGTAGCTCGCGGGACGGGTCGTCGGCCCTAAGGTGGAGCCGGGGAACTTATCGGTCAGCTGCAGCGCGCTCTCGTTCTCGTCGGGAATGAACGCGGCAATGTAGACCAATGCGGTGATGTTCGCCTTCCCCTCGGCCGCCACCGTGATGACGCTGCCACCGTAGGAGTGTCCGACGAGCACGCACGGGCCCTCGATACCGTCGACAACCGACGCGATATACGCCGCGTCACTGCCTAGGCCGCGCAGCGGGTTTGCGGCGGCGATGACGGAATGTCCTTGTGCGCGTATGCGTTCGATGACGCTGTTCCAACTGGAGGAATCGGCGAACGCGCCGTGGACGAGCACGATGGTTGGAGCGGTCATAGATTTCTCCTGATCTGCTTGCGGACGAGGCGTGATCACGCTGTGTGCAGGGCCGCCTTCAGCGTCGCAACCGCCTGTGCGACAGCTGCCTTGGCCGCGTGGGTGTCGTGCATCGCGTTCACCATCACAAAGTCGTGGATGATCGCCCCGTAGCGCACCTGGGTCACCGGCACGCCCGCCGCGCGCAGCTTGCCCGCGAAGGCTTCGCCCTCATCGCGCAGCACATCGGCTTCGGCGGTGATGACCAATGCCGGCGGCAGCCCGGTCAACTGCTCGGTGCTGGCCCGCAGCGGCGACACGGTGATCTGCGCACGATCTTCGGAGCTGGTGGTGTACTGATCCCAGAACCATTGCATCCCTGTGCGAGTCAGGAAGTAGCCCTCGGCGAACTGCTGGTACGAGCCGGTATCGAAGTTGGCGTCGGTCACCGGGTAGAACAGCACCTGCTGCGCGAAGGACACGTCGCCGCGCTCCTTCGCCATGAGTGTCAGCGCGATGGCCATATTGCCGCCGACCGAGTCGCCCGCGACCGCGATCCGGGACGCGTCGAGACCGTGGTCGGCGCCGTTGGTCGTAATCCACTGGGCGACCCGGTAGGACTGCTCGTTGGCTACCGGATACCGTACCTCCGGCGAGCGGTCGTATTCAGGGAAGACAACGGCCGCGTGCGCACCGACGGCGAGATCGCGCACAAGCCGATCGTGGGTGTGCGCATCGCCGAAAACCCAACCCGCGCCATGGGTGTAGACGATCACGGGCAGCACCTCGGTGACACCCTGCGGCTTGACGATGCGCGCCCGCACCGAACCGGTCGGACCGCCCTCGACCGTGACCCACTCCTCATCGATCTCGGGCTTGAAAATTGGCGCGTCCTGCACCGAGTCCACTGCCTTGCGCCCCTCGTCCGGGGCGAGCTGGTAGAGGAACGGCGGCTGCGAGGTGGCGTCGACGAACTCCTGCGCCGCCTGCTCGAGCGAGATACCCAACGGGTTACCTGACATGGTGGTGCCTTTCTCTTGTGTTGTGGATCAGGACAATTCGGCGATCGCGTCCGTGATGACGGCCGCGACCCGGTCCGGATGGGTCTGCATCACCAGGTGCGGTCCGTCGATCTCGACGACCGCCCGCAGCGCGGCCCGCCGATAGCCGTAACGCTCGACATCCGGATTGATGGTGCGGTCGGCGCTGGACACAATCCCCCAGGCGGGCTTGGTCTTCCAGGCCGCGGCGGTGGCGGGCTCACCGAATGCGGTTGCCGACAGCGGCCGCTGCGACACCGCGAGCACCCGCGCCGTCGCCGCATCGACACCGGCCGCGAAAATGGCTGGGAATGCATCGATTTCGACGGATACATCGGTTCCGGTCGTTTCGCCGTCGACCGGGTACGAGGTGTAGACCAGATGTGCCGCCAGCTCGGAATCCGGGAACCGGCCCTGCAATTGGCCGAGGCTCTCGCCCTCCTCCAACGCATAGCCGGAGACATAGACGAGACCGACGACATTCTCGGCGACACCGGCGACTGTGATGACCGCGCCTCCGTAGGAATGCCCGGCCAGCAAGACCGGGCCATCGATCTGTTCGACGACCGACCGGATGTAAGCGGCGTCGCCGGACAGGCTGCGGTTGAACACCGGCGGCGCCACCACTCGGTGGCCATGGTCGAGCAGCCGCCGGGTGACCGGCGACCAACTCGACGCATCGGCGAAGGCGCCGTGCACGAGTACAACGGTCGGGGTTGACGCGGGGGACATCGCGGTCCTTTCTCGATATGACGCTGTGTCCAGAGCAGTTTCCGCTGCTTCCTGCCCCCGCGCCCCCCTTCACCGGCCGGAAATACCCCCGATCAGGACACGGCCGCCGCGAACTCGCTGTCGATGGTCGATCCGGTCGTTCGGAACCGCTGCTGATACTTGCGCGGCGAAATGCCGAGCCGCGCTACGAACGCCCGCCGCAGTGCCTCGCTACTGCCGTATCCGGCGGCCATCGCCGCCTCGGTCACGCTGCGTCCAGCGTGCAACATATCCCGAGCCACACCGAACCGAATGAACGCGACGTACTCCGCGGGCGACCGTTCGAGCTCCGTGCGGAACAGCCGGGTCAGGTGCCGGACGCTGACCCGCGCGTGCGCGGCGAGGCTTTGCACGGTATGCGGATACGAGGGATCCGCGCAGATCAGATCCACGACCCCGCGCAACAGCGGACTGCGTGGCGCGGGCCCGCTCAGTGATGCCGAGAACTGCGACTGTCCACCGGCACGCTGCATGTACACCACCAGTGACTGTGCCACCCGTCGGGCGACATCGGCACCATGATCCTCCTCGACCAGCGCCAGCGCGAGATCCACACCGGCCGCGACACCGGCCGAACTGTAGAGATTGCCGTCGCGCACGAAAATCGCATCCGGTTCCACCATTACCGACGGAAACCGGCGTGCTAGGTCGGCGGTGAATTTCCAATGTGTCGTCGCCCGCCTGCCGTCGAGCAGTCCGAGTTGGGCCAGAACGAACGCGCCGCTGCAGATCGACGCCATCCGCCGGGTATGCCACGACAGCTGCCGCGCCGCCGCTGAAACGTCGGGGGTCGCGAACTTTTCCACGGGCAGCTCGCTGCCCGGAATCACGACCGTATCGAAGTGACCCGCATCGGCCGCGGCACAGCTCACCTGTATGCGCGCACCGATCGAGGTGTGCACGTCCTTGCCGTCGGCCGAAACGAGTACCACCTCATAACCGGCCACCGACTGGTTCGCCTCGACGAATACCTCTGCGGGACCGACGAAATCGAGCATCTTGACGCCGTCGAAAACCAGCACACCCACCCGCTTGCGGGCCGTACCACCGAATCTTGGGGACATGTCAACCAGTATTATGGAGGCGTACCTCCAGAACAAGTGAGGTGCTCGACATCACGACCAGGTTGGTACGGTGAGCGCATGGGACGGCCACGACAGTTCGATGAATCGAACCTGCTCGACGCCGCGACGGAACTGTTCTGGTCGAAGGGTTTCGACGAAACATCGGTGGAGGACGTATCCCGCGCGACCGGTGTCGGGAACGGCAGCATCTACGCCGCCTACGGCAATAAACGCGGCCTGTTCCTCACCGCTTTCGAGCGCTACTGCGAACGCCGCGCTCGCTTCGTCCGCGAGGTCGTCACATCCGCGTCCGGCTCACCGCGCGCCGCCGTCCGCGCTCTCTTCGCGGCGGTCATCGCCGACTGCGCCGCCCACCCCGACCGCCGCGGCTGCCTCATGATCAACAGCATCGCCGAACTCGGCACCCGCATCCCCGAAGTCGCCACCATCAGCGCCCGCACAACCACCGCCATGGAAGAAGGCGTAGCCGACCGCCTGCGAACCGCCCGGCCCGAAGCCGGCCCCGCCACCCTCTCGGCCCTCAGTGCCCACATAATTGTCATCTCCCAGGGCCTGATTCAACTGAGCCGCTTGGGAATCCCCACCCCCCGCCTCCAGGAAATCGCCGAGGTATCAAGCGCCGCCCTACCATCCCCTTGGGTCGACCACTTAGTTCATTGATATCCGCTGCGCGGCTACCGCGTGCACGCTGTCGGTCAGGGGCCTGGTGCAAACAAGAAAGGCCCCCTTGAAAGGGGGCCTGACCTGGGGAAACGATGGTGCGCGATACTGGGATTGAACCAGTGACCTCTTCCGTGTCAGGGAAGCGCTCTCCCGCTGAGCTAATCGCGCGAGGTGGAGACGGGAATCGAACCCGTGTGCACGGCTTTGCAGGCCGTTGCCTCACCACTCGGCCACTCCACCGTGCGAAGGGGGAAGGCTTTACTATTGCCTGGCCCTACTCCTCGAGCGGATGACGGGATTCGAACCCGCGACCCTCACCTTGGCAAGGTGATGCGCTACCAGCTGCGCTACATCCGCATTTGCATCTCCGGGGGCTTGCGGCCCTCCGTGGTGCGAGACAGAACATTAGCCGACATTCGGCGCAACCTACAAATCCGCTGGTAGAAGGGCCTGAAGTTGAATTACACAGATGTTGTTCGCGCGGTTGGGTAGGGCGCATCCCGGGGGTGAGCGCTCGGATGGCGAAGCCCGCGAAGCCTGATGGGCGATCCCGCGGCTATACATGTGCACGGCCCCTCCGGACTTACTGCGCCACTTTGCAATTCACGACCCCACAGCAATGCCGGCCGCAAGGCTCGACGGCCGATCGCCCGTGTCGGGGTGGCGATTTGGTGGGACGCCGGTAGTGCGTGCTAAGGTTCCATCTCGTTCGAACGGCTGCTCTGCCACCGCTCGAACGCCAAGTTCGGTCCCATAGCTCAGCGGGAGAGCGTCCGCCTCACACGCGGAAGGTCGCTGGTTCGAAACCAGCTGGGACCACTCTTAAATCGGTGGTCAGCGAGTTTTTGGGCGATTTTTCGCCATCCGTTGGCTGCGACCAGCACGCCGAGTTCGCAATTGCGATCCTGGATTTTTGCGCGGAAATCCCCGGTTGGGGTGCGGCCAAGTCGGTCACGGAGTTCATGATCGGCAAGGAGAAGGAGCCGATCCTCGGGGCTCGCGCGATCATGAAGATGAACCATGAGAACGACGGGTTCGACTGTCCCGGCTGCGCGTGGCCCGATTCGATCAAAGGCATCCACCTCGACATTTGTGAGAACGGGATCAAGCACGTCACCTGGGAGATGACGCACAAGCGGGTGGGCCGGGGATCGCGGAGTTCACGAACGCGGTCGCCTTGCTGGTCGAACATTCCCAGCCCAGGATCCGCCCCGCGTAGGCATCGATCACGAACGCCGTATAGACGAACGATCCCCGTCGCCAACCGGACATTAGGTGAAGTCCGCGACGAGCAGCAGGTTCGGTGCCGACACCCGGAACTGGCGATCCACCAAGTCCGGTGCCCGCGACGCGGCCGGGTCCGCTTCGGTGGTGCGGATCTTCTTGCGCCGCACCACACCTCGCCAGCGGTTGGCATGCATCAGCCGCTCGATCGTGCACCGGGCCACCGGGATGCCCTGGCGTTGCAGATGCGCCCAGGTCTTCTCGGCCCCATACAGCGATTCCGGTGCCCCGTCGGCCAGTGGCGTCGCGTTCGTAGATACCGGCCAGGATCTCGGTCACCGCTGTGTCCCACAGGGTTCGCTTCGACGGCGGCCGCGACAGCCACGCATAAAACGTTCTCGGGGCGATCTTGCACCCGTGCGCGGTCAGCGCACACGACAGATCGGAGCGACCCCGAACCGAGCCCGGTGCTCGGCGATGAACGCACAGATCACCCGCGTCGCGGGTCGCCCTCCCGCACGAAGAAACTCGTTGCGGCCTCGAGGATTTCGATCGTCTGCTCCAGCTCGGTGATCTTGCGTTTCTGCTCCTGGATCACCCGCGCCGACTCGGTCGAGATGGGCTCGGCCTCACCCGCGTCGACCGCGCCCTGGCGGATCCGCTTGCGCAGGGTCTCCGCGGTCATGCCCAGCCGGGCCGAGACCGCCTTGATCGCGGCCCACTCACTGTCGTAGTCGTCGCGGTGATCGACAACCAGCCGCACAGCCTTGGCCTTGGTCGCTTCGTCATACTTCGATGGCATGGTCTGCCCATCCTCCTCAACTAAGGAGGTGAGCACCAAACCCGGCGGGGTTCATGGTGGAGTTCTGCTCGGTATGAGGCGAGTACTTGCGGTTGGGCTTGTTGTAGGTCGTTGGGCTGGCGTTCGAGCGGTTCGCGCCGGTCCGGTCATTTCCGTCATATCGGGGTCAGTCCGCCTTCGCGGGTTGGTGGTGGTTGGCCACCACGGGTGAGCATGTTGGCCATGAGTCCTGGCTCGAGCGGGACAATCTGATCGCGTTGGATTTCGATCCGGATGTGGTTGGTGTTGCGTCTCAACCGTTTTGGCTGCACTGGACCGATGGCGTCCGGGACAGGAGGCACGCACCGGATTACTTCGTGCGGATGCGTGATGGCGCGGGCTTGGTGGTGGATGTCCGGGCTGACGATCGGATCGAACCTGATGACGCGGCGGCATTCGCGGCCACCGAACGGGCCTGTGATCGGGTCGGGTGGGGTTACCGGTGCGTCGGTGCACTGGATCCGGTGCTGGCGGCGAATCTTCGATGGCTGGCCGGATATCGGAATCCGCGGTGCCTGCGCCCGGGTTTGGTTCGCGGCAATCCTCTTGGCGCTGAAGATCTTCAAGGTATAGCGCTGTAGATTCTTCTCGTAGCTGTCCAGGGTGTTCTGCTTCAGTCGGTTCTGCTTCACCTTCATCTGAAGGCTGTCCAGCGAAGCTCGCGCGCAGTACCCCGGCGGCAGATCGCCCACCTGGCGAGCGTCGGCGAGAGTGCTGGTGCTTGTGGTGTGCCGGGCGGCGTTCAGCTCGTCACGGCGGGCTTCGGCGGCTTGGCGGGTGCCCGGCTCACGGCCGTTTCGCTTTTATTGACTATTGCAATTCGCTTTGTAATTTCTATTTCAATCCTCGCGTCGGCGAATCGCGTGCAACTACATTATTGTTAACACCATTTCGGCAATGTTCCACGATCGTTGCTACGAAAGTCGTCGAAATATTATCCCACCGTCCGGTGTCACCATGGTGTTGTTTATATCAACCCCCGGGTGCTGTATCGAGCACATCAAGGGGTGTGGTTTCCGCCCGGATTCGCCAATAAAGTTCATGGCATGCGCCTGGCATAGTCCGGCGTCTAGCTCATTTGCTCCGCAAATCTGGATAGGAGAAGCTCCATGGTTATTCAACGTTGCAGCAACTGCACCGCAATGGCGCGTGTGCCCGAGCAAGTCGTTTTCGGCAGACGTGGGGTCGCGAGATGAATCGTTCGTTGATCGTCGCTCGAATACTTCCGCACGCTACTTCCCGCGTTGCCGAGATCTTCGCTGATTCCGACGCGACAGATCTGCCGGAGATCGCGGGCGTTGCCCGGCGAGAACTCTACGTTCTGGGTGATCTCTATGTGCACTTGCTGGAGACTGCGGACCCCGGCGCGGCCGCAATCGGTACGGCTCAGCAGCATCCGGAGTTCGCGCGCGTGAGCTCCCGGCTGGGTGAATTCATTTCACCCTACCTCGCGACATGGCAATCCCCGGCGGATGCGCGCGCCCATATGTTCTACAGCTGGACACCGCAAACCGGTCCCGTCCTGGAAATTCCGAACCGATCGGCGTCGGATGTCGACACAAAATGTAATGAGGAGAAGTAAGTGCACGAAACATTCACCATTGAAACCCTCCGCGCGATCCTGGAGAAGCACGTCGGGGTCGATATCGGCCCGCACGAGTTGCAGTCAGCAGAAAGTTCGACAATGGCAGAACTCGGCGTAGATTCGCTTGCCGTCTTCGAGATCCAGAGTGTTGTGGAACGCGACTTCGACGTCAGGTTGCCCGCTCAGCTACTCAATATGACCGGTGGCGAATTGGTCCGGTACGTCGAGCGCGCAGTGAACGTGGAGGTCGCGTGATGTCCGGCCACACAGAAAACACGATCCACATCGACGCACCCCTCGACGTGGTATGGAACTCGACCAACGACGTGCGAGGCTGGCCGGACCTGTTCTCCGAATACGCCGCCGTCGACGTTCTCGCACAGCACGGCGACACCGTTCGATTCCGGCTCACGATGCACCCGGACGAGGCGGGGCGAGTATGGAGCTGGGTCAGCGAGCGAACCGTTGATCCGATCAACCGAACCGTTCACGCACATCGCGTGGAGACCGGACCGTTCGAGTACATGCGCATCCGCTGGCACTATGCCGAGTCTGGAGCGGGAACCCGAATGACCTGGGTCCAGGACTTTCACATGCGACCGGATGCACCGCTCGACGACGCTGGCATGACCGACCGAATCAACACCAACAGCGTGGTCCAGATGCGGCTCATCAAGGAAAAGGTCGAACGGCGCCACACCCTGGCACCCGACGCCCAAGCCACATCGCCGCATCACTTATCGAGCAGCATTCGACCCTGCCGCGTCGATGCTTGCGACCTTCCCGCTGATCGCCGCCGGGGCGGTGAAATCAGGACTGTGCTGAGCCCGAAAACCGTCGGCAGCAAGTCCGGGTTTACCGGCGTTGCCACGTTGGAGGCGGGTGAGCGCATCGCCGAGCACTACCACCCGTATTCGGAGGAGTTTCTGTTTTGCGTACAGGGGGACCTCACCGTCGACCTCGACGGTGCGGAGTGGTCGGTGACAGCGGGGCAGGGACTGTTCATCCCGATCGGTGTCCGGCACCGGTTGCGCAATACCGGGACCGAGACCGCGAGCGTCGTCTTCCATCTCGGACCACTCGCCCCACGACCCGAACTCGGCCACGTGGACACGGAACCGTCGCAGAGTGCCGCCGTGACGGCGGAGAGAGCGCGATGACCCGAGTCGCCGTCACGGGGATCGGGGTCGTCGCTCCGGGCGGAATCGGACGCAGGTCGTTCTGGGACTGTTTGTCGTCCGGGCGAACAGCGACCCGTCGCATCAGTTCTTTTGATCCGACGGGGTTCCGCTCCCAGGTGGCGGCGGAATGCGATTTCGATCCGCAGGCATACGGGCTGTCGCCCAGGCAGGCGCGCCGCAGTGATCGGATGACTCAGTTCGCGCTCGTTGCCGCCCGCGAGGCGATGCAGGACAGTGGTCTGGAGTTGTCCGACGCCGCGCGTGACGTGTTCGGGGTGTCGTTGGGCTCGGCGGTCGGAGCGACCATCACCCTGGAGAACGAGTACGTCATCGCCAGTGACGGTGGCCGGGAATGGCTGGTCGACGAGGGCTCCACGCTGCCCCACATGTATCAGGCCCTCATCCCCAGCAGCATGGCCGCCGAGGTTTCGGCGTTGTACGAGTTGCACGGTCCGGCAGCGGTCATCTCGACGGGCTGCACATCCGGGATCGACTCGATCGGTTACGGACTTCACATGATCGAAGACGGTGACGCCGACTTCGTTCTTGCCGGCGCATCGGACGCGCCTATCTCACCGATCTCCGTCGCCGCGTTCGACGCGATCCGGGCGACCACCGATGACAACGACGATCCCGCGCACGCGTCCCGCCCCTTCGATATGACGCGGGCCGGATTCGTGCTCGGGGAAGGTGCGGCGGTGCTGGTGTTGGAGAAGCTCGAACACGCCCTGGATCGGGGTGCCCACATCTATTGCGAGATCGGAGGGTATGCCTCGCGCTGCAACGGCTACCACATGACCGGACTCCGCCCGGACGGGCTCGAGATGAGCATTGCCATCAGGGCCGCGATGGACCAAGCCCGGCTCAATGCCGACGCGATCGGGTACATCAGCGCCCACGGCTCGGGCACTAAGCAAAATGACCGCCATGAAACGGCCGCCTTCAAGAAGGCGCTCGGTGCAGCCGCGTACGAGGTGCCGATCAGCTCGATCAAGTCGATGGTCGGGCATTCGCTCGGGGCGATCGGCTCTATCGAAATGGCGGCCTGCGCGTTGGCGATCGACACCGGCGTGATACCGCCGACCGCCAACTGGAGTAACCGAGACCCTGAGTGCGACCTGGACTATGTCCCGAACATCGCGCGCAACGCCACCGTCGATACGGCGTTGTCGGTCGGCAGTGGGTTCGGCGGTTTCCAGTCCGCGATGGTCTTCACACGTCCGGAGGAATTGCGATGACCCGCCGAGCGGTGATCACCGGGATCGGCGTTGTCGCCCCGAGCGGCACGTCGGCGAGCGAGCACTGGAAGACCGTCGTGGCAGGTGAGAATCGGATCGCACCGATCACCCACTTCGACGCCTCCGGGTATTCGACCACGCTGGCCGGAGAGGTCCGCGACTTCGTGCCGGAACAGCACCTGGACCGCCGTTTGATCGTGCAGACCGACCGGTGGACGTGGATGTCGATGGCGGCAACAGCGCAGGCCTTGGCGGATGCGGAGCTCGATCCGTCCAGCCTGGATCCGTACCGGATGTCGGTCGCGTTGGCGAGTTCGTCGGGTGGAAATCATTTCGGCCAGCGGGAGCTGCAGCGGCTGTGGTCAGGAGAGAAACGCACCGTCGGTACCTATCAATCGATCGCTTGGTTCTATGCGGCAAGCGTTGGGCAAACGTCGATTCTGCATCAGATGAAAGGTCCGTCGAGCGTGCTCGTCTCCGAAGCAGCGGGCGGCCTGGACAGCCTCGGATACGCAGTTCGCGCGATCCGTCGCGGAGCCGACGTCGTCCTGGCCGGCGGCACCGAGGCGCCACTGGGCCCCTACGCGCTTGCGTGCTTGCAGCGCAGCGGATGGCTGAGCCGGCGCAAGGACCCCGCACGCGGATATCTCCCCTTCGATGCCGATGCCGCCGGATATGTCCCCGCCGAAGGCGGTGCCATCTTCGTTGTGGAAGAAGAGCAGCACGCACTGCGGCGCGGCGCACCGTACGTGTACGCGGAGGTCGCAGGGTATGCCGCCAACCACGACGGACGTACCTCCCACCCCTGCGGCGACGTGACCGGCGAGCAGCCATCGACTTACCTTGCCGCCGCATTACGAGGAGCACTGCATCGTGCGCAGACCTCGCCGGGGCAGACAGATGTCCTGTTCGCCGACTCGGCCGGCGTGCCATCTGCCGACCGGGCCGAAGCCAACGCGATCCGCACCGTCTTCCCCGACGGGGTACCGGTCACCGGTCAGAAGGGACTGCTGGGCAGAGCCGCCCACGGCAGTTCCGCGCTCGACGTGGCAACCGCCGTGCTGGCAATGCGGGAGCAAACCCTGCCCGCGTTCGGGGCGGTGGTCAACCCGGCCCCGGGATGCGAACTCGATTTCATCGCTGCTCCGCAACGAGCGGCCGTCCATGTCGCCGCCGTCGCCGCACGCGGATACGACGGCTTCAACAGTGCATTGATTCTGCGCCGACCCGAAGGAGTCCAATAGTGAACGACAACGAGAACACCGGCGCCAGCCGGCGCGGATGCGCTGCTGTGCGCGAGCGCGAACATCCGACAACCGACAACCCCACAGCCGTGCAGCAGGCGCAGCTGAACCTGCGGCTGACCGGCAAGACCGCGATCGTGACCGGCGGCACCCGCGGCATCGGCCTGGGCATCGTCCGCGCGTTGGCCGCGCAAGGCGCGCAAGTGACAGCGATCGGCAGCAAACCCAGCCCCGCCGCCGCCGACCTCGCACGCGAACTGGACAAGGCCACTGCACCCGGCCGCGTGTGCTTCGCGAACGTCGCAGACCCCGCGGAAGTCGCCGCCATCGTCGAGATTGCCCCGGCCACCGTCGACATCGTCGTCAACAACGCAGGGGTCGTGTCGAATACGCCACTGCTGAAGATGGATCCGGCTGAATGGCACCGCATCGTCGACACCAATTTGACCGGGATGTACCTGATGGTGCGGGCGCTGCTGCCTCGCCTCGGCGAGTCCGCGTCGATCATCAACATCTCCTCCGCCGTCGCGAATGTCGGAATGCCCAACCGAACGCACTACACCGCGTCCAAAGCCGGCGTGCACGGCCTGACTCGCTCGCTGTGCAAGGAATTGGGGCCACAGGGCATCCGCGTCAACACCGTCGCCCCGGGAATCATCGAAACCGACCAGCTCATCGGTCTGGCCGAACCTCAGAAACAGCGCTACGCAGCCCTGGCGGCCCTCGGCCGGCTCGGCCGCCCCGGCGACGTCGCCGGCGCCGTGCTGTTCCTCGCCAGCGAACTCGCACAGTTCGTCAACGGCATCTGCCTCAACGTCGACGGGGGAATCTGACGATGACCGCCTTACGAGCCACCATCACCATGACTGTCGCCAGACGCGACGCTACCCGCCTGCTCGAGGGTCTGCGACCGGTGTTCACCTTGGCCGCACAGTCCCCGGGTTTCCTCCAGCAGCACATCACCCGAGCCGTATCCGCGGAACCGGACGTGTGCACTTTCGTCGTCACCAGCGACTGGGCGGACGAGGGCTGCTTCCATGCCTTCGAACGCAGCCGCAAACAGGACGCTGCCACGGCTGCGTTGCGTGCCGTCCGCACCAGCAGCGACATGCAACTGAGCACGGTGAACGTAGCGGCCCGTACCGGCCAGGTGATCGCATGACCGCGCGAGTGATGGTCCGAGCCCGCATACGGGCGGGGGAGGAAGCAGCATTCGAAGCCGCATATGCGCAGGTCACTGCACAGGTGGCGGGTACGCCGGGCCATATTCGTGACGAACTGCTGCGGCCGTGCGCCGACGACGACCACTACATCCTGCTGTCGGAATGGACCGACGAAGAGGCGTTCCTCGCCTGGGAAGACGCCCCGATCCACCGGCAGACCACCACCCCCATGCGCCCGTACTGGGCGGGGCGAGTTCGCCGCGACATCCACATCGTCGCGCACTCCAGCACCGCACACACCCCCGCGCCCACGAACACCGCCGCGCCGGCGCAGGAAGGAGAACTCCCGTGACCGCGAACGCCCCACCACCCGACACGCCCGTCGAATCCGCCGACCTGGACTCATCCGACCCCCGCCCATCGACCTTCACCGTGCGGGTCATCCTCGGCCGCACACTGCAGTGGTTTCTCGAAGGCTTCTGCATTTACGGGCTCTCGCTGCACGGCTACAGCATCGAGCAGGTCCTGGCCGCCGACCACAGCACCCGGTCGCGTCGTCCTTTTGAGCACGGTCCCGGTGGAACGCCATGACGAGTTCCTCGCCGCCTACGACAACATCCCCCACTCATCGCACCAGTGACCCGACCCTGAATGGAGAAAAAGTGAGCATCACACGCAACGACAACGATTCCTGGGACATCAAGACGAGCGTCGGCGCCACGGCGCTGTTCGTCGCGGCAGCTCGCGGCCTGGCAGCTCGGCACCCGCAGGCCCTGGCCGTCGACGAGTTCGCCGAAGTGTTCTGTCGCGCCGCAGGCGACGAATGGGCCGAGCTGTTCACCGCCGACCCGGAACTGACGAAGCAACATCCGTTGCGCTCGGCCGACTTCGGAGCGCTGTTTCAAGCTTTCCAAGCCGGACGCACCCGGTACTTCGACGACTATCTGCGCTCCGCCACCGAGGCGGGTGTGCGTCAAGTCGTCGTCCTCGCCGCCGGACTCGACTCCCGCGCGTACCGCCTGCCCTGGCGGGACGGCACGGTCATCTACGAACTCGACCGCCAGCCAGTACTCGAATTCAAACGCGCCGTGCTCGACGACGTCGGCGCGACGACTACCGCCGAACGTCACGAAGTCGCCGTCGATCTGCGCGACGACTGGGCAACTGCCCTGCGCGACAACGGCTTCGACCCATCGCTACCGACGGCATGGCTGGTCGAAGGTCTCGTCATTTACCTCACCCCCGCCGCCCAAGATCAACTGTTCGGCACCCTGAACGCACTGTCGGCCCCCGGCAGCTGGCTGGGCATCGAGGAAATGGGCACGATCGATTCCGGCGTCTACTCCACCATGACCACGCCGTCCACCGATCCGGACAGCTACGACCACGGTGAGGGCGCACGCTGGGCCGGGCTCATCTACAACGATCGCAAAACCCAAGCGCTGCAATGGTTCACACCGCAGGGTTGGACCGGTGCCGCTATCGGCCTGGTCGACTACCTGCAATCCGTAGACCGTGCCGTCCCCGGCGGCGGTGCGCCGGTGGGGCACTTCAACCCGTCCCTGATGAGCCTCGCGACCATGCGGAAGCCGACGTCGACCAACGCTCAGCTGTGACCGAAACAATTTGGGGTACAGCATTTTCAACGATGGGAGGGCCATAGATGGTGTGGCAGTTGAGTCGTACTGTCACCAAGAGGGCCGGAGCCGCTTCGTCGACCAGCCGGCAGGTCGACACGGTACAACCGTCGATTCGCGATTCGGAGGCTCGCGACGTCTGCCAGGCCGTCGCGAGCGCGCCGGTATCCCAACGGCGTTCGACGCCGCCGGATCACAAACGCTGGATCGCGCTCGTCGTCGTCCTCGTCGCGGGGTTCATGGACCTGCTCGACACCACCATCGTCAACGTCGCGGTACCGAGCATCCAACGCGACCTTCAGGCGCAGTATGCGCAGCTCGAATGGATCGTCGCAGGATATGTGCTGGCGTTCGCCATAGTCCTCATCACCAGTGGCAGGCTCGGCGATATATACGGCCGCCGCCGGTTGTTCCTGACCGGAGTCGCAGGGTTCACCATCGCGTCAGCGCTGTGCGGCATCGCCGGTAGTCCAGGCATGCTCATCGTCTCGCGGTTTCTACAGGGAGGCACCGCCGGACTGATGGTGCCGCAGATCCTCGCGATCATCCACGTCACCTTCCCGCCCAACGAGCGGGGAAGGGTGTTCGGCATCTTCGGTGCCATCGTCGGATCGGCGGCGATCGTCGGGCCGACCGTCGGTGGTGTCCTCGTCGACTGGAATGTGTTCGGCCTCGACTGGCGGCCGATCTTTCTGGTCAATGTCCCGGTCGGTATCGCAGCCATCGCTGCGGCCCGGTTCGTCATGCGCGAATCGAAGTCCGCGACCGCTCCGAAGCTCGACCTAGTCGGCGCCGGGCTCGTCACGGCCGCGATCGCGATGCTGGTCTACCCGCTGACGGAAGGCCGTCGATTCGGTTGGCCGGCGTGGACGTTCGCGATGATGGCCGGTGCGGTCGCAGTGCTCGCGGTCCTTGTGGTCTACGAACACCGACGCGCCCGGACGACCGGTTCACCGCTGGTCGTTCTCGAATTGTTTCGGGCGCGATCGTTCACGATCGGCAGCGTGCTCTGGCTGATCTTCTGGATCGCGCTCGGCGGATTCTTCCTCGTCTGGACGCTATACATGCAGCTCGGCCTCGGCTGGTCGCCACTGCGGGCCGGTCTGACCTCCGGCGCTTTCGCCGTCGGCGCTGCCGCGGCGGCAGGTATATCCGTGCAGGTGCTCGTACCCCGGTACGGGCGGCGAGTGCTGATGGCGGGAGCACTGCTCAACGCGACGGGCTTCGCCAGCTGTGTGTGGGCCGCCGGGCGGTACGGCCCGGCGATCACATCGTGGCAGTTGATTGCACCGCTTGCCATTTCGGGACTCGGCTTCGGCCTGATCGTCTCACCGACCATCGACTTCGTGCTGGCTGTGGTCCCCAAAGACGATGCGGGTTCGGCGTCCGGCCTGCTGAACACCGCCCAGCAACTCGGCGTCGCGTTCGGCGTCGCGCTCGCCGGGGTAATCTTCTTCACCCAGCTCGACAGCGGTTCCGATCGCGGCGTCGATACGGTCATACCCCGTGTCCGCACCGAACTCGCCGTGGCGGGCCTGGACGAGCAGGCGCAGGCGCGGATCATCTCCGGCTTCCGAATTTGTATGCAGGACAGATCGGCCAGCACCAACCCCACCGAGACGCCCATAAGCTGCCGGGGCATCCAGGCGCAGGCCACCGAGCCCGGAAGACCTGATCGGGTAGCCGAAATCCTCAGCGAAGCAGGCGAGAAGGCCAACGCGGAGAATTTCTCCCGCGCGTTCGGGCGCACGCTGTGGTGGGCCGTAGGAATTCTCGCTGCCGTCTTTGTGGGATTGCTCGCGGTCCCTCGACACGCAGGACAGCACGGTCCGAATCGGCCCGGGTTCGATGCGCACGGGACTTCCTCGTCTAGTTAGAAGCGGGCATCCACGACATCGAGAAACTCGGTGATCTCGTCATCGAAGTCGGTGTCGCTACGGAGGTACTCAACGCTGAGTAGTGTCATGTCCTGGCCGACCTTGGTTGGTGTGGTGAAGTCGGCCATGAATTGATCGAAGTCCACCAAGTCGTCAGTACAGCGCGCCACCGCTCGTAGGTAGTAGGACAACGCGATTGGCGCGCCCACCGCACGCAGCATGCCGTCGCATTGCTCGAGCCGCTCACGCCCCAGGTTGTAGATCAGCTGTCCGAAGCCACCGTTTTTCACCTGGTAGTCGAAGTCAGCTGCTAGGACGGTGAGATAAACCAGATCGCGTGTCGATTCATCGAGATCCTCGGCATTGTCGATGAGTTGCGCTGCCCGCTTGCCCAGATCTTGCAGTCGTTCGTTGTACACGCTCACCCCAGACAGCCTAGAGACGCGAGGACCCGCCAGCGGAACAGCGTCTTCGGATCATCCGGGCCGAGCACGCGTTTGCTGGTGGCGAGAATCTGCTCGTAGCAGTCGACAGAGCGATCGTGCCGTCCCAGCTGTTGGTAGATCGCGGCCAGATTGTGCAGGCTGGTGAAGGTGTCCGGGTGATCGGATCCCAGGGTGTCCGTGCGTATGGCGAGGACGCGTTCGTGCAGAGCCACCGCCTCCGGGATGCGACCGGTCTTGTGGTAGGCGTGAGCGAGGTTGTTGCATACGACGAGGGTCTCGTTGCGTTTTGGACCGAACTTTCGTTCGTAGTGCGCGAGCAGATGCTCGCACTGGTCAGCTGCCTTGTCGAACAGTTCGAATTGGGCGTAGAGGTGCGACAGGATCCGGCGCACGGGAATGGTGTCGTCGTGCCCGGGGACGCGCAGTCGCTCATGGTCGTCGAGGACGTGCTCGAACAGCGGTAGCGCGTCGTGCGCGTGGCCGGATTGCCATGAACTCCAGCCGAGCTGGAATTTGGCTTCGATGGTGTCGTCGTGGTCGGGACCGAGCTCTCGCTCGCAAACGACCAGATCGTAGGCCAGCAAGGGAATCTCGGAGGCGTATCGTTTGGTCGCCCGTGGGATTGATGTGATCTCGTAGCAGGTAGTTGTACGAGTCGACGGTGAGGTGTGAGAGCGGTTTGCCTTGGCGGGACACGCGCGTCGTGATGACTTTCTTCGCGTACTGGCCGAACAGGACAGCGGTTTGGTCAGCGGCGGTAGCAGCAGCGGCTCGCTCGGCGGGGGAAGTCCATACGTCGAGATCGATGAGCTTGCGCTCCTCCGAGGTCCAATCCTCCGCGCGTCCCTTCGTGTCGAAGGTGTTGGGCGCATTGTGGAGCTGCAGATCGGGTCCGAGGTACGACGCTTGCCATCGTCCTGATGGAAGCTCCCGGATCCGGCCGAAGGCGCGGCGCGCGGCCCGCGGCTTGGGCTTCTTGGGCGGCGATGGCATTGGCCCGCCCTGAGTTCTGGCGTGCAATATACGTGCAATATCGCAGCCCATTCCTGCATACTTTTGCGGTCGGATGCAACTCGGGTGCGAGTGGAATCACCTGGTAGAGGCTACTTCAGTGCAGATTGAGGCGCTATTGGCGATCGCTCTGTCGCTGGTTCGAAACCAGCTGGGACCACCCACTGGACAAGGTCGGTGCACTGCGAGTGCCCGGCCTTCTTTCTTTTCGGCGCAGTGTCCGCCGCATCTCCTATCGACCCCACTCGGGATTCCGCTCGTCATGCTGTGACTTGGGTCACATTTTGATAGCAGTTGGCCCCATTTGCAACATAAGCCTTTCCATGTGCTTTGCGAAGTCTTTACTATTGCGCCTGACCTTCGCGTCATGGGTCACCAGCTTCACGAAGCTGCTCCATGCAGAGCAGCTGTAGCACCCAGCGTTCTCAGAAAGCTTCGCCCGCCGCTCGCTTTCGATGCCAGTACATGTTCGACCGATGAACCGATCGGCTCCACGCCGTTTCGGCGAAGGAGAATAATGTCCACCGACACCGATCCTGTACCACGGACGTCGCCGCTTCGCGCAAGTCTTCCAGTGAGTCTCGCCGCCGTCGGCCGCCATGACCTACCCGCCTCGGTCGTGGTTTTCCTTGTCGCACTACCACTTTCGCTCGGCATCGCGGTCGCCTCCGGCGCCCCGGTCGCCGCCGGCCTCATCGCCGCTGTCGTCGGCGGTGTCGTCGCCGGGCTACTAGGTGGCTCGGCCGTCCAGGTCAGCGGGCCGACGGCCAGTCTTACCGTTGTCGTCGCCGAGAGCGTCCACCAATTCGGTTGGGCCGCCACCTGTTTCATCACCATCGGCGCGGGCCTATTGCAGATTCTGTTCGGGCTCAGTCGCGTTGCGCGCGGCGCGCTCGCCATCGCACCGGTGGTGGTCCATGCGATGCTCGCCGGTATCGGCGTGATCATCGCCCTGCAGCAGGTTCATATTCTGCTCGGCGGCAACTCGCTGAGTTCGTCGTTCGCCAGCCTCACCCAGCTGCCCCATCAGTTGATGTCGGTGCATCGCGGCGATCTGTTCGTCGGTCTGGTGGTGATCGTCATCCTGATCGGCTGGAAGTTCCTGCCGCTCTCGATCCGCGTCGTGCCAGGGCCGCTCGTCGCCGTGGTCGTCGCGACGATCCTGTCGCTGATACTGCCGACCCATGTCGAGCGTGTCGTGCTGAACGGGTCGCTGCTCGATTCCATCGGTTTGCCCGCGATCCCTTCCGGCAGTTGGTTCGCCGTCGCGATGGCCATGGTGACGGTCGCGCTGATCGCCAGTGTGGAGAGCCTGCTCTCGGCGGTCGCGGTGGACAAGTCGCGTCCCGACCATCGAACCAATTTCGATCGCGAGCTGATCGGGCAGGGCTCGGCCAATGTGGTGTCGGGTCTGCTCGGTGGTCTGCCGATCGCGGCCGTGATCGTCCGCAGCATCACCAATGCCCATGCTGGGGCGCGAACCAGGGCCGCGACGGTGCTGCACGGTGTGTGGATCCTGCTGTTCGCGGTCGCGCTGGCCGGGTTGGTGCAGCAGATTCCGAAGGCGGCACTCGCGGGGCTGCTCATCCTCATCGGCGTGCAACTGGTGAAGCTGGCCCATATCCGGTTGGCTCGGCGCAACGGCGATCTGTTCGTCTACGTGGCCACGGTACTGGGCGTGGTGTTCCTGAACCTGTTGCAAGGCATGGTGATCGGGCTCGTACTCGCCTTCGGCCTGCTGCTGTGGCGGGTGGTGCGGGTGAGCATTCATGCCGAACCGGTGGCCGATACCCGCCGCTGGCTGATCACCATCGATGGCACCTGCACCTTCCTCGCGCTGCCCAAGCTGACCGCGGAACTGGCGAAGGTCCCCGCCGAGGTGGACGTGACCATCGAGATGACGGTCGACTTCCTCGACCACGCCTCCTATGAGCTGATCGCCGACTGGGCCGGTCTGCGTGAGACCACTGGTGGCACAGTCGATTTCGTGGAAATCGGCAGCGCGCGGATGGCGACCGCGGTGGCGGGCCCGCCGGAACGTGGGCGCTCGCGTCAGGTCATCGATGAGGTCATCGGGCCGTGGCGGCGGACGGGTAATCGGGAGGATCCGATCGCCGCGGGTATCGCCGCCTATCATCGCGGCCACGCCCATCTGATGCGTCCTCATCTCCACGGCTTGCGCAACCGGCCCGACGCCGACACCTTCTTCCTGACCTGTGCCGATGCCCGCATCGTGCCGAATGTCATCACCAATAGCGGGCCCGGGGATCTGTTCACTGTCCGCAACGTGGGCAATCTGGTCCCGTCCGGGGGCAGCGATGTCTCGGTGGAAGCCGCGCTGGTCTATGCGCTGGAGAAGCTGGACGTGCGGGCGGTGGTGGTCTGCGGGCATTCCGGTTGCGGGGCGATGGACGCACTGCACCGAGAGGTTCGCACGGGGCCGGGGCTGGGCGACTGGCTCGCGTACGCGCGGCCCAGCCTGGACCGGTTCCGGCTCGGACATCCGGTCGCCGATGCCGCCGCATTCGCCGGATTCGGCCCGGTCGACCAGCTCGGCATGGTGAATGTGGCACTGCAACTGGAGCGGTTGCACGCCCATCCCGTGGTCCGTCGCGGGGTGGAGGAGCGGGGAGTGGCGGTATCCGGACTGTTCTTCGATCTCGCGACCGCCCGGGTCATCGAGGTCACCATGGACGGCATTGCCGAGTTCGACGACGAGCTGACGGTCGAAGCATTCGATGAGTTGGCCGATGTGCGCGGCGTGGCTGCCGAGCCCGCCTAGTCGCCGAGTGTCGGGCCGAATGATGCGGCCCGACAGGCGAACTCGGCACGGATGTGTTGCGTTTCACACCGATCCGGAGGTATGGATTCGGGCATTTTGCGGCAACTCTCAGGCTTTGCTAAGTCTTTACTAATAGCCTTGATGCGATTTACATCTCGGCCCATCGCTGTGTCGGGAACTGCTCCACCGCGAGATGCCGGTTCGCGGTCTGTGCCCTGCTGGACATTTTGATCGTCAACCGACCTCGGCGTTCGCGCCGAGTCGGCGAAGGAGAAGTCAATGGCTATTGATAGCGCTGTAGCCGCACCACCGTTACCGCCTACTGAACAGGGCGAGGGCCATCGCAGTTCCGTACCTCTGTCCGATCGATTGACATCGATCCTGCGCCACGATCTGCCGTCCTCTATCGTGGTCTTCCTGGTCGCGTTGCCGCTGTCCCTCGGCATCGCCGTCGCCTCCGGCGCGCCCGTCGCCGCCGGACTCATCGCCGCGGTCATCGGTGGCCTCGTCGCGGGTACGCTCGGCGGTTCGATACTGCAGGTCAGTGGGCCCGCCGCGGGTCTGACCGTTGTCGTCGCCGAGTCCATCAACCAATTCGGTTGGCGGACAACCACGTTCATTGTCGTCGCAGCCGGTGTGCTGCAAATCCTATTCGGGCTCAGCCGGATTGCGCGGGCCGCGTTGGCCGTCGCGCCGGTGGTGGTGCACGCGATGCTCGCGGGCATCGGCGTAACCATTGCGCTGCAACAGGTTCACGTGCTGCTCGGTGGGTCCTCGCACAGTTCCGCCTGGAACAACATCACCCAGTTGCCGTCGCAGCTGTTGTCGCTGCACGGCGACGACGCGATCATCGGCGCGGTGGTCATCGCGATCATGCTCGGCTGGCGCCGAGTGCCCGCCAAGGTGCGGGTGGTGCCGGGACCGCTGGTGGCGGTCTTGGTCGGCACGGTGTTGTCGCTGGTGCTGCCCTTCGAGGCCGAGCGAATCGTGTTGAACGGCTCGCTGTTCGACGCAATCGGCCTACCCCAGATCCCCAGTGGTAACTGGTCCGCGGTGGCGCTGATGATTCTGACCATCGCGCTTATCGCCAGCGTCGAGAGTCTGCTATCGGCGGTGGCCGTGGACAAGATGCACACCGGTAAGCGCACCAATTTCGACCGCGAGCTGATCGGTCAGGGCTCGGCAAATGTGCTCTCGGGTCTACTAGGCGGCCTGCCGGTCACCGGCGTGATCGTGCGCAGTGCCACCAACGTGCAGGCGGGTGCGCGCAGCCGCGCCTCGGCCGTGCTGCACGGCTGCTGGATTCTGCTGTTCTCGGTCGTCCTGGCCGGGGTGGTGCAGCAGATCCCGAAGTCCGCGCTCGCTGGTCTGTTGATCGTCATCGGTATCCAGCTGGTGAAGCTGGCCCACATCAAGATGGCCAGGCGCACCGGCGATCTGCTCATCTATGCCGTCACCATCCTCGGCGTGGTCTTCTTGAATCTGCTGGAAGGCGTAATCATCGGTCTGGCACTGGCCTTCGGGCTGCTGCTGTGGCGCGTCGTTCGAGTTGCCGTGGCGGCCGAGCAGATTCCCGGTTCACAGCGCTGGCTGCTCACCATTGATGGTTCCTGCACCTTCCTCGCGCTGCCGAAGCTGTCCGCGGAATTCGCGAAAGTGCCCGCAGGCGTGGACGTCACCGTCGAGATGACGGTCGACTTCCTCGACCATGCCGCCTTCGAAGCCATCGAGGACTGGGTGCGGCAGCAGGAAAGCGCCGGCGGTGCAGTCGATTTCGTGGAAATCGGCAGTGCGCGGATGGCGCACGCGACCGCGGGTCCGCCCGCCCGCGGATTCGGGCGCGCGGTGCTCGACGAGATCCTCGGCCCGTGGCGCGGCGACGACGCGAATGCCGACCGGGTGACCTCGGGTGTCGCCGCCTACCACCGCAGCCACGCCCACGTCGTGCGGCCGCACCTGGACGAACTGCGTGACCGTCAGGATCCCGACACCTTCTTCCTGACCTGCGCGGACTCCCGAGTTGTTCCGAACATCATCACCAACAGCGGTCCCGGTGACATGTTCACGGTGCGCAATGTGGGCAATCTGGTGCCGGACAGCGGCGACGCGTCGGTCGAGGCCGCGCTGGTCTTCGCGCTCAACGAGCTGAATGTCCGGTCCATCGTGGTGTGCGGGCATTCGTCGTGCGGTGCCATGAAGGCGCTTCATTCCGGCACCGATGACGGACCGGGGATCGGGCCGTGGCTCGCGCATGCGCATCCGAGCCTGGAGCAGTTCCGGCTCGGGCACCCGGTGGCGCAGGCGGCCGCGGCCGTCGGCTTCGGTGAGGTCGACCAGTTGAGCATGGTCAATGTGGCCGTGCAGTTGGAAACGCTGCACCGGCATCCCACGGTGCGTGCGGCGGTGGCCGAGCGTGGCGTGACGGTGTCGGGGCTGTTCTTCGATATCGCCAGCGCGCGCGTCATCGAGGTGACCGTGAACGGCCTCGCCCATATCGACGACACCGGCGCGCGGGTCACGCCGGAACTCGTCTGAGCCGATGACAGCTGGACCCGCCCGAACTCGCTCGGGCGGGTCCACGCATGTCGCTCGTAGGCTGATGGAGATGAGTGTCGAGTTGGAATCCGAACCCACGCGCACCGGATGGCGCGCCTTCCGCGCCCGGCTGGCCGCGCGGCCTACGCTGAACCTCGCCTACCGGATCGGGGTCGCGGTGGTCGGCATCGCGGTGCTGGTCGTCGGAATCCTGGCGATTCCCTATCCCGGCCCCGGCTGGGCGATCGTATTCGCCGGACTTGGCATTCTCGCCACCGAATTCGCATGGGCGCGGCGGGCGCTCGGCTGGCTGCGTGACAAGTACCGGCAGGGTATGGCGTGGTACTCCGCGCGGGGCCCGGCCATGCGGGTGTTCGCGGCGGTGGCGACCTTCGCGCTGGTCCTCGCGACGCTATGGGTATTGGGAACATTCGGGTTGGTCGGCGGCTGGATCGGAGTCGAATGGCAGTGGTTGCACAGTCCCCTGGAACGGTGAATACGGTCCCCGGCCGCACCCTGACCGAACCGGACTGGCTGTCGGCACGCATCGCGGAAATGGGCCGCTCCTGGGGCACCGCCGAACCGCGCGTCTCCGGCACGCTCTGGTGGTGCATGGTCGCATCGGCACTGGTCGAACAACTCGCATGCGCCTACGCGAACGAGGAACCCGCGCCGGAGCCGTTCCTGGACCGCCTCGACTGCGAGGTCCGCCCGGACGGCGGCATAGAACGAGTCCATATCCACCCCGACGCAGGTGTGGGCGCAGGGCATGGTGCCGACGGTGGCAGCGGTGCACCGCACCAGTCCGACGCCGCGCTCGGCCATGCCTGCGCGAAGGCGTTGCGGGAGACCTTGGCGGCCGTGATCGGCCCCGTAGCGTTGGTCTCCGGTGCGGGAGTGCCGTCACTCTGGGCGATTGCCGCCGATGCCATCGGGAACCGGGCACTCGACGCGGGGAAACCCGGGGCCGGGACGCGGCTCGCAGGCGAGGTCGGTGGGAAGCTGCCGGTACCGCGGTTCGTGGACGTCGACGGGCGGACCTTTGTCCGCCGGATCTCGTGCTGCCTGGTCTTCGAGGTGCCCGGCTGCGAAATGTGCACCAGTTGCCCGAAGCGGCCCGCCGCTGAACGCAAGGCGCTCCTGGCCCGGCTCGCCGCCGAAAGCTGATCGCCCGCAAGGTATTCGGCGTCCACGCGGCGTACCTGAACATCCGAGATGGGCTGTGCGCGCACTTTCCCGGCATGGGCGTGGAGCGAAACTGTTCGCGCGAACATGGCGGAAATCGCCGGATCGCCCGAGCAGAGCACACTCAGCGCAATCCGTCGAACCCGGCGCCGGTTCCGAACGAGGCGGGTCCGCGGCGCCGGCGGGCGCACCGCATCGAACCGGCGACAGTCCCATGACGGAACCGATTGCGGGATGTCACGTTCTGGTCTCGCGCAACGGCGCCGGTCGGCCCGCGACGCGGCGATCCGAGTCCATCGACGCGGGGCCGCCAGGGTGCCGATAGCATGGTCGCGCCGGAGCAATTCGCCTCCGACGATGACCTGTGGGCAACCGCCCGCACCAGCGCGGGAACACGCCCGCCAGCGAACGCCAAGGAGTCTCTCGCCGTGACCACCTCAGCACCTATCAGCCCTGTCGCCCTCGTTCGGGTGCCGGCCGGGACGACGGCGGGTGCCGCGGTGCGCGAGGCGGGGCTGCCGACGAAGGGGCCGGACACCATAGTCGTGGTCCGCGATGCGGAGGGGCTCAAGGATCTGTCCTGGACCCCGGACACCGATGTCGAGGTCGAGCCGGTCGCCGCCGATACCGAGGACGGCCGCAGCGTTATCCGGCATTCGGCAGCGCATGTGCTGGCCCAGGCCGTGCAGCAGGAATTCCCGGAGGCCAAGCTCGGCATCGGCCCGCCCATCAAGGACGGCTTCTACTACGACTTCCAGGTCGACCGGCCGTTCACCCCCGAGGATCTGGCCAAGCTGGAATCCCGGATGAAGAAGATCGTCAAAGGCGCGCAGCGGTTTTCGCGCCGAGTGGTCGAGGTCGATGACGCGCGCGTCGAACTGGCCAAGGAGCCGTTCAAGCTCGAGCTGATCAGCGATAAGTCCGGCATCGACGATCCGGAGGTCATGGAGGTCGGCGGCAAAGAGCTGACCATCTACGACAACCTGGACCCGCGCACCGGCGAAAAGGTCTGGGGCGATCTGTGCCGTGGTCCGCATATTCCGACCACCAAATTCATCCCCGCCTTCAAGCTGACCCGTAGTTCCGCCGCCTACTGGCGCGGCGACCAGAACCGCGAGGATCTGCAGCGCATCTACGGCACCGCCTGGGAATCGCAGGAGGCCCTCGACGAGCATCTGCACCTGCTCGAAGAGGCCGAGCGCCGCGACCACCGCAAACTCGGGCTGGAGCTGGATCTGTTCAGCTTCCCGGACGAACTCGGCTCCGGTCTGCCGGTGTTCCACCCCAAGGGCGGCATCATCCGCAAGGAACTCGAGGAGTACTCACGCCGCCGCCACGTCGCCGCGGGCTATGAGTTCGTCAATACGCCGCACATCACCAAGGGACATCTGTTCGAGGTCTCCGGTCACCTGGACTGGTACAAGGACGGCATGTTCCCGGCCATGCACCTGGACGCCGAACTCAACGAGGACGGCACCGTCCGCAAGCCCGGCCAGGACTACTACGTCAAGCCGATGAACTGCCCGATGCACAACCTGATCTTCCGCTCGCGCGGCCGGTCCTATCGGGAGCTGCCGCTGCGGATGTTCGAATTCGGCTCGGTCTACCGCTACGAGAAGTCCGGTGTCGTGCACGGCCTGACCAGGGTGCGCGGCATGACCCAGGACGATGCGCACATCTACTGCACCAAGGAGCAGATGCACGCCGAGCTGACCAGCACGCTGCAATTCGTGCTCGGGCTGCTCGCCGACTACGGCCTCGACGACTTCTACCTCGAGCTTTCCACCAAGGATCCGAAGAAGTTCGTCGGCTCGGAGGAGATGTGGGAGGAGGCCACCGAGACTTTGCGCAAGGTGGCCACCGACTCCGGACTGGAGCTGGTGCCGGATCCGGGCGGCGCCGCCTTCTACGGTCCGAAGATCTCCGTACAGGCCAAGGATGCGCTCGGGCGCACCTGGCAGATGTCGACCATCCAGCTCGACTTCAACCTGCCCGAGCGCTTCAACCTGGAATACACCGCCTCCGACGGCACCAAGCAGCGGCCGGTGATGATCCACCGCGCACTGTTCGGTTCCATCGAACGCTTCTTCGGCGTGCTCACCGAACATTACGCCGGCGCCTTCCCGGCATGGCTCTCGCCGGTCCAGGTCGTCGGCATCCCGGTCGCGGAAGCTTTTGCGCCGCATCTGGATTCGGTCATCGAGCAGCTGCAGGACGCGGGTATCCGCGCGCAGGTCGATCGCAGTGACGACCGGATGCAGAAGAAGATCTTCAACAACACCGCGCAGAAGATCCCGTTCATGCTGCTCGCCGGTGAGCGCGATGTGAACGCGGGCGCGGTCAGCTTCCGCTTCCGCGACGGCACCCAGGTCAACGGCGTGCCGGTCGCCGCCGCGGTGGCCACGATCGTGGAATGGATCGCGAACCGGGAGAACGCCTCGCCGACCGCCGAGGGTTTTGTGGTGAAGGGCCCGGTATGAGCAGTCAGGGCCCGGAGGAGGCAGCGGGCGTAACCACGGAGGGCCCCCGCACATACCAGATCGGACAGAGCATGACTGAGCGCACGGTGCCGGACGGGCTCGTGGATTTGAACGCGGACTCGGACGAACAGGGGAGCATCGTGGATACCGGTGCCGGTGAGCCGGATCGGCTGCAGCGGCTGTGGACTCCGTATCGGATGTCCTATATCGCCGATGCCGCCACCGCCGATCCGAAAGACACCACGGGCCATCCGTTTACGGATATTCCGAAGATGTCGGATGAGGACGGTCTGGTCATCGCCCGTGGCGAGCACGTCTACGCGGTACTGAATCTGTATCCGTACAACCCGGGGCACATGATGGTGGTGCCCTACCGCAAGGTGGCCAACCTCGAGGATCTGACGCTCGAGGAGAGCGCCGAACTGATGTCGTTCACCCAGCAGGCGATTCGGGTGATGAAGCGGGTCTCGCGGCCGCACGGTTTCAATGTCGGCCTGAATCTCGGTGGGGTGGCAGGTGGTTCACTTGCCGACCACCTGCATCAGCACATCGTGCCGCGCTGGGGCGGAGACGCCAACTTCATCACCATCGTCGGCGGTGTGAAGGTCATGCCGCAGTTGCTGCGGGAAACTCGGGCGCTGCTTTCGGCGGCGTGGAAGGAAGTCGAGTAGGGTGCTCAGCTTCTTCGGCCGCGAGACGTTCTCCAAAGCGACTGCGCCGCTGGGCAGAGCGCTCGTCAGTACCGGACTCACCCCCGACGCGGTGACGGTGATCGGTACCGTCGCCTCGATCACGGCCGCGGTCACCTTGTTCCCCACCGGACATCTGTTCTGGGGAACCATGGTGATCTGGCTGTTCGTCATGTTCGACATGCTCGATGGCGCCATGGCGAGAGCGCGCGGTGGCGGCACGAGATATGGTGCGGTGCTCGATGCCACGTGCGACCGCGTCGCCGACGGCGCCATTTTCGCCGGGTTGGCCTGGTGGGCGGTGTATCACGAGAACAGTAGGCCGCTGTTCTTCGCAACCCTGGTGGTTCTGATTACCTCCCAGGTTATTTCGTACGCGAAGGCGCGCGCCGAGGCCAGTGGCCTATCCGCGGATGGTGGACTCATCGAGCGGCCGGATCGGCTGATCATTGTGTTGGTCGGCGCCGGATTCACCGGAATCGGCGGGTATTGGGGGATCGAATGGCTGACCTGGGCCGTGCATGTGGCGATGTGGATTCTGGCGGTGTTGAGCATTGTCACGGTGTTCCAGCGGGTGCTGGCGGTCCGGAATTCGCCGGGCGCGCGGGACGTGATTCCGCCCGCGCCGCCGCAGAATCCGGCGGACGCGACGGAGTTGCCCTCGTGAGCGAGCCTCAGCGAGGCGCAGTCGTGAGTTCCCAGTCCGAAGGCGTCGGCTCGCGAATCAAGTCCGGACTGACGGATTGGGCCTATGCGGCGGGTTGGCGGGTTGTGCGGGCGCTGCCCGAATCCACGGCGCGGCGGGCCTTCGATTGGGGCGGCAATCGGGTCGCGGACAAGGCGAATCGCGCCTTTCGTGCTGGTGGTGAACCGAATCAGTTGCGGCGCAATCTCGCTCGCGTGCTCGGTGTGACTCCGGCGCAGGTGCCCGACGAGTTGATCCGCGCGAGCATGCGTTCCTACGCCCGCTACTGGCGCGAAGCCTTCCGGCTGCCGACGATGGATCACTCGGCACTGACCGGTTCGCTCGTGGAGGGTGTGGAGAATCTGGACGCCGCCCTGGCACGGGGCCGCGGTGTGGTGCTTGCGCTGCCGCACTCCGGGAACTGGGATGCGGCCGGGGTCTGGTTGGTCGGCCACAGCGGCACCCTCGCGACCGTCGCCGAACGGTTGAAGCCGGAATCGCTGTTCGAGCGGTTCGTCGCCTACCGGGAGAGCCTGGGTTTCGAGGTATTCCCGCTGACCGGTGGTGAGCAGCCGCCGTTCACCGCGCTGGCCGCCCGCCTGCGCGCGAACAATGTCGTATGCCTGATGGGCGAGCGGGATCTGACCGGTAAAGGTGTCCCGGTGACCATGTACGGCGAGCGCACCTGGCTGCCCGCGGGTGCGGCGAAGCTGGCCATCGAGACCGGTGCGGCGCTGATTCCGGTGCACGTCTGGTTCACCGTAGATGCCGATGGTCGCGAGGGTTGGGGGATGAAGACCGAAGCGCCGCTGGATGTTTCGGACGGTGTCGCGGCGGTCACCCAGGCGCTGGCCGACCGGTTCGCGGCCAATATCGCCGAGCATCCCGCCGATTGGCATATGTTGCAGCCACAATGGGAGCAGGACCTTTCGGCGGAGCGGCGAGCCAGGATCGCCGCGGCGCAGGCCGGGTTGGACAGTGCCAAAGGGGAGAAGACACCATGAAAATCGGCATGGTCTGCCCCTATTCGTTCGATGTCCCCGGTGGCGTGCAGGCCCATGTCGTTGAATTGGCGCGGGTGTTCATCGAACGCGGCCACAAGGTGAGCGTGCTCGCGCCCGCATCGGAGGACACCCCGCTGCCGGATTTCGTGGTCTCGGCCGGTCGCGCGGTGGCGATTCCGTACAACGGTTCGGTCGCCCGGTTGTCCTTCGGTCCCATGGCCTACACCAGGATTCGGCGCTGGATCGATGGCAACGACTTCGATGTGCTGCATATCCACGAACCGAATGCGCCGAGCCTGTCCATGCTCGCGCTGAAGATCGCCGAGGGGCCGATCGTGGCCACCTTCCACACCTCGACCACGAAATCATTGGTGCTGAGCACCTTTCAGGGTGTGCTGCGGCCCTATCACGAGAAGATCAGCGGCCGGATCGCGGTCTCCGAGCTGGCGCGGCGCTGGCAGGTGGAGGCACTCGGTTCGGACGCGGTCGAGATCCCCAACGGCGTCGCCGTGCCCGCCTTCGCGCGGGCCCCGATGCTGCCCGGATATCCGCGCGCGGGCGGAACGGTGCTGTTCCTCGGTCGCTACGACGAACCGCGCAAGGGGATGGAAGTCCTGCTCGGTGCGCTGCCCGAATTGGTGCGCAGACATCCGGATGTCGAGATCCTCATCGTCGGGCGCGGTGACGAGGAGCGGCTGCGCCGCGAAGCCGGGCCGCTCGCCCGGCATCTGCGTTTCCTCGGTCAGGTGTCGGACGAGGAGAAGGCCTCGGCGATGCGCAGCGCGGACGTGTACGTCGCGCCGAATCTCGGTGGGGAGAGCTTCGGCATCATCCTGATCGAAGCGATGGCGGCCGGAACCGCCGTGGTGGCAAGCGAATTGGACGCCTTCCGTCGGGTATTGCGCGATGGCACGGCGGGAATGCTCGTCCCGGTGGGGGATTCGGTTCGGCTCGCCGCCGCGCTCGACACCCTGCTCACCGACGATGTGCGCCGCGAAGCCCTGATCCACACCGCCAACCAGGTGGTCGGCGAATACGACTGGCCGGTGGTCGCAGAACAGATCCTGCGGGTCTACGAAACCGTCACGGTGGGCGATACGCGCGTCCGGGCCGCCGGATGATCGATAGCACGATGAGGGCTGCTGGATGATTACGTTCTCCGCCACAACGGTTCTCGTACTCGCGCTCATCGCCGCGGTGGTCGTCGCGATCGGTCTGTGGGCGGCTTCGACGGCCAACCGGCTCGACCGGTTGCACGTGCGGTCGGATCAGTCCTGGCAGGCCCTCGACGGTGCGCTGGCGCGACGAGCGGTGGTGGCCAGGTCGGTCGCCGTGGCCATCGCGGGCCCGGTTGCCGATTCCGCGCTGGGCGAGCAGGCCAAACGGCTCACCATCCTCGCCGATCGGGCCGAGCGGGCGGGCCGTGCCGATCGTGAAACCATCGAAAATCAGCTCTCGGCAGCGCTTTCCGCGATCGATATCGCCCAGTTGCGCCCACAGCAGGTCGCCGAACTCGCCGATGCCGAGGCCCGAGTGCTGATCGCGCGTCGCTTCCACAACGACGCGGTGCGCGACACCCTCGCCCTGCGCACCCGCCGCCCGGTCCGCATCCTGCATCTGGGCGGTACCGCGCCGCTGCCGACATATTTCGAGATCAGCGAACGCGCCACCCCGGCCGCCTCGACCGGCTTGGCCGTCGATACGGTCCGCACCTCGGCGCGCGTGGTGCTGCTCGACGAACAGGACCGTGTGCTGCTCATGCGCGGCAACGACCCAAAGGCACCTGACGTCTCCTTCTGGTTCACCATCGGCGGCGGCGTGGAACCGGGGGAGACCCTGCGCAGCGCGGCGGTGCGCGAACTCTGGGAGGAGACGGGGTACACCGCGGATCCGGCCGCCCTGCGCGGTCCCATCTGGCGGCGGGTCGCGGTATTCCCGTTCGACGGTGAACTCATCCGGGCCGAGGAGCTGTTCTTCGCCCTGCGTGTCCCGGTCTTCGACCCCGAGCCGGGCAATTTCACCGCGGTCGAGCGACGCAGCATCACCGACAACAAGTGGTGCACCGGGTCGGATATTGTCACCCTGGACCACACCGGCGAGACCGTTTACCCCTACCACCTGGACCAACTGCTTCCCGAAGCTGCCAAAGCCGCGTCGGGCGATTCCGATCCCGAGGTGCGGTCTATCCGGTGATCGGGGGGCTGCCCTGAGCGCGAACAGCGTGCGCGCCTGGATCTTTCGGCTGTGATGTGTTTCACGATCGTGATACCGTCGCGACTGGATGGCTGCCGCCTGGGTAGTGCTGGTGGGGGAGCGCTACCAGGAGCTCTGGTGGTACTTCCACAGCAGTGAGATGGTCCGTTGGCGTGTGGAAGGTAAGCAGTACATGTCCTACCTGTTGTTCGATTTCCTATTGCCGTTGTTGGGTTCCGATGCCGCGGGGTATTGGGCCCAGTTGCTGGTAGTCGGCCCGCTGTAGTTCCTGTCGGGTGTTCGTCGGGGCGGCGCAAGACTTGCGTCGGCCCCGGCGGATCCGTCTCGGGACCGGTCCAGTGGTTGCGGACCGGACGCGGACCCGCTGGTCGGGGCAAGGCCAGTGGTGTCCAACTGGCTATCAAGTGGCCTGATCGGCCCGCCTAGAATCGGTGGCGTTAGTTCCAAGCGACCCGATTGGCGCACATGACTCAGGAGTTTGCCGTGACCACGCCCGAGACCACCAACACCATCGGCACTGCCCGCGTGAAGCGCGGGATGGCCGAGATGCTCAAGGGCGGGGTGATCATGGATGTCGTCACCCCCGAGCAGGCCAAGATCGCCGAGGACGCCGGCGCGGTCGCGGTGATGGCCTTGGAGCGTGTTCCGGCCGATATCCGCGCACAGGGCGGCGTCTCCCGGATGAGCGATCCGGACATGATCGACGGCATCATCTCCGTCGTCTCGATTCCGGTCATGGCCAAGGCGCGTATCGGCCACTTCGTGGAGGCGCAGATCCTGCAGAGCCTCGGCGTCGACTACATCGACGAATCCGAGGTGCTGACCCCCGCCGACTACGCCAACCACATCGACAAGTGGAACTTCACCGTGCCGTTCGTGTGCGGTGCGACCAACCTGGGCGAGGCGCTGCGCCGGATCACCGAGGGTGCGGCCATGATTCGCTCCAAGGGTGAGGCGGGCACCGGTGACGTCTCCAATGCCACCACCCACATGCGCAAGATTCGCGCCGAGATTCGCAAGCTGTCGTCGCTGCCCGAGGACGAGCTGTTCGTCGCCGCCAAGGAGTTGCAGGCGCCGTACGAGCTGGTGCGCGAGGTCGCGCAGACCGGCAAGCTGCCGGTCGTGCTGTTCACCGCGGGCGGTATCGCCACCCCTGCCGACGCCGCGATGATGATGCAGCTCGGCGCCGAGGGTGTTTTCGTCGGTTCGGGCATCTTCAAGTCCGGCAATCCGGCCGAGCGCGCCGCCGCCATCGTCAAGGCGACTACGTTCTACGACGATCCGGATGTGCTCGCCAAGGTTTCGCGCGGTCTGGGCGAGGCCATGGTCGGCATCAATGTCGAGGAGCTGCCGGTCGATCACCGGCTGGCCGAGCGCGGTTGGTGATTCGGCACTACCGCTGAATCGAATCGACGCCCGCGGCACCGGGATTGCTTGATCCAATGCCGCGGGCGTTGCTCGTCCTGGGCGGTGGGGGAGAAGCTGTCGCGGCCCTCACAGTTGTCTTATGCGCGCCACAGAGTTGGTGGCTAGCTTCGGAATTCGGTGCACGTCGGCGGCCGCGCGGGCGATTGGCGCGGCACCGTCGGGGTCACGGACCTGTCCGAATGGCAAAGGATGATCAGTTGAAGCTTCGTAAGACCGGACGTGTCGCGATCGCGGGTCTGGCCGCCGTGGCCGCCCTCAGCCTGTCGGCATGTGGCAGCGACGACTCGAAGACGGCGACCACACCGACCAAGACCTCGACCAGTGTCACGAAGTCGAATGCGAACCTCCCGCCGACCCCGAGCGTCGCCGACCTCAACGCCCAATTGCTCCGCGCGCTGGACCCGTCGGTGCCGAGTTCGGAGAAGCTGGACCTGGTGCAAGGCGCGCAGGCGGATCCGGAACTGCCGAACCGTCTGGCGCAGGCATATCAGCAAGCGGGCGCCAAGTCCGAGGTCACCGAGGTGAGTGCCTTCGGTGACGCACTCGATGCCAAGGCGAAGTTCACCATCAACGGCCAGGAGAACATCGTCGATGTGCCCTTCGTCGCTGAGGACGGCAAGTGGAAGGTCGAAAAGAGTTGGGCCTGCACCATGTTGACCAATCTCGGTCAGCAGTCCACGGCCTGCGGCTAGTTCCTGATCCCAGCCGCGGTCGGTTCGGCCGGGGGAGTGGGTGATTCGAGGCGGCGAGCATTTGTGCTCGCCGCCTCGGTGCGTCTCATATCGCGAATATCGGCACCTTTCCTAGGGATTCGCGTCCCGGTGTGGGCTGCCGTACGGATCTCGAGAAGTGGGGTGGCTACCGGAGCGACCTATATGCATGTTGTTACGCTGATATGCGCATTCAACTATGTTTTGACTCTTTGTAGTCTAGCGTGGAACTGTCTGTCTCCCAACAAAATTGCAAAGGAGGGGCGGTCGGTGTTCTCCGACGGGGTACGACTACCGGTGAGAGGTATCGTCTATGCGAAGCGCCGGACGATCGGGGTGCTCCCAGCGGATGAAAAAGGTTGGGGCGCTGGGATTGTCGCGGTCGTGGCGGAGCAGGGCCGGGATGGTCCACCGGTCGCCGGGTGGCGTACGGCGGTGCAGGGCCGGTTCGGACATGTCGAGGTGGACGGTCAGATCGAAGTCGAGACCGCGGCCCAACAACATGGGACCCGCGACGAGCAGGACCGTGCCCGGGGCGGCGGTGCGGATGGGGGTGCGGGCCGAGCGGTCGCGGTCCTCGTCCCAGAGCGCGGGAAGCCAGCGGGCGTCGTGGCGTAGCGCCAGGATGACTTCACGGTCGAGTGCGGCGTAGTCGAACCAGGCGGTGCGATAAGACATTTCGTCGGTGCGTCCGAATTCCATGCGGAGCGATGCCGGGCGGACGTAGTCGTGCAGCGAGACGACCTCGGCGGCGCGTCCGGTGTCACGCAGTGCGCCGGCGACGCGGTCGGCGATCGCCACGGGCTCGGCCGCGTCGGCTCCGTCGACGGCCGCCAGCATCCGCCCGTCGAGCTCGAGGATGCGGTTGGTGATGAGTCCGACGAGGCCGTCCGGGGTGATCGGATCGAAATGCGGCACCGATCCATTCCATCAAACCGTGCCGCGGAACCCCGTTCTGGGCGGCGGACCCTGGCCATTGCTCAGAGGTCACCGAGAAGTCGCGGCGGCGCTCGGGATAATCTCGCCCTCATGGCGACAATCGAAGAGGCGCTGGAGATCGAGCGGCTCGAGCAGAACATCTTCCGTGGCGCGTCCACCAAGACCCAGCTCGTGCGCACATTCGGCGGACAGGTTGCCGGCCAGGCGCTGGTATCGGCGGTGCGGACGGTTGAGCCGCGGTTCCAGGTGCATTCGCTGCACGGGTACTTCCTGCGGCCGGGGAATCCGGAAGAGCGGACCGTGTATCTCGTCGAGCGGATTCGCGACGGCCGGTCCTTCTGCACCCGCCGGGTGACCGGCATTCAGGATGGTGCCGCGATATTCACCATGTCGGCGTCGTTCCACGTCGGTGACTCGGGTCCGGAACATCAGGACGAGATGCCGCCCGTGCAGGGTCCGGACGAGCTGCCGGACGCCAGCACCACGCTGAGCCCCGAGCGACTGTGGGCCATGCGCGAATGGGAGCACTGGGATATCCGCACCGTGCCGCAGGATGTGGTGACCCGCCGCGACGGCGTGGTCTCCCCGCAGCAGGTGTGGTTCCGCTACCGGCATCCGCTGCCCGACGACCCGGTCGTGCACGTCTGCACCCTCGCCTACATGAGCGATATGACCCTGCTCGGTTCCTCGAAGGTCACCCACCCCGACGAGCCGACGCAGAACGCCTCGCTCGATCACGCCATGTGGTTCCTGCGCCCGTTCCGTGCCGATGAGTGGCTGCTCTATGACCAGTCCTCCCCGTCTGCGGGTTTCGGTCGGGCACTGACCGGCGGCAAGATTTTCAACCGCGAGGGCGAGTTGGTTGCGGCGGTTGTGCAAGAGGGCTTGATTCGCACACTACGCGGGGAGTGAGCGTCCAAAATGTCTAATTTTCCCAGTGCTGGGAAATGCCGAATGGTCTGTATCTGTTCGGGCGGCTCGTAGACTGCCGCGCAAAGAAGTCGCCGACCAGGAACGACGGTTTCAATGCGTCAAGAATGGAGGCAGGAATGTGGCTGTCGGGAGCTTTTCCTACCAGAACGGGTCGGGCAATTCGGACCGGATCGATAATCCGGACGAGTACCGGACCTACAACATAGCCATCGGCCGGGGAGCGGCGAACAACCAGACGAGTGCAACGGTCTGGCTGTACGCCCGGACGGACGCCCAAGGGGATTCGACCTACCTCAACCCGGGCACGAGTACCTATCTGAGCGCCGGCTATCAGAGCTGCCAATTCACCAGCTGACCCCGCTCCACCGCGGTGGCGCGTGTGTGGCCGACGCACACCACCGCGGCCGGATGAGCCTCATCGGGCTCAAACCACCTGCACTCGTAGGTGGCAGACGACGGTGTCGGTCATCCGACGGAGTTCGCGTTCGAGTTCATCACTGCGGTGACTTGGCAGCACCCGGTCCCAGCCGGACTTCGGGATGCCACGCCTCCCAGGCCTTGGTGAAGGCCTTCACCGATTCGCCGGGCAGGCAAACATGCACGGCGACAATGTCTTTACCGATGGACATGGCGGCCGAGAGCGCCTCGCGGCTGAGTTCGGAGACCTCGGAGATCGGCACCACGATCGCGGTACCGCTCGCCTGCGGCTGCTCGGGGATCGCGCCATTGCCGCGACGGCCGCCGATTCTGGTGTAGGCGCCGCGAATTCGCTCCATACCGAGCACCAGCGCGGGCAGCACGAGCACGATCAGCCACGCGCCGTCGGCGAATTTCATCGCTGTGGTGACGATCGCGGCGACGCCGGTGAGCAGCGCACCGAAGCCGTTGAGCGCGAGCCGCCAGCGCCAGCCCGCGGTCTTGGTCTGCCACCAGTGCCGGACCATGCCGGCCTGAGCGATGGTGAATCCGACGAAGACGCCGATCGCGAACAACGGAACGAGTGCGTTCATATTGCCGCGCGCCGCGATCAACAGCACCCCCGCCGTTACGCCGAGGGTGAGCACGCCGGAGCGGTACACCTGACGCGGTGAGGTGACTGCGAATCGGTGCGGCAGGCAATTGTCGTCGGCCAAGATCCGGGTGAGCGTCGGCAGCCCGCCATAGGAGGTGTTGGCGGCCAGCGCAAGCAGCACGACGGTTGCGAATTGCACTATGCAGTAACCGATTCCGTGCCCGAGCGCCGCCTCGGTGAGCTGAGAAAGCACGGTCGTGCCCTCGATCGGCCGCACCGAGAACTTCTCGATGAGCACGGCGAGCCCGATCAGCATGACACCGAGCAGCGCCCCGAGCGCGACCTCCGCCCGCTGCGCGCGTTTGACCTTCGGCGCGTCGAAGCTGGGCACCGCATTCGCGATCGCCTCGACACCGGTCAGCGCCGCACAGCCGCTGGAAAATGCCTTGAGCAGCAATAACACTCCGACAGTGCGAATATCGCCGACGGCCGGCGCCCCGGTGGCGACGTCGGCCGGTTCGGAGCGCATCAGGCCGCCGACGATGACGGCGAAGATGCCCGCGACGAAGACGATCGTGGGAATCATGAAGGCGCGCGCACTTTCTCGGATGCCGAGCAGATTGAGCGCGGTCACCCCGACCAGGATCGCGAGGCAGATCCACACCGTATACCCGTGCAGCGTCGGGAATGCCGAGGTCAGGGCGGCGACACCGGCCGCGATCGAGACCGCGACATTGAGGATGTAGTCGACGATCAACGAGGCCGCTGCGACCAGGCTGGTGCGGTGGCCGAGATGCCGCTTCGCCACCGCGTACGCGCCACCGCCGTCGGGAAAGGCCGCGATCACCTGCCGGTAGGAGGCGACCAGCACGGCGAGTAGGGCGGCGATCGCAAGGGTTACCGGCACTGTCATGCCGAGTCCGGCACCACCGGCGGTGGCCAACACCAGCACGATCGCTTCCGGACCGTAGGAGACCGATGCCATGGCATCGAGGGAAAGTCCCGCCAGGCCGGTCGAAACGGTCAAACCCCGGCGCGTCGAGCCAGCCGCACGCGGCGCGGGCGCCCTGCGTGGCAACACCGTAATCACATCTGTGAGTGTCGACCGCTTTCGGGCGAAACAACCCGGTCTTGACGCAACGTTGACGGCCACCGTGAGCAGGGCCACAGCGCGGCGCCTCGTAAGCTCATGGCGTGAACGCATCGGTCGCCTCGCCCGCAACGGGCGCGCAGCGCAGTCCCGACCGGCCCACCATCGGTGTGCTGGCCCTGCAGGGTGACGTGCGCGAACATGTCGCGGCACTCGCGGAATGCGGTGCGCAACCGGTGCTGGTGCGGCGCGCGTCCGAGCTCGCCGCGGTGGATGCGCTGGTACTGCCCGGCGGTGAATCGACCACCATCAGCAAGCTGCTGGATGTCTTCGAACTCCTCGAACCGGTACGTGCGCGGCTGCGGGAAGGTATGCCCGCCTTCGGATCCTGCGCCGGGATGATCCTGCTCGCGTCCGAAGTGCTCGATACTCGCCCTGACGCCAAGCATCTGTCCGGTATCGATATGACGGTGCGGCGCAATGCTTTCGGCCGTCAGGTCGACTCGTTCGAGACGGATCTGGACTTCGCGGGCCTGACCGACGGCCCGGTGCGCGCGGTATTCATCCGGGCGCCGTGGGTGGAACGGGTCGGCGTGGGAGTCGAGGTGCTGGCCACCGTTCCCTGTGGCCCCGCCGCCGGGCGCATTGTCGCGGTGCGGCAGGGCAAGGTGGTCGCGACGTCGTTCCATCCCGAGGTCACCGGCGATTTGCGGGTGCATCGGATGTTCGTCGATCTGGTTCGCGCCGCCGAGTAGTCGCCCACAGGAACTGGCCGTAACCGGACGAGTAGGCTGAGAGAGTTGTCTACCCGGCCGGTGCGGGTACCGTGCGCACGATCAGACGTGCTGTCGACTGGAGGAAGTAGGGAATGAGCGGCCACTCCAAATGGGCCACCACCAAGCACAAGAAGGCGGGGATCGACGCGAAGCGCGGCAAGCTCTTCGCCAAGTTGATCAAGAACATCGAGGTGGCGGCCCGCACTGGTGGCAGTGACCCGGCGGGCAATCCGACGCTGTACGACGCTATCCAGAAGGCGAAGAAGTCGTCGGTTCCGAACGACAACATCGAGCGTGCCCGCAAGCGCGGCGGCGGTGAAGAGGCCGGCGGCGCCGACTGGCAGACCATCATGTACGAGGGCTACGGCCCCAATGGTGTCGCGGTGCTGATCGAATGCCTCACCGACAATCGCAACCGCGCCGCGGGCGAGGTGCGCGTGGCGATGACCCGCAATGGTGGCAATATGGCCGATCCGGGTTCGGTTTCCTACCTGTTCCACCGCAAGGGCGTCGTGACCCTGGAGAAGAATGGGCTGTCCGAGGACGATGTGCTGCTCGCGGTGCTCGACGCGGGCGCGGAGGAAGTCAACGACCTCGGTGATTCCTTCGAGGTCATCAGTGAACCGTCGGATCTGATCCCGGTGCGCAAGGCGCTGCAGGACGCCGGAATCGATTACGACTCGGCCGAATCCGGCTTCCAGCCGTCGGTATCGGTCGCCGTCGACGTCGACGGTGCGCGCAAGGTGTTCAAGTTGGTCGACGCGCTCGAGGACAGCGACGACGTACAGAACGTCTATACCAACGTGGACATCTCCGACGAGGTCGGCTCCCAGTTGGAACAGGACTGACACGGCTCGTCATCGACCAGCGCCTCGGGGCGGTTCGCAAATATGCGGACCGCCCCGAGTGCGTTTCGCACCCGGCGTGAACTGGTTATTCCGCGATTCGTGTCCGATCGGACCATTCGTAGACCCGCAGCCGCCCCTCGGGCGTATCGGCCTCCCGATTGGTGACCTTGAAATGCTCGTATCCGCCGCGGTATTCGACTTTGAGCTCGACGCCGGGCGGCGTGATCGGAACGATGCGAGCGGGCAAGTCTTTCGGCCCACCTTCTAGGACAGCCTTCACAACATTGCTCATCCTTCGGATGGTAGGTCTCGGATGTGATGCGTGCCACAAACGCGGCCGAGCGGCCCGGGTTGTCCTGGAGGAATTTCGATGCCGCACCCCGAGGGAGTCCGATGCAACCGGCTGGGGGTTGCTACAAGATGGCTGATCGCATGTCCTTGGTTCGGAGCAACTGATCGCAGCTGTCGATATCTTCGGCGTAACGATTGCGGCTCGATTGCTGATATGCGAATCGAGTGCCGCGGCAGACCGTCGCGGCCGCCCGATCAGGCTCCTGCGCACCGAGAACTTGTCCCGCCCCGGAAAGAGACCAGCCATCATGAGTCGATCCCTTGCCGACGAGCGTTCCGGCGATTCAACCGACCTGAATATCACCCTCGCCCCGCTCGCGGTCGCGACCGGACTCATCCTGCTCATCGCCGCATTCGCGACGGTGAACCGGATGCCCGGCTGGGCTGCCGACTACGGCGCGTGTCTGGTGTACTTCGCGATCCTCCTGTACGTGGCGATCGCCGGACGCCTGACTTGGTGGGGCACCGGCATACTGATCAGCCACGGCAAGAAACGCTGGACTCACGGCATCGTGAGCACCAATTTGCCTACAGTGCGGCCGGTTTCGCCGAGTGCGTGCGCCTTCGCCGCCTCTTCGAACGGGAAGACCCCGGCGACGGTCGGGCGCAGCGCACCGGATTCGGCGAGCTCGGCGAGCGCGACCATTCCGGCGTGATCGTCCTCCACCAGCATGCGCACCGCCCGAACCCCCAATTGCTTTGCCTCGGTGGCCAATTCGGTCGCCCCGAAGGCGCGCACCGAGACCAGTAGGCCGCCGGGTCGGAGTGTGCGCAACGAGCGCAGGCTGTTCTCGTCATCGATCGAATCCAGCGCGACATCGACACCTCCGACCGCCTCGGCGAAGTCGGTTGTGCGGTAATCGATCGTCTCGTCCGCGCCGATTTCGCGCAGGAATTCGTGGTTGGCCGCGCTGGCGGTGCCGATGACGTACGCGCCGCGCGCCTTGGCGATCTGAACGGCGAAATGCCCGACGCCACCCGCTGCTGCATGGATCAGGATGCGTTGTCCGGCACGTAGTTTCGCGGTGTCGACGAGGGCCTGCCAGGCGGTGAGGGCGGCCAGTGGGACGGCTGCGGCCTGAATGTGGTCCAGGTTCACCGGTTTCGGGGCGAAGGCGCGGGCGGGGCCCACGACGTATTCGGCGAATGCGCCGTGTCCGTAGGGGTAGGGGAGCATGCCGAAGACCGCGTCGCCAGGCTCGAACAGAGTGACGCCGATACCCGTGGCCACCACTTCGCCCGATACATCCCAACCCAGCACGAACGGCGGTTCGTCGAGGAAAAGTCCGGAGACGCCGCGATGCCGCCAATCGGTCGGGTTGAGACCGGCTGCCCGCACCCGGACCAGGATTTCGCCGGGGCCGGGCGTCGGGATGGGCAGTTCGACTTCGGTCAGGACCTCAGGGCCGCCGATCAGGTCTTGGCTGATCGCGCGCATGGTGGTGTCGTTCATGTCGTTCAGCCTGCCGTCGGCGACGACGCGGGGAAATGGCACGATTGCCGATCTTCGATATGATCGTGCCATGGTCGATACCTCGGACGGGCGCTCGGCGCGACATCGGGTAGTCGTGCTTGCCTTGGACGGGGTGTATCCGTTCGAACTCGGCATTCCGAACCGCGTCTTCGGCACCGCTGCGGATCTGTACGAGGTGCGCACTTGCTCGATCGATGGCGCACCGGTACCGAGCCGAGCCGATTTCGCGATTGCCGTCCAGCACGACAGCCGGGCGCTGGCGACCGCCGACACCGTGGTCATACCGGCCTGCGATATCGATATGACGCTCGATGGCAGGCTGCCGCCCCCGGTGGCCGCGGCATTCGCACACATCCGACCGGGCACGCGGATCGTGTCGATATGTACCGGCGCATTCGTGACCGCAGCCGCCGGATTGCTCGACGGTCGTCCGGCGACGACGCACTGGAATGTGGCCGAGTTGTTCCGGCGCACCTTTCCGCGAGTGCTGCTGAATACCGATGTCCTCTACGTCGACGACGATGACTTGCTCACCTCGGCGGGCGCGGCGGCAGGCATAGATCTCTGCCTGCACCTGGTGCGCCGCGACCACGGCAGTGCCGTCGCGAATACGGTGGCGCGCCGCTGTGTCGTGCCGCCGTGGCGGGATGGCGGCCAGGCCCAATACATCGAAGAGCCGGTGCCACCGTCGACCTCGGCGGGCACCGCCGCCGCCAGGCACTGGGCCCTCGAGAATCTCCGATCGCCGTTGACCATGGACGATCTCGCCGTCCAGGCGCGAATGAGCAAGCGCACCTTCGCCCGTCGCTTCCGTGACGAGGTCGGCATGAGCCCGGGCCGCTGGCTCATCCAGCAGCGTGTCTTCCGCGCCCGCCAACTCCTCGAATCGACCGATATGACCGTGGACCGCATCGCGGGCGAGGTCGGCTTCGCCACCGGGAGCTCACTACGCCAACATCTGCACGATTCGATCGGCGTATCGCCGCTGGCCTATCGCCGAACCTTTCGCGCCGAGTCGGTCGTCCCGGCCGAAGCTCTGGGCTGAGCGCGGCTCGATTCATCGACCGCGCAATCGGTTTCAGGTCGCGTCGGGTACGGGGAGACCGACGCGGGCGACGATCCAGGGAAACGACGAGGTGAACGCGGCCGAGGCGAATTGCCAGGTGTGGCCACCCTGGGTGGTGTGAATGGTGCAATCGATGCCGACCTCGTGGCCTGCGTCGCACAGCTTTTCGGCGGCGCCGACCTCACCGGTGTCGAAGACTCCGTCATGACCGCCCATGCCCACGTTGTCGTCGTCGGCTGCGGATTGTTGGCGCGCACCACGGGATCCCGGACCGGATTTGGGCGGGGTGAGATCGTCGAACACGCCCGCCATACCCGTATAGGGACCGTGCTCGGCCATAACGGTGAGGGGATCGAACGCGGCCCAGCGGTCGGCGTCGCCGCCGAAAAGCCTTCGGATCGTTTGTTCCTTATTGCCCGAGACCGGGCCGAGATCGCCCGCGATATCGACGAAGGTGTACACCAATTCCGGGTGCATGACCGCCAGATCGACCGCACAGGTGCCGCCCATGGACCAGCCGACAACCGCCCAGTTCGCCGGATCCGCCGAGGCGCCGAAGCGAGATTCCAGATAGCTGGGCACATCTCGGGTCAGATGGTCGGCGGCATCGCCGCGCGGACCGTTCACGCATTCGGTGTCATTGTTGAAACTGCCGCTGGAATCGACGAAGACGAGGATCGGGGCGCGGCCGCCGTTGGCGGCGGTGAACTTGTCCACCTCGGGCATGATCTGACCGCTGCGGACCCAGTCGGCGGGTGTATTGAATTCGCCGCCGATCATCATGACGACCGGCAGTGTCGGCGGTGTCGGACCGGCGAACCAGGCCGGTGGCAAGTACACGTATTCGGTTCGATGCGGAAAACCGCTGCCCGCGTCCGGAATCTGCACCGGCACGATCTTGCCGGTGCTGACATCGGTATTGCGCAGTCCGGGCAGCGCATCGATATCGGTCTGATTCGGCAGCGGACCCGCGGTGAGCGCACTCCACGCGGACTGCACGGTGGGGTAGTAGCCCACCCACTGATTGAGCACGACGCCGCTGCTCAACAGTGCCAGCGGTATGGCGAGCACCGAGACGCCACGCCGCCACCACCTGGCACTGCGCCAACCGAGCGCGGCGACCGCGACCGCCGCGACCGCGACGCCGACACAGGCCCACAACTCGACCGGCGCCGGATCCGAGGCCAGCCCCTGATCATTCACATACGCCCACGCGGCCACCGCGCCCGCCGCACCGAGCACCACGCAGACCGGCAGCAGCACCAGCCGCCAGCGCCGGGTCCGCCAGCCGATCGCCAGGATCAACGCGGCCACCGCGACCAGTTCGACGGTCACCGGCAGCCAGCCGTGCAGCAGTGATACGCCGTGATGAAAGCCGTTCTGATAGCTCGGATTCAGATTCGCCGAAGGCAGCCGCGGTGGCGGCGGCGGTGTCACGGGGGTCGCGGGTGCGGCGAGCGGGGCACGGACTACGGGCACCTACGGCATTGTCGAGACCGTTCCTCGAGAAAGCCTGTGAATTCGCTCCGATGAACCTGGGCGACCCTGAAACGCCGGTCGATCGCATGTCGATAACCGCACAGGTGAACCCGGGCTCCGAACCTCTTGTCCGGTAAAGTCCAGTAGCTGGTCGTGCAGGATTCAGGAGGGGTGCACATGACTTATCAACCGCCGCCGCAGTACCCGGGTTATCCGGGGCAGGGGTATCCGGGCTACCCGGGATATCCGCCGCAGCCGCCCAAGGGCAAGCCGGTGTGGCCGTGGGTGCTCGGCGGCGTCTTCCTGGCGATCGTGCTCACCGTCGGCGGCTGCGTCGCGGTCTTCGGATCAATCGCCTACCGGCTCGACAAGGAATCGAAGAAGGAAACCTCGATCACCTACGAGGTCTCGGGTTCGGGCACCGCCGATATCTCCTACAACAGTGGCGATTTCGATACCGCCAATGCCAACGATGCACCGCTGCCGTGGACCAAGGCCGTGACCGTGACCGGATACGTTCGCACGGGCCGGGTGTCGGCGACTGTCAGCGGATCCAGCGGCGGCACGGTGACCTGTCGAATCCTGCAGGACGGCAAGGTGGTCGTCGAGGATTCGGACTCCGGCACCTACGCGTATGTGAGCTGCTACCACTCCTTCGACTAGCCGAATCCCGGACGGGCGCCGTGTCGTTGGTGAAGGCCGCCCACGCCGTCCACTAGACTCTCGAACAGTTGTTCGTGCCTTCGAGAGGGGATCGTGTGCGGGTGATGGGCGTCGACCCGGGACTCACCCGGTGCGGCCTCAGCATCGTCGAGGACGGGCTGGGGCGGAAGGTGACGGCGCTCGACGTCGACGTGGTGCGCACCCCCGCGGATATGGACCTGGCACACCGGCTGATGGGCGTCGCCGACGTCGCCGAACACTGGATGGAGACGCACAAACCCGACGCGGTCGCGATCGAGCGGGTGTTCGCGCAGCACAATGTGCGCACCGCGATGGGCACCGCCCAGGCAGGCGGCGTGATCGCGCTGGCCGCCGCGCGCCGCGGGATACCCGTGGCCTTCCACACCCCGAGTGAGGTGAAAGCCGCCGTCACCGGCAACGGCACCGCGGACAAGGCTCAGGTGACCGCGATGGTGACGCGTATCCTCGGCCTCCAGGTCGCGCCGAAACCGGCGGATGCGGCCGATGCGCTGGCCCTGGCGATCTGTCATTGTTGGCGGGCGCCGCTGATGGCGCGGATGGCCGAGGCCGAGGCGCGCGCCGCCGAGGCACAACGTCGGTATACACAGCGGCTTGCCGAACAACGGAAGGTGGTGCGCGGGTGATCGCGTCGGTACGCGGTGAGGTGCTCGAGATCGCGCTCGATCATGTGGTGATCGAGGCGGCGGGCGTGGGCTACCGGCTCAATGTCACCCCGGCGACGCTGTCCACCCTGACCCGCGGCGAGGAATCGCGGCTGTTCACGGCGATGATCGTGCGCGAGGATTCGATGACGCTGTTCGGATTCGCCGATACCGAATCCCGTGACCTGTTCGGCCTTTTGCAGACCGTCTCCGGAGTCGGACCCCGGCTGGCCATGGCGGTGCTGGCAGTGCTCGAGCCCGAGGCGCTGCGCAAGGCGCTGGCGGAGAGCAATGTCGCGGCGCTGACCCGGGTGCCCGGCATCGGCAAGCGCGGGGCCGAGCGCATGGTTGTCGAGTTGCGCGACAAGGTGAATCTTGTTCCGGTGCAGGCGGGTCCGCCCGGCAGTACGCCGACGCCGGTGCTCACACCGGTGCGCGAGCAGGTTGTCGAGGCGCTGGTCGGACTCGGATTCCCGGTCAAACAGGCCGAACCCGCGGTCGATGCGGTACTCGCCGAAAATCCCGCCGCCGATACGTCGAAGGCGCTGCGGGCGGCGCTCGGCTCGCTGGGGAAGAATCGGTAAGACGTCATGGATCACGATCCCGAACCGGACGCCGAATCCCAGGTCAGCGCAAGCTATCTCAAGTCCGATGGTGATATCGAGGCCAGTCTGCGCCCGAAGTCCCTCGACGATTTCATCGGCCAGCCGCGCGTCCGTGAACAGCTCGCGCTGGTGCTGCGCGGCGCCAAACAGCGCGGCGGCACCCCGGACCATGTGCTGCTGTCCGGTCCGCCCGGGCTCGGCAAGACCAGTATGGCGATGATCATCGCCGCCGAACTCGGTACGGCACTGCGCATTACCTCCGGTCCGGCGCTGGAACGCGCGGGCGATCTCGCCGCGATGCTGAGCAATCTGGTCGAGGGCGATGTGCTGTTCATCGATGAGATCCACCGGATCGCCCGGCCGGCCGAGGAGATGCTCTACCTCGCCATGGAGGATTTCCGCGTCGACGTGGTCGTCGGGAAAGGTCCTGGGGCAACGTCGATTCCGCTGGATATCGCGCCGTTCACGCTGGTCGGCGCGACCACCCGCTCGGGTGCGCTCACCGGTCCGCTGCGCGACCGTTTCGGCTTCACCGGCCATATGGATTTCTACGATCCCGAAGAACTCCTGCGCATTCTGCTGCGCTCGGCCCATATTCTCGGTGTCACCATCGACCGCGATGCCGCCGCCGAGATCGCGGGCCGCTCCCGCGGCACCCCCCGCGTCGCCAACCGCCTGCTGCGCCGCGTCCGCGACTATGCCGAGGTTCGTGCCGACGGCGTGATCACCCGTCCCATCGCGCAGGCCGCACTCGAAGTCTACGACGTGGACGTCCTCGGCCTGGACCGCCTCGACCGCGCCGTCCTCGGCGCGCTGGTCCGCAGCTTCGGCGGTGGGCCCGTTGGTGTTTCAACCCTCGCGGTCGCTGTGGGGGAGGAGGCCGCGACCGTCGAAGAGGTCTGCGAGCCGTTCCTCGTCCGAGCGGGCATGGTGGCCCGCACCCCGCGCGGCCGCGTCGCCACCGCCGCCGCCTGGGAACATCTCGGCCTCGTGCCGCCGCCCGATCTCGTCTTCGGCTCCATCGAAGTCCGCGGTCGCGAACCCCACCCCACCCTCGACCTCTTCGACTGACCGTGCTCTAGCGGTGGTTGTGTTCGAGGGCGGTGACGACCAGATCCAGGAAGGCGTCGACCTCGTCGCGGCTGTAGCCGCGCGTGCCGAGGCGGGCCTCGGTGAATCGGACGGCGCGGACGTCGGTGACGGTCAGGCTGCCGGGGCCGCCGTGGGCGAGGGTGGCCGCGACCAGGTCGAGGAAGGCGTCGACTTCTTCGGTGTCGTAGCCGCGGCGGCCGACAGCGGCCTGGGTGAACTGCATGCGGTGCACATCGTCGGGGGTGAGCAATGCGGCGGGCCCGGAACCATTGCCGGCGGCGGGGACCGGGCGGGAACCGCGCTGCCGGAATTCCAGTTCCACGCGGACCCGGTCCAGGAATTCGTCGACCTGATCGGCCTGATAGCCGCGGCCACCGAAGCGTGGGGCGTCGAAGGCGACGTGCCGGATATCGTCGGCGGTCAGCACACCCTGACCGGCCAATGTCGCCGAGACCAGTTCCAGGAACGCGTCGACCTCATCGGCGTGGTAGCCGCGGTGCCCCAAAGGTGGCATGGCGAAGTGGATTCGGCTCACGTCGTCGGGGGTCACCCGCGACATTGTTCCAGGGGCGCTGCCCTGCTCGCGTCGAATGCGGTTTTTTCGGACTAGGCGGTCTCTGCCGAACACGTGTTGCCCCCGTTGGCCGGTCGATCCGGGTCCACCCTAGCCGGAATCGGCTCACGTAGCCGCTGGAGATTTGCCGATTTCAGTCCTTGCGCACGCCATCGATCAGCAGCCGCCGGATCGCCTCGTTCAACTCCTGCACCGCGGCCTCGTCCGGATTGCGCAGCCCGTGCACGATGCCCGCGAGCAGCATGCCGGTCACCGCCTTGGCGGTGTACTTGGTGTCGAGATCCGCACGCAGATAACCGAGTTCGACACCGTGCGACAGATAGCCCGCGGTGAGCGCGTCGGCCATATCGAGCAGACCGTAGAGCCGGGCGGTGAGTTCGTCATCGATGCCGGTGGCATGGAACAGCAGCAGTTGGGCGACGCGGCGGTCGTCCACGAGTATCCGGGTGAGCGCGGCGCCGATGCGGTCGATCTGAGCGCGATATTCGTCAAGGGAGGTGGCGGCGTCGGGTGCGTTGTCGGTGCCGAGCGCCTCGATGATCCGCGCGGCCAGATCGTCGATGACCACGTCGATGATCTCGCGCTTATTGCTGAAGTACCGGTAGAAGGTGCCGTGGCCGATGCCCAGCTCATTGGCGATGTCGGCGATGCCGGTGGCGTGATAGCCCTTCTCGGCGAAGCAGACGAAGGCGGTGTCGATGATTTCCTGCCGCAGTTCGGCCTTGCGTCGCTGGATCGCATTTCCGGCCGCTGGGCGGGGCGCACGCGTGGATGGCTTCGTCACCTGACCGATGATACGGTGTTCACAAACGGAATGATGTGTCATTCCGTGAGGAATGGTTCCTACATTTCCGATGGAATGTTTAAGCAGGAGGTTCGACGTGGCGCCTCAATACGACGCGGTCGTGATCGGTGCGGGATTCGGCGGCATGGGAGCGGGTATCGAGCTCGACCGGCTGGGTCTGAGCAATTTCGTCATTCTGGAGCGGGAGGACGACCTCGGCGGCACCTGGCATGTCAATCACTACCCGGGTCTGGCGGTCGATATCGCCTCGGTGACCTACTCGTATTCCTTCGAGCCCAACCCGTATTGGACGCGCCTGTTCGCACCCGGCAAGGAGCTCAAGAAGTACGCCGCCCACGTCGCCGACAAGTACGGCCTGCGCCGCCGGATGCGTTTCGGCACAGTGGTGGACGGCGCGCGGTGGGACGAGGAGCACCAGCACTGGGCCGTCTCCATCGCGGGCGGTGAAACCGTCACCGGCCGTTACCTCCTCACCGCCACCGGCTTCCTGTCCCAGCCCTACACGCCGCCGTTTCCCGGCATCGATTCCTTCGCGGGCAAGATCATCCACACCACCGCGTGGGAGGACGATTTCGACCTCTCGGGTCGCAAGGCCGCCATCATCGGCACCGGCGCCACCGCGGTGCAACTGATTCCCGAGGCCGCGAAGAAGACCGAGGAACTCACCGTGTTCCAGCGCACCCCGATCTGGGTCGTGCCGAAGATCGACACCGCGATTCCCGCGCCGGTGCAGAAGCTGTTCGCGCGCGTGCCCGCCACTCAGAAGGCCGCCCGGCTGGTCAACACCAGCATGCTCGAGGCGCTCATGGTGGTCGGCGTACTGCACTTCAAGCAGGCCAAGCCGCTGAATATGGCCGCGGGCGTACTCGCCAAGGCGCATCTGCGGGCCCAGGTGCGCGATAAGGAGATTCGCAAGCAGCTCACCCCGCACTACGACTTCGGCTGTAAGCGCCCCACCTTCTCCAACCAGTACTTCAAGACGTTCAACCAGCCCAATGTCCGGTTGGAGACCAATTCGATCGATCACATCGAGGCCGATGGCATCGTCACCGCCGACGGACACAAGACCGAGATCGATACCCTGATCCTGGCCACCGGCTTCAACCTGTGGGACGTGAATTTCCCGGCCATCGAGATCATCGGCCGCGACGGCATCAACCTCGGAAAGTTCTGGCGCGACAACCGTTTCCAGGCCTACGAGGGCATCACCGTGCCGAAGTTCCCGAACTTCCTCAGCCTCAACAGCCCCTACTCCTACAGCGGCCTGTCCTACTTCACCACCATCGAGGCCCAGATGAAGCACATGGGCCGGTTGCTCGGTGAGATGTTCCGGCGCGGCGAGACCACCTTCGAGGTGACCGAGCAGGCCAACACCCGGTTCCTGGACCGCGTCACCGAGAAGTTGGGTTCCTCGGTGTTCTACGGCGGTGACTGCGCGACCGCGCGCAGCTACTACTTCAACCAGCACGGCGAGGCCGCGCTACTGCGTCCGACCAGCACCGTCAACGCCCACCGCGAGGCGGTCAGCTTCCCGCTCGACGACTACACCTACGGCAAGACCGCCTAGAAACGCTCCGTTGCGCAGCCCCGCGACCGTCGCTCGGTCGCGGGGCGCGTGCTGTCCCGGACGGCTCGAGATCCAGATTCCGGGACTCGAGGGTGTGCCGGTGTGGTGGTGACGACATGAGCTGGCAGACTGTTGGGGTAATTGCCCATTCCCACCCACAGACTAGGGACTGACTTCGACGATGGAACTTCTGTTTCCGCTCCTACTGGTAGCCCTGCTCGTGCCCATGTTCCTCGGTGTGCGCCGTCAGAAGCGCGAGGCCGAGAAGGTCACGTCCATGCAGGAAAGCCTGAAGGTCGGCGATCAGGTCACCACCACGTCGGGTCTGTACGGAACCGTGGTCGATCTCGATGACACCACGGTCGATCTCGAGATCGCCGAGGACGTCGTCACCACGTGGTTGCGTCAGGCCATCCGCGATGTACGCACCGAGGACGAGACCACGGATGAGACCGTGACCGATGAGACCGAGGCCGGTCTCATCGAGGAGTCCGCGGAGCAGACCGAGACCCGGCTGACCAAGGACTGATCGGTTTTACCGGCTCCCGTAGCGATTGCTTGCAGGTCGCTCGAAAGGGCCAGCCCGCGTGCTGCAGATCGCCGCGGGCCATCCGTCCGGGTGCCCGGCCGTGCGTGCCCGCCTGTTCCACCCTCGACTTCCGCCTAGGAGATGACGAACTGTGCCACCTTCCCAGGGATCGGCGCATCCGCTCCGGCTGCTCGGCGTCTACGCCGTGCTGCTGGCCGTGATCTATGCGCTGGTGTTCTTCACCGGTGACCATTCCCCGACCGCCAAGCTCGGCATCGACCTGCAGGGTGGTACCCGAGTCACATTGACCGCACGCACCCCCGACGGCAGCAAGCCCAACCAGGACAGCCTGCGCCGGGCGCAGACGATTATCGAGAACCGCGTCAACGGTCTCGGTGTTTCGGGCTCCGAGGTCGTCATCGACGGCGACAACCTGGTGATCACGGTTCCCGGTGACGATGGTGGCCAGGCCAAGGCGCTGGCGACGACCGCCAAGCTCTACATCCGTCCGGTGCTGTCGGCGGTGCCCGCGGTCGGCGGCAAGGCCACGCCACAGACGGGTACGGCGGGGACGCCGGGCGCGGCAACGCAGGGCACTGTGCCGGATACCACCCAGCTCAACCCCGATGGCACCGTGCCGACCCAGCCCGCGCCCACCACCGAGGCGGTGCCGACCACAGAGTCCGCGCCCGCGGCGGAGTCGACCCCGCAGCCGCGCGTCTTTCCCGCGCAGGCCCCGACTTCGCCGCCGGCCCCGCCTGGCGGCCTGACGCCGCAGGAGCAGGCGAAGAAGGAGATCGCGGACGCCAAGGCGGTCCGGCAGAGCACCGATCCCACGGTGCAGCAGGCCGCGATGGCCGCGATGGATTGCACCAAGTCCGACCCGCTGGCCGGTAACGACGATCCGAATCTGCCGCTGGTCACCTGCTCCACCGACGGCAAGGAAATCTTGCTGCTGGACAAGAGCCGCATCGACGGCCAGGAGATCAAGGACGCCACCTCTGGACTCAACCAGCAGCAGGCGCGCCACGAGGTGAACCTCGAATTCAAATCCGGTGGTAGTGATGCGTGGGCCTCGCTGACCGGTGAATACATCAACAAGCGTGTCGCATTCGTACTCGACTCGAAGGTGGTCAGCGCACCGGTCGTGCAGTCGGGTCCGCAGCAGGGCGGTCGTACCACCATCTCCGGTAGCTTCACCGCGGCCAGCGCCAAGGAGCTCGCGAACACCCTGAAGTACGGTTCGCTGCCGCTGTCGTTCCAGACCTCCGAGGCCGAGACAGTTTCGGCAACGCTGGGTCTGTCCTCGCTGCGCGCGGGTCTGCTCGCGGGTGCGATCGGTCTCGCGGTGGTGCTGCTGTACTGCCTGCTCTACTACCGGATGCTCGGCTTCCTCGCCGGATTCTCGCTGATCGCCTCGGGTGTGGCGGTATACGGCATCATCGTGCTGCTCGGCCGGTGGATCGGATTCACGCTGGATCTGGCCGGTATCGCCGGTTTGATCATCGGCATCGGTCTGACCGCCGACTCTTTCGTGGTGTTCTTCGAACGCATCAAAGATGAAATGCGGGAGGGTCGCAGCTTCCGTTCGGCGGTGCCGCGCGGTTGGCAGCGGGCCCAGCGCACCAACCTCTCCGGTAAGACTGTCAGCCTCATCGCCTCGGTGGTGCTCTACATCCTGGCCGCCGGTCAGGTGAAGGGCTTCGCGTTCACCCTCGGTATCACCACCGTCCTCGACGTCATCGTGCTGTACCTGGTGACCGCGCCGCTGATGATGCTGGCCTCGCGCTCGTCGTTCTGGGCGAAGCCGTCGGTCAACGGGCTCGGTGCGATTCAGGAAGTGGCCAGGGAGCGTAGGGCCGGCGAGGCGCTGGTTAAGGAGACGGCACGATGACGAACTCGACCCTGGAGCCGTTCGCCGACGAGGTGAACGATTTCGAGACGCCCAAGCACAGCATCTTCGAGCGCCTCTACACCGGTACCGGCGGATTCAAGATCGTCAGCCGGCGGCGTTTCTACTACGCGCTGACCGCGGCCTTTGTGCTGATCTCGTTGCTGAGCATCGGAATTCGCGGATTCACCCTCGGCATCGACTTCGCGGGCGGTTCGCGCATCCAGTTGCCCGCGGCGGGCACGGCCACCACGCAGAAGGTCGAGGACATCTACTCCCAGACCATCGGCCATGCCCCGGTGACGGTGCAGAAGGTGGGATCCGGATCGGCGGAGACCATCCAGGTCCGCTCGGACACGTTGAGCGCCACCCAGACCGACGCGCTGCAGACCGCGCTGTTCAATGCCTTCCAGCCGAAGGACAAGGACGGCAACGTTTCGCGCAATGCGATCAGCATCGCCGAGATCAGCGAGACCTGGGGTAGCCAGATCACCAAGAAGGCCTTGATCGCGCTGGTCGTATTCATCGCGCTCACCATGGTCTATATCGCGATCCGCTTCGAACGGGATATGTCGATCGCGGCGATCGCCTCGCTGTTCTTCAACATGATCGTCACGGCGGGCATCTACTCGCTGGTCGGCTTCGAGGTGACACCCGCCGCGGTGATCGGTCTGTTGACCATCCTCGGTTATGTGCTCTACGACAATGTCGTCGTCTTCGACAAGGTCGAGGAGAACACCCGCGGTGTGGTCAACACGACCCGGCGCACCTATGCCGAACAGGCGAATCTCGCGGCGAACCAGACCTTGATGCGGTCGATCAACACCACGGTCATCGGCATCCTGCCGATTGTCGGCATGCTGGTGATCGCGGTGTGGCTGCTCGGCGTCGGCACGCTGAAGGATCTGGCGCTGGTGCAGCTGGTCGGCATGATCGTCGGCGCGTATTCGTCGATCTTCTTCGCGGTGCCGCTGCTGGTGTCGATCAAGGAGCGGTGGGGTCCGGTCGCGGCGCACACCAAGAAGGTGCTCAACAAGCGGGCCGGACTTGCGTCGGCGCGTGCGGGAGCCGAGGCGGAGCGACGCGCGGGCGCGGCGACCGGCCGGGAGCTGGGTGCGCGTCCCGTGCGGGAACCCGGACAGGCTCCGCGTCCGGGCGCACGGCCGAGCGGAAAGCGGAACAAGCGCAGGCACTGACAGCCGACGGCAGGGGTTTGCATATATGAAGCAGTCGCTAGGGGCACGTCTGATCGGAGCGGTGGCTGCGGGCACCGTGGCAGCCACGGTGATGGCCGGGTGCTCCAGCCAGAACCAGGTGCCCTCCATCGGCTATGCCGTCGACGCCGTGATCGCCACCTACAACGGCGGCACTACGCTCGGTGCGGGAACCGGCTCGGATGCGGTGTTCGCGCGGGTGCTGACCGGGTTCTTCTACACCGGACCGGACGGTCAGCAGGTCGCGGACACCGATGTCGGCACCGCGAAAGAGGTGCCGGGCGAGGCGCAGACGGTGCAGTACCGGCTCAATGCGGACGGGGTGTACTCCGACGGGGTGCCGACGTCATGTGACGATCTGGTGCTCGCCTGGGCCGCGCGCAGCGGCCGCTACACCAAACCCGGTGACCGCGGCCAGGTTCCGCTCTTCGACGCCGCGAGCACCGCCGGATACGCCGATATCGAACGGGTGGACTGTCAGCCGGGATCCAAGGACGCCACCGTCGTGTTCCGCGCCGACCACCACTACCTGCCGTGGCGCAACCTGTTCACCGCGGGTGAGTTGATGCCCGCGCATGTCGCCGCTCGGGTGGCGAATGTGCCGAATGTGGTGACGGCCGTGCAGTCCGGTGATCAGGCCTCGTTGCAGCGGATCGCCGACTTCTGGAACAACGGGTGGACGATCGGCGCAGACAAGGTGGATCTCTCACGGTTCCCGTCGTCGGGGCCGTATCGGATCGATTCCTACTCCGCCAAAGACGGTCTGGTGCTGGTCGCCAACGAGCGCTGGTGGGGCAACAAGCCCGAGACCGGGCGGATCGTCGTGTATCCGAAGACGGCCGATCTGAAGGCAAAGGTCGGCGACAATGCGGTCGGGGTCATCGATATCGGCGCGGGATCGGTGAAAGACATCAATCTGGACGGGTTCTCGGTGCGAACCGTGCCTGGGCGCGGTGCTGAGCAGTTGGTGCTCGCTACTTCGGGAGTGTTCGCCACGGCCGACGCGCGGCGCGGTTTCGCATTTTGTGTGCCGCGCCAGGACCTGTTCGACAAGCTCGGCAAGGCCAAGGATGCGCCGAAGACCGGACTCGGCACGGCGGTGCTGAATTCTCGTATCACACAGCAGGATTCGCTGTACTACCCGAACGTGATCGGCGCGGCCGACAAGTACCGAGGCGGTGATGCGACCGCCGCGGCCGCGAGCGCCGGTGCGGCCAAGCCGACCATTCGGATCGGATATGTGAAGCCGGACGATCGGCGCGCGCAGACCGTGCAGATGATCGCCGACGCATGCAAACCGGCCGGTATCAATGTGGTGGATGCCGGATCCGCTGATTTCACGCCGTCTCAGCTCACCGAGGGCAAAGTCGACGCCGTCCTCGGCAGCACCGCATCGGCCCCGGGTCCGGCCGGATCCGAGACCGGTGTGGCCGCTACCAGCGCGTTGCGCACCGGTAGCGGGCTCAATTTCGGTCGCTTCGGTAACGGCCGCTACGATTCGATCACCGATCAGCTTGCGGGCGACGACAACTCGACCACAACGCTGAATCTGCGCACCGAGGCCGAGAACCTGCTGTGGGCGGAGATGCCGAGCATTCCGTTGTTCGTCACACCCCGCACAATCGCGTTCGGCAACGGTTTGCAGAACGGCATAGCCGGACCCACCCAGGCGGGCACCGGCTGGAACATGGACCGCTGGGTGTTGAAGCGGTGACAGGTGTTGGTGGGTGAGTAACCATGGAGAGGTGTCGATGAGCAAGCATGCGGCGGTGGAATCGGACGACGTCCTAGCCGAGCGGACAGGTAAGGCGGCCCAACTGGTCGAACGCCTGACCCGCTGGCGCGACGATTTCCCCTCTCCCGGCATTCGCTTCGCCGATCTCACGCCGGTCTTTGCCGATCCGGAGGGTTTCCGGGCCGTCATCGACTGCCTCGCGGCGTGCGCGCCCGATGCCGACCTGGTTGCGGGCGTAGACGCGCGCGGATTCATCCTCGGGGCCGGCGTTGCCGCGACGCTGGGAACCGGTGTCATGGCGGTGCGCAAGGCTGGAAAGTTGCCGCCGCCGGTCATCTCGCGTGAGTACAGCCTCGAGTACGGCACCGCATCGCTCGAGATTCCGGCCGACGGAGTCGAGCTGAAGGGGCGGCGCATTCTGCTGCTCGACGATGTGCTGGCCACTGGCGGCACATTGGCTGCCGCCGCGGATCTGTTCCAGACCGCCGGTGCCGAAATCATCGCGGCCGCAGTGGTGCTGGAGTTGAGTTTCCTCAATGGCCGGGATCGCCAGGGCGATTACCCGTTGACCTCGGTGGTTCGGGTCTAGGTCGTTCGGCCGGGTTTGCCGGCTCGGATTCGAGCTGCGAGGATCGCGGGGTGGATGTTTCCGCGCCGACGCGGCAGATTCGGGCTTCGTACGACGATTCGACAGTAGTTGTCTATCAAGCGTATTCGCCGCAGATTGCCGAACCAGCCCTGGCCGCAGGGACTTTCGTGAGTCCGTTCAAGCGGGAGCGGATGACGTGGATCAAACCGTCGTTCCTGTGGATGATGTATCGCTGCGGATGGGCACGCAAGCCCGGACAGGAGCGGGTGCTCGCGATCACCATGACGCGCACCGGATTCGAATGGGCACTGGCGCGAGCCTGCATGAGTCACTATGTGCCGGAGCAGTATTCGGATCGCCGTGCGTGGACGCAGCGATTGCGGACGAGTCCGGTTCGGATCCAATGGGATCCGGAACGGGATCTGCATCACCGGCCGCTCGGCCATCGGTCGCTGCAAGTCGGTCTCGGTGGGGAGGCTGTCGATGCGTATGTGGATACCTGGATCACCGAGATTCGAGACGTAACCGATCAGGCGCGGCGAATCCACGAACTGGTGATCGCCGGGCAAATGTCCGCAGCGGGTGATGCGCTTCCAGTTGAGCGGCCGTATCCGCTGTCGGCGGAGATCGCGGCGGTGATCGGGACTGGCGGGTAGTTCGGCGTTCAGTGTGGGCGGACCGGGTAGTCGAGGGGGTTACTCGGGTGCTCCTTCCTCTGTCTCGGTGTGGCGCTGTCACCCATAGCTCGGAGCCGCCGCGGCGCTCCGGACACAGAATGTGATCCGAATATCAGTGGCACAACATCCGCGGATGTGTTTAATCTAGACGGGTCTTATCCCCGTTGATCGGAGTCATGTCGTTGCTCTCATGAGGTAGCCACTCGGGCGGCCCGCATCCTGTGCGCCGCATTCCCGCGCAACCTCTGGGGTCCACATGACCAATCTGTCTCTTTCCGATCTCACTTTCTCCTGGGCCGATGGCACCCCCGTCTTCAACGGTCTGGACGCGGTGCTCGGACCGGGCCACCTCGGCCTGGTCGGCGGCAACGGTGCGGGCAAGTCCACTCTGCTGCGGCTGATCGCGGGTGAGCTGGCCCCGGCGCGCGGTTCGATCTCGCTCACCGGGCGGCTGGGATACCTGCGCCAGGATCTCGGACTCGGTGACGGTCAGCGCGTCGACGCGGTGCTGGGCATCGCCGAGACGCGAAAGGCATTGCACCGCATCGAATCCGGCATCGGCGACGAGTCCGACTTCGATATCGTCGGCGCGCAGTGGGACGTCGAGGAGAGTGCCATCGCGCTGCTCGGCCGACTGGGCCTGCACTATCTCGCCGACTCGACCGAACAGCTGGACCGCCGCCTCGAAACCCTCTCCGGCGGCGAGACGGTGCTACTCGGCCTGGTCGCCGAGCTGCTGCGCGATCCGGACGTGCTGTTGCTCGACGAGCCGACCAACAACCTGGATCACGTTGCCCGCCAACGCCTCTACGAGGTCGTCGCCCAGTTCTCCGGCACCGTCCTCACGGTCAGCCACGACCGCGAGCTGCTGGAGCGGATGTCCACCATCGCCGAACTGCGTCAGGGTGAATTGCGTTTGTTCGGCGGCAATTTCAGCGAATACGAGCGGATCGTCGAAGCGGAGCAGGAGGTGGCGCGCGCAGCGATCCGGGACGCGCGCAGTGATGTTCGCAAACAGGCACGTGAACTGGTCGAGACCCGGATAAAACTCGATCGCCGAGCCCGCTACGGGCAGAAGATGTTCGAGAACAAGCGGGAGCCGAAGATCGTCATGGGCGCACGCAAGCGAGCGGCGCAGGTATCGGCGGGCAAGCTGCGCAACAACCACATCGAAAAGCTGGACACCGCGAAGGAGCAGCTGCAGCAGGCCGAGGACCTGTTGCGCGACGACCGGCAGATCCGGATCGACCTGCCGGACACCCGGCTCTACCCGGGCCAGGACGTCATCGATCTCGAGGAGGTGGAATTGGCGTGCGGTCCGACCGTGACATTGCGGGTCTCCGGGCCGGAGCGGATCGCACTGACCGGCCGCAACGGCGCGGGCAAAACCACACTGCTGCACCGCGTCGCCGCCGAACCGCCGCAGGTGCCGTGGCGCATACTGCCGCAGCGCCTCGACATCTTCGACGAACAGCGGACGGTCTTCGAGAATGTCGCCGCGGCTGCACCGCATGCCGCCGCCGAACAGATCCGAGCCCAACTGGCCCGCTTTCTGTTCCGCGGCGCCGACGCCGATGTCGCGGCGGCGGCACTGTCCGGCGGTGAACGCCTGCGCGCGGCCCTGGCCATGCTCCTGCTCGCCGATCCGGCTCCGAAGCTGCTGCTGCTCGACGAGCCCACCAATAACCTCGACCTGCCCAGCCTCGATCATCTCACCCAGGCCCTGGCCAACTACGAGGGCGCACTGGTCGTCGTCAGCCACGACGCCCGTTTCCTCGACGATATCGGGGTGACCCGACGACTCGAGCTAACCGGTGAGGGGCTGGTCGAAACGTGATAGCGCGCGCCGCATGACGCCCGGATGACGAAGTAGGCGCGGCGCCAGCTTCACTGCCAGCAGGGTCAGCGGGAGCCAGGGCCGCAGGTGCGGTTCGAGGCGGCGGATGCGGCCGTCGGCGGCCAATTCGAGGATCATGGCCTCGGTCATCCGGAACGGTCCGACGGCGGCCTCGGCGAGCAGAACTCGGCGCGCACCCTCGCCGATGTGCTCGGTCCAGCGCAGCCGGCCGAGGCTGCCGTACGCCGCGGCCAGCAGGATGCGCAGATCCTGGTGACCGCGGAAGACCAACCTGCCGGAGACCGGAGAGGTCAGCGCGGCATCGGGTGCGAGTGTTGTCATCAGCGCATCGAAATCGCTGGCCTCCGTCGCCTCGCGAAACCGCGCCACAGCATCGGACATGTCTCGATCACCCCTTCACGGTTGGTTGTTTCGCAACGTAACGTAGTCGCTTGCAAAAAGCAATGGACTACGATGGGTGGGTGCCCAAAGCTGCCATGTCCGACATTGTGTGCTCGATCGCGCGAACGCTCGACGTGGTCGGGGAGCGGTGGACGCCGCTGATCCTGCGCGACCTGTTCGTCGGGGTGAACCGGTTCGAGGACATCCGCCGTGACCTCGGTATCGCCTCCAATGTCCTGACCGCGCGTCTGGATGCGTTGCGGCAGTACGGGATCGTCGAAGCCCGGGCCTATCAGGCGAATCCGGTGCGCCACGAATATGTGCTCACCGAGCAGGGGCGCGATCTGTATCCGGTGCTCACCATGCTCATTACATGGGGCGATAAGTGGCTTGCCGGGCCCGCCGGGCCACCCGCGCTGGTCGTGCATCGCGATTGCGGACATCCCACTTCCGGAGTGGTGGTCTGCCGGGACTGCGGCGGGCCGCTCACTGCCGACAATGTGGACTGGCGGCATGGTCCCGGCGCGCGGCGCGGACCGGGAACCATGCTGATCGGCGATCATCTGGAACCGGCGCCCTAGGCCCGTCGGGTAACGCAAGTGTTTCGCTCGAGTTGATGGACGTGCTCGGCTGCAGCATGATCAGTCCGGTGGATCCGGTGTTGCGGGCGATAGCCGATGTCGATTGGGCCGAGCTGGAACATGCTTACGGCCCGGCGGCGGATGCTCCGGCGCACCTGCGGGCCCTGATGGACGGTGATGCCGAGTCCTGCGTCGACGCGGTCGGCTATCTCGACGCCGCGTTACTGCATCAGGGCAGTGTGTACTCCGCGACCGCGCCGTTCGTCGCGATCGTCGCCGAACTGCTGGCGCGTCCGCATGCCGAGATGAAGGTCGAGGGCATACTGCCGTGGGATCCGGGTCCGCGACCGTTGCGCGTCGCGCTGCTGGACTATCTCGAGGTCTTCGCGCAGGGGTGTTGTTCGGGGATCTCCGATGAGCAGTTGTATGCCGAGGCCCATCCATCCGGCCGTACCGAAGAGGATCTGCAGCGCGTCAAGGCGAATCGGCGTGCCGGGCTACTGGAATTGGGGCCCGATCCCGCGAATGCCCTTCTGGTGGAACATGTTCCGACGCCGCCGGGCTTGCTGGCCGCCATCGATGACCACGAATTCCGCGCGGCGATGCGGGCCCGGGACGAGATCGCTTGTCGCGCAGTTATTCCGGGCGTGATTGCGGCGGTCGAGCCCCTGATCGACGATCCGGATGTGACGGTGCGCATGGCCGCGCTGCGGGCGCTGATCGAACTCACCGCGCATCCGGCCTATGCCGAGCAGCGGGCCGCGCAGCTGCAGCGGCTGGACGAGATCGCCCCGACCATGTCGGATCCGGCCGAACGTGCCACTGCCGCACGGATTTCCGGCCTCAACGGCGGCCGTCCGGAGCAACTGCTCGCCGACGCCCATCCCGGTGTGCGCACCTGCGCCGCCCTCGCCCCCGCATTCGCCGCCGAACAGCGTGCCACCGACGAACTGCTTGCCGCGCTGGAGCATCCGGAGGTTATCGACCGGTGGTTCGATCGCCATCTGCCCGGACAGGACGGCTGGCTGCGCCACGATGTCATCCGCGAACTCGTCAGCCGGGTCGATGATTTCGAGACGCTGCTGCCCGCCGCGATCGAAGCCGCGTGGGCGGCGAATCCGAGCACCGTGCACTACGACTGTATTTCCTTCCTGCACAGAGCCTTTCCGGATACCATCGGCGTCGGATCGGATCTGTCCGCCGCCCAGCTGTCGTTCCTCGCGGTACTGGTGGAGATCGATGATCTGTGGCAGCTCGGTCAACTCGAACGTTGGCTCGATACCGCGGGCCTGCCCGGCGGGCGGGACGGCTGTCGTCGGCTCGTCGAGCAGTAACCGCTCGGTCCCATGTCCGCAGACTAGGTGTAGGGTCCTGACTTTCGCCGCCGGAACGCGGACACGAGGATGTGTATCCATGGGAATCGAGTTGCACGCGGCGGGGGTATGCCGCGCGCCCACCGAGGACTTCCTCGATCAGGTGGGGGAGTGGCTGCTGACCGGCCCCGCCGGTGCGCGGGTCGGCTGGACCGCAACGTCCGCGCCATTGCGGAAATCGGTGGAGGTCTCCGGAGATCGCTTGCTGGCCGTGCTGCATCCGGCGGCCGAACCGGTCGATCTGCGTGCGGCACACGGGCAGGTCGTGGTGAGTGCGGGTTGTGCGTCGGCCGGGCCGGGCTATCACCGGCACGTCGCGGCGGTGCTGCACGAAATGGGTCACCGATTCGACATCGTGTGGGACGAGGGGACCGAGGATCCGCTCGGATTGGGCGATGACCGCGCCGAGGTCGAGCGCGATTATCTGGTGTGGATCCGCAGTCTCGCGGATACGGTCCTGACCGAAGTGCCTGCCGAGGGCGCCTGGGTTTCGATCGGATTGTCGCTCGGCAGTGACCGTTTCGACTACGACGGGCTGGCCGCGAGCTGGTTGGGGCCGCGCGATCGCGACTGGTTCCAGGCCGTCCGTGATGGCGACGAGGCGGCCGCGCGCGCGTTCTTCCCGTGGTGGGAGGACGGCTGGACCGCGCCGACGATTCGCAATACCGCGATGGGCATCATGTGGAACGACGTGCGCTGGCGGGCGCCATCGGACGCCGATGACACGCCCGCACTGCACCAGGCCGATGCCTTGCTCGCCGAGGCGCACCGGCTCGACGCGGCGCTGGAACTGCCGTGGGCGGCCTGGCACGAATTACGGCTGCTGCTCGCGGATTCGGCCGCCGCCGCGCCGGGTGCGCCCGCCGATCTGTCCGCGCGGGCCGCCGCTGCGGACCAGGTGTCGCTCGGCTACCGCCGCCGCCCGGTGCACACCACACCGGTATCAGGGTGGAGCCTGCGCATTCCCGGCGATTTCACCTACGGCTGGGATGGCGATCGGTGGTGGGCCTGGGACGGCACCCGCCAGATCGAGATCACCATCCTGCGCGTCGGCGACCCGAAAACCGGGCCGCCACCGGCGGCGATGCTGCAATACGGTGCCAACGCGACCGCCGGTCATCGCGGCGAACCGGTCAGCGGCGGTCCCGGTGACGGATGGTGGTTGCCCTCGGAGGACGGTGCGGAGGTCGGCGTGCAGGGGATCGCCAGTCGCCGCAATGGTGAACTGCTGCTGGTCACGATCAGTGTTCCCGGAACGCAACTGGATTGGGCGATCGAGGCCTGGCGCTCGCTGCAGTACAACGGCGACTGACCGCACGTTTGTGGAAGCGAGTGCCCGCTCCGATCGAGCATGCTGGCCTTCCGGCTCGAACAGGAGGTTCCCTTGGCAACTGTCGTCAACACCGTCGTGGGCGTGTTCTTCCTCGCGATGGGTGTCTATGCCCTCGCGGCGCCCGCAGCGTTGACCCGCCCCTTCGGGATTCGCCTCGAGCAACCCGAGGCGCGCTATGAGATCCGCGCCGTCTACGGCGGATTCGGTCTGGCGATGGCGGCAATGCTGGCGGTCGCGGCGACCCACGACGGAGCCCTGCGCACCGGAATCATGATCACCATCGGAGTCGCACTCGGCGGAATGGCATTCGGCCGCATCGTATCCGCGGTACTCGATGACCGAGTCGCCTTCTACCCCAACTGGTTCTACTGCATTGTCGAGACGGTTGCTGCGGTGGCCTTGGTGTCGGTCTCGTGAGCTCGTCGTTGATGGCGTCGTCGGCCTGCCGCGGTGCGGGTAACGCGTTATCTCGCGACACTGGAGCTCGATGGTGGCGCCGCCGCGCAGGTCGCGATCGAGGCAATCGTTCGGCAGGCGCAATTGGTCGACAGTGCACTGACGGGGTCGACTTCGGCCAGTGACCCTCGGGTTGCCCGCGTCATATTGGTTGGATCTGCGGGTACGACCTGGTCGCGGTTGCCGCCACGCTGGGAAACCGATGTTCATCCTGCAGGGTGGGCGGGACTATCAGGTCACCGTCGATGACGATTTGTCGCTGTGGCGATACCGTGTCGGCCTGTCTTCGCGATAACCAGTAGTGAGCCGTTGTGTCTCCGGCGAAACGAATTCGCCGCAGGGGATTTCGGCGGCGCGGCAATCGGGGCACTCTGGAAGAGAGCCCCTGATCCGATGACAGGAATCCGATCGTGACACATACCTTGACACAGCTGGAGTTGCTGACCGAACTCGAACCCGTTGCCGAACAAAATCTCAACCGTCACCTATCGATGGCCAAGAACTGGCACCCGCACGACTATGTGCCGTGGGACCAAGGCCGCAATTTCGCCGAGATGGGCGGAATCGATTGGGAGCCGGCGCAGTCCCAGTTGAGTGAACTGGCCAAAGCCGCGATGGTTACCAATCTGCTGACCGAGGACAATCTGCCGTCCTATCACCGACTGATCGCCGAGTCCTTCTCCCAGGACGGTGCCTGGGGCACCTGGGTGGGGCGGTGGACCGCCGAGGAGAACCGGCACGGGACCGTCATGCGTGACTATCTCGTCGTCACCCGCGGGGTGGACCCGGTAGCGCTGGAACATGCGCGGATGGTCTGTATGACAGCCGGTGTGCAGCACCCGACCGGGGTGGACGACAACGGATTCCTACCCGGTGTCGCCTACGTGACTTTCCAGGAACTGGCGACCAGGGTCAGTCATCGCAATACCGGCAGGGTCTGCAACGACGCGATCGCCGACCGGATGCTGCAGCGCATTTCCGCCGACGAGAACCTGCACATGGTCTTCTACCGCAACCTCTGCGGTGCTGCCATAGAGCTGGCTCCCGACCAAGCGCTGGTAGCGATCTCCGCGATCATCCGCAACTTCCAGATGCCGGGTGCGGGCATGCCGAACTGGCGTCGCAACAGCGTGCTGATGGCCAAACACGGCATCTACGATCTGCGCCAGCACCTCGAGGATGTCGTCACACCGGTGCTGCGCAAGTGGAATATCTTCGAGCGCAACGACTTCGGGGCTCGCGGCGAACAGGCGCGCGAGGAACTCGGCTTATTCCTCGAGCAGCTCGGCAAAGATGTGCTCAAGTTCGAGGAGCAGCGCGACCGGGCACTGGCACGCGAGGCGCGCAAGCGCGAGTGGCAGGACGCCTGAGCCGATCCCGCTGGATCGATGATCTTGGTCGCGACCAGCGGACTCTTGACGAGCCGAGTTTTAGTCTCATACACTAAAACTAGGTTCACGAGAGGAAGTGATGACATGGGATACGGACATTGGGACGACACCGCCTACCGCGCGGCCAAGACCTTCCGTGCCGGTCGAGGTCTGGATGACTTCGGATACACCGCGGAGATGCAGGGGCAGCCGTATCCGGATTGGCGGGCGCATCCCGCGCTCGAACCGCTCGGCGTCACCATGCGTGAATGCCGGGATTCGGCCGAGCACGGCAACTCGCTGCCGATCGCGGTGCTGTTCGACGTCACCGGATCGATGGGGCGGGTGCCGCGGATCATGCAGGACAAGCTCGGCAAATTGCACGGGCTGCTGCAGCGCAAGGGCTATGCGGAGGATCCGCAGATCATGTTCGGCGCCATCGGCGACGCCGATACCGACCGCGTTCCGCTGCAGGTTGGGCAGTTCGAATCCGACAATCGGATGGACGAGCAATTGCGCAATATCCTGCTGGAGGGTGGCGGGGGCGGACAGAAGTCCGAAAGTTATGAACTGGCCGCGTATTTCATGGCCGCCCATGTCGCGACGGACGCATGGGAGCGGCGCGGTAAGCGCGGCTACCTGTTCATCATCGGAGACGAGTTGAACAAGGCGAAGTTGGCGGGGCGGCATATCCGGGGCGTCATCGGCGATCACGTGCGCACCGATATCGAGGTCGCATCGATCTATCGGGAACTGGCCCAGCGCTGGCACGTGTACTACATCCTGCCGAACCAGTCGAGCTACTTCGACGATCCCGAGATCGCCGAACACTGGCGGGGATTGCTCGGCCAGAACTTCATGAAGCTCGACGATCCCGCCGCGGTCTGCGAGCTCATCGCACTCACCATCGGGCTGGAGGAGGACCGCATCGACGTGCATGCCGGACTCGCGGATCTGCGTGACGTGGGGTCGATGGCGGAGGCCGATTCGGTCGGAAAGGCGTTGGGCGTCAAGACGGGACCGAGTCTTCGTGCCCTGTCGCGGGGGCAGGGCTGAATCCTGCAGGTGGTGGAGTGCCGCTCCGATGCGGGGCTCGGCCCCGGGCGGCTATCGCGCGGGCACGCTGCTGTTCCGCAGCGCAGAGCCTGTGGCCGACGCCGCAGTGGCACGCGGATCGCGGTGCACAGGGCCGAATCGTGGTGCGCAGGCTCCGTGGCGGCTCGGGTCCAATGACTGCGCTTTCGAACGCATCAATGGAAGGGCAAGGGGTGAAAGGTGATTCCGTCGCACATTATCGTGCTCGACCTCGGTTTCGGGGATGCGGGGAAAGGGGCGACCGTCGATTGGCTGTGCTCACCGGAAGCGGGGCTCGACGTATCGGCGGTCGTGCGATTCAACGGCGGTGCGCAGGCCGCGCACAATGTGATCGCCGACGGTCGCCATCACACCTTCGCGCAGTTCGGATCCGGAACCTTTGCCGGTGTGCCGACGCTGCTCTCACGGCACATGCTGGTCGAGCCGATCGCGCTGGCGAGTGAATCGCGGCAGTTGGCGGCCATTGGCGTGCCGGATCCGCTGTCGCTCTTGCGGATCGACGGTCGCGCATTGCTCACGACCCCGATCCATATCGCCGCCAACCGTGCGCGCGAGGATGCGAGGGGTTCCTCGCGGCACGGTTCCTGCGGTCGCGGCATCGGCGAAACAGCAAGTTACGCACTCGAATACGATGCGCCGACCGTCTCGGACTGCCTGCGCCCCGACGTGCTGTACGCCAAGCTGCAGGCGATGGCGGCACACTATGGACCGCTGATCGCCCCGAGCGCGCACCGCTACGAAGCGATTCGCGATCTGGTCGAGATGTACCGGGAATTCGCCGCCGCCGTACGCATCGTCGACGGCACCGAACTCGCCCGCCTGGCGCAACGCGGCCCCCTGATTTTCGAAGGCGCACAAGGCGTTCTCCTCGACGAATGGCGCGGCTTCCACCCGCACACCACCTGGTCCACCGTCGAACCGCGTAACGCGCACGCCATGCTCGCCGAAATCGGCGCTCCCGCTTACACACTCGGGGTCACCCGCACCTACATGACCCGCCACGGCGCGGGACCGTTCCCTACCGAAGACCCCACCATGACCATCCCCGAACCGCACAACTCCACCGGCCCCTACCAGGGCCATTTCCGACGCGGCCACCTCGACCCCATCCTGCTCCGCTACGCCATCGAGGTCTCCGGCGGCATCGACGGCCTCGCCCTCACCCACCTGGACGCGCCCGGAACCGGCTACGCCGCAACGGGATACGCGACTTCACGCGGAGTAATCGACCGCCTCGAGCCGGGCCGCTGGCAAGACCTCGACCACCAGCGCGACCTCACCGCCCTGCTGGCAACGGCCGATCCGTTGCTGACAGCCGTGCCGGCCGACCCGGTGCCCTGGCTGGAACGTCAACTCGGTACCCCGATAGTCATCACCGCAGACGGCCCGGACCGTCGCAACCGGATCCCGACCAGGGTCGTCGCCGCTGGCTAGAACTTCGTTGGTGTGCCACTCGGTCGAAGCCGGACGGGGTGCGGCAGGATGGGGTGGCGTGGAGCAATCCGTGGTTTCGGTTGATGTGGTGGCATTGCGGTTCTGGGCCGACGATGCCGGGGTGACCGTGGGTATCGCGCCGCGCGAGATGGAACCGTTCACCGGGCAGCTGGCGCTGCCGGGGGTGCTGCTGGGGCGGGGGGAGCGGTTGGTCGCGGCGGCGCGGCGGGCGGTGCACGCCAAGTTGGGCGTACCGGAAGCGGCGATCGGGGCGGTCGGGCAGTTGGTCACCTTCGACGAACCCAATCGCGACCCACGCGGGCCGACGCTGTCCATTGCCATGTGGGCGGTGGTCGGGCCGCATGACGGGCCCGCGCAATGGGTTTCGTTCGATGCGGTGCCCGAATTGGCCTTCGACCACAATCGCATCGTCGATGCCGCGCGCGGCCTGCTGGCCCGTCTGCTCTGGAAGGATATGGCGTTCACCAGAGCGCTGACCGGTGACGAATTCCCGGCGACCCGCGCGGTGGAACTCAGCTCCTCCGTCCTCGGCGCCCGCCCCGACCCGGCGAACCTGAACCGCACCCTGGCCGCCATCTCCGGCCTGGAACGCACCACCGAACGCCGCCGCGTCAAAGCCACCGGCCGCCCGGCGGCCGTCTGGGCCTTCACTCCCGGCGAATAACGCACCGCGTCAACGTCTTCCACGTAGCGGTGTTCAGTCGCGGGGGGCGTACATGATGACGGCGACGCCGAGGAGGCAGAGGGTGGCGCCGAGGTAGTCCCAGCGGTCGGGGGGGAATTTGTCGACGATCATGCCCCAGGCGAGAGAGCCGGCCACGAACACGCCACCGTAGGCGGCCAGGATGCGGCCGAAGTTCGGGTCCGGTTGGAAGGTGGCGACGAAGCCGTAGGCGCCGAGTGCGAGTACGCCCGCCGCGATCCAGAGCAGCCCGCGATGTTCCCGCCAGCCCTGCCAGATCAGCCAGGCGCCGCCGATCTCGGCGACAGCGGCAAGGGCGAACAGTAACAGCGACCGGGCGATCGTCATGCGGTAGAACGTACCGTCGGGTCTACGGCGAGCGCTCTACACCTCATAAACCGCGTACGTGCGTCCGAGCACCGGATAGGACACATTCCGCACCGGCACCCCACCCGCAGTGCGGCCGAATTCCGTTCCTCCGTGCGCGTGTCCATGAATAGCCAGCACCGCACTGCCCGCGTCCACGGCCGCACCTAGATCGTGACAGCCCAGCCCCGGGTAGATTTTCGGCGGTTCACCCACCAGCGTGTCGATGATCGGCGCGAAATGCGTCAAGGCGATACGTGTTTCGCACTTCAGCGAATCCAGCGCCTGACGCAGCCGCAGTGCGTCCAACGGCCCGCGCCGCATCCGGGCGCGGTGCTCGGCGCTGCCTTCGTCGGGTGTGCCCGGGTAGTCGGGAAACCCACCGCTGCCACCCATCACACCGGCGATTCCGACCTGCCGCCCGCGCAGCTCGAGCGTGATCGCATCGCCGTCGAGCACATGCACGCCGAGTGCGGTGAGCTCGGCCGCGATGCGGTACCCGAGCCGCCGATCGTGATCGTGATTGCCGAGCACCGCGACCACCGGCATCGCGAGTCCGGCGATCTCGGCGCACAGCAGATCTGTTTCGTGCGGCCCACCGCCCTCGGTGAGATCGCCGCCGAGCAGCAGCACATCGGCGTTCAGTCGCAGGAAGTCCGGGCGGAAACGTCCTGCGACGGCATCGCGCATATGCAGGTCCGCGACGGCGGCGATCCGAAGGGGTGCAGCGGGGGACATGGCGGTCAGCCAGCCACACGCTGGACGGCGTGTCAACCGGTTTCTGCTGTTCACCTCACCGATACGCACCTGTGAACAGTATGAATAGCTATTGGCTATCGCGAGTTCAGTGGCTGTTCAGCAAGGCGACCGGCGATGGCGAGACCGATGAAACGTCCATGAACACTCACTCGGTGCGCTACCGAAAGGCACTGTCGTACCGGATCGTTCGGGATATGAGCGCGCGAACCGCAGCCACCACGCCCCTCGCACGCAGGCAACTTTTCTCCGGTGCCGTTGCCGTCGCGGCCGTCTCGACCGTCCTCGCCACCGGGCGTGCGCAGGCCGCCCCCCAAGCCGACAAGGTCGTCCTCATCGGACTCGACGGCACAATGTACCGCAAGATCGAGGAGGTGCGGGCGCCGAACCTGTTGCGGCTCAGCGCCGAAGGCACACTCGGCCGCGGCTCCATCGCCCCGCATATCTCCATCTCCGGCCCGTCCTGGGCCACCGTGCTCACCGGCGTCTGGGGGAGCAAACACGGCATCACCGACAACAACTTCGACGCCACCCCGTTCGCGAAGTATCCGACCGTCTTCACCCGCCTCGAACGCCACGATCCGACCCTCAAGACCCAGTCCATCGCCACCTGGGATCAGATCGCCACCATGACGGCCAGCGGCGATCCGCGCGCCGACGTCGTCATCTCTACCCCGCTCGTCCCCGATGACGACAACGAAAGCGCCACCGACGCCGCCACCACCGACAGCGTGGTCACCGCCATCACCAAATACGCCCCCGACTTCCTCTTCACCCACCTCGACCAGGTCGATCGCGCCGGCCACCAGCACGGCGGCGCGTCCGGTGAATACCGCGACGCCGTCACCCGCATCGACGCCCTCGTCGGCCGCATAGTCGCCGCCGTGGACGCTCGCGCCCGCGCCAACCCCGCCGAACGCTGGACCATCCTGGTCACCACCGACCACGGCCACCGGCCCAAGGGCGGCCACGGCGGCCAAACCCCCGACGAGACAGCCAGTTTCGTCATCGCCCGCGGCCCGGACTTCCTCGCGGGCGCGACCAGTTCCAGCTTCTCGCTGGTCGATATCACCCCCACCGTGCTGGACATCTTCCATGCCCCGCTCGACCCGGACTTCGACGGACAATCGCGCATCCGCCAGCCCGTTGAACCTTTTACCAGCCGATAGGGCACCTTTCGCACGCTCCGCTCGTTGTCGCCGCATACGATCGCCTGCGCCGCAATTCACCCGCACAACCGGGGCATTTCCGACTCGGCAACCTCGGATCGGGCAGGTGACCTGCGCGCGGACTAAAGTTGTGGTCTGGGCGGTTGCAGCGGTCGGATACTGTGGTCCGATCGCGGCGTGGAGAGGTGGTGGCATGACTCAGCATCTGGGCGAGGCGAATGTCGAGCAATCGGCAGGTGCCCCGCAGTCGAATGGTGCGGCCGCCTCGGATGTGACCACGCCGAAACCGCAGATGAGCGGCGGTGCCGCACCGGCGCGTCAGCCCGGGACCACGGCCGCGGTCCCGACCTCCGCCTCGCGGCGGGTGCGCGCCCGCCTGGCCCGGCGCATGACCGGTCAGCGCGGTATCGCGGCGGTCAAACCGGTGCTCGAACCACTGGCCAGCGTGCACCGCGAGCTGTACCCGAAGGCGAATCTCACGCTGCTGCAGCGCGCATTCGACGTCGCCGACGAGCGCCACGCCCACCAGTTCCGCAAGTCCGGTGACCCCTACATCACCCACCCGCTCGCGGTCGCCAATATTCTCGCCGAACTCGGCATGGACACCACCACATTGGTCGCGGCGCTGTTGCACGACACCGTGGAGGACACCGGCTACTCGCTCGAGCAGCTGACCGAGGACTTCGGCGCCGAGGTCGCGCATCTGGTCGACGGCGTCACCAAACTCGACAAGGTCAACCTGGGCGCCGCCGCCGAGGCCGAGACCATCCGCAAGATGATCATCGCGATGGCGCGCGACCCGCGCGTTCTGGTGATCAAGGTGGCCGACCGCCTGCACAACATGCGCACCATGCGTTTCCTGCCGCCGGAGAAGCAGGCGAAGAAGGCCAAGGAAACCCTCGAGGTGATCGCTCCGCTGGCACACCGCCTCGGTATGGCCACGGTCAAATGGGAGCTCGAGGACCTCGCGTTCGCGATTCTGCACCCGAAGAAGTACGACGAAATCGTGCGCCTGGTCGCCGACCGCGCGCCGTCGCGTGACACCTACCTGGCGCGGGTGCGCGCGGAGATCGTGAATACGCTTGCGGCGTCGCGGATCAACGCGATCGTCGAGGGTCGCCCCAAGCACTACTGGTCGATCTACCAGAAGATGATCGTCAAGGGTAAGGACTTCGACGACATCCATGACCTGGTCGGTATCCGCATCCTGTGCGACGAGGTTCGCGACTGCTATGCGGCGGTCGGTGTCGTGCATTCGCTGTGGCAGCCGATGGCAGGCAGGTTCAAGGACTACATTGCCCAGCCGCGCTATGGCGTCTACCAGTCGCTGCACACCACGGTCGTCGGGCCCGACGGTAAGCCGCTGGAAGTGCAGATCCGCACCCAGGACATGCACCGCACCGCCGAATTCGGCATCGCCGCGCACTGGCGCTACAAGGAGACCCGCGGCAAGCATTCGAACGACTCGACCGAAGTCGACGATATGGCGTGGATGCGGCAGCTGCTCGACTGGCAGCGCGAGGCCGCCGATCCGGCCGAATTCCTGGAGTCGTTGCGCTTCGACCTGAAGTCGCCCGAGATCTTCGTGTTCACCCCTAAGGGTGATGTGATCACGTTGCCGCAGAAGTCGACTCCGGTCGATTTCGCGTACGCCGTGCATACCGAGGTCGGGCACCGCTGCATCGGCGCGCGGGTCAACGGCCGGCTGGTCGCACTGGAACGTCAGCTCGAAAACGGTGAGGTCGTCGAGGTATTCACCTCGAAGGCGCAGAACGCAGGACCCAGCCGCGACTGGCAGAACTTCGTGGTCTCTCCGCGCGCCAAGGCCAAGATCCGGCAGTGGTTCGCCAAGGAACGTCGCGAAGAGGCTCTGGAAAGCGGTAAGGAGCAGATCTCCAAGGAGGTCCGCCGCGTCGGGCTGCCGCTGCAGCGGTTGATGAGCGTGGACGCGATGACCGCCGTCGCGCACGAACTGCACTACACCGACATCTCCACCCTCTACACCGCCGTCGGCGAGCACCAGGTATCCGCACACCACGTCGTGCAGCGGTTGATGGCGCAACTCGGCGGCATCGGTGATGTCGAGAACGAGCTCGCCGAGCGCTCCACCCCCTCGACGACGCCGAGCCGACAGCGCGTGACCGGTGATGCTGGGGTGCTGATCCCCGGCGCGTCGGGCACGGTGGCGAAGCTGGCCAAGTGCTGCACCCCGGTCCCCGGTGACGAGATCATGGGCTTCGTGACCCGCGGTGGCGCGGTCAGCGTGCACCGCACCGACTGCACCAACGCAGGTTCGCTGCGCGAACAGGCCGAGCGCATCATCGATGTGGAGTGGGCGCCCTCGCCGTCCTCGGTGTTCCTGGTCGCCATCCAGATCGAGGCACTCGACCGCACCCGACTGCTGTCGGACGTGACCAAGGTGCTCGCCGATGAGAAGGTGAATATCCTGTCCGCCTCGGTCGCCACGCACGGTGACCGGGTCGCGATCAGCAAGTTCACCTTCGAGATGGGCGATCCGAAACACCTCGGCCACTTGCTGAATGTGGTTCGCAATGTGGAGGGCGTCTACGACGTCTACCGGGTGACCTCGGCCACCTAGACCGAACCCCGTCAACCTCGCTGGACATAGCCGGCGTACCCGCATGGAAAGTTGCGGTTGTCTGCCCGTGTGGTTCGGCGTTCGCTGGGATGCGAAGTCCGGGTTGATGATTCGAATGCCCGCAGGGTCGCCGACCGGTTGCAGGGCGATTTCCGCCGTCGGAAACTTGTCGAGTGATCCAGGATGGCACGCCGTGAACTGCCATGCGGCACTCGGCGGTTCGCGCAAACTTTTCGTCGAAGCCGCAGCAAGAGTCGGAATCTGTTACGGTCTATTGCGTTTCATGGCGTTTTGGTTAGATGCGGCAACACGAATTGATTGCGGATCGCTATGATGAACTACACGGCACGGATCTCGGGAATGCTGATCGCATTCGCCGTTGCTGTGGCGACCGCAGGAACCGCCGTAGCGGAACCGTCCGATTCCGCAGGCCCGTCGACGAACATCGCTATCGGTACGTGTCCGGCACTGTACGCCTTGGGAATTCAGGGCACAGGCGAATCGTCACCGGATGCCGCGCCGACCACCGATACCGGCATGCTCTCCACGGTCTTCATGCCGATGCTGGCCAAGGCCGATCCCAGTCTGGTCGACCGCGCCTATGTCCCATACGAATCCGGTTTCGGCGGCGCGACCGCCGGTGGCACGGTGTCGTATGCGGAGTCGGTGATCGGCGGACTGCTCCGGCTGCGCTCGATGGCCCAGGATGTCGCGGCCCGCTGCACCGAGACCCGCTTCGCGATCGTGGGCTATTCGCAAGGCGCGCATGTGGCCTCGATGTTCGCCCAGGAGGTCGGCCAGGGCCGTGGCGTGATCCCGCCCGAGAAGGTCGCCGCGGTTGCCCTGTTCGCCGATCCGACCCGCAATCCCGGTGCGCCGCTATTTCCCGGCTCACCGGGCAAGGCGACGCCGGATCCAGCACCGGGCACATCGGGGGACCGGATCGCATCCATCGCGGCGCTGCCGCAGGAGCCCGCGAGTGGCGGCGGAATCGGGCCGGAACGCGATAAGGCCCCCAATTTCGCAGCGCTCACCGGGCGTGTCGCGAGTTTCTGTGCCGCAGGCGATCTCGCGTGCGATGCACCGGAGGGCGCGCCGATTCTGAAGGCAGTGGCGTCTATTGCGGGCCAGTCCAAGTTCGGTGGTGGCGACCCGATCGCATCACTGGTGTCGATTTCTCAGGCGCTGGCATACACGTCTATCAAAACCGCCACCAAAGTCGTCAACGAGGATGTCCAGGGCAACTCACTAGCGAATTTGTCGATTTCACCGCAGAAGTCGATTTCCCAGCGCTTGGCCGATGCCGCCGATCCGCGCACGCCGCTGAATATCCCTGCGGCACTGCAGGCATTGCTGAAGGTCGGCATGATCGGACTGAACGCGGTCGTGACGGTGGTCAAATCGGTCATCAACTCGGCCAATATCAGCCAACTGGCCACCGCGGGTTTGGCCGATCCGGTCTCCGGAATCTTGCTGTTCGGCACGAAATTGCTGGGCGCGATTCCGCAGTTGGTGCCGCCGACGACCGGTGCCCGACTGGTAACTCAGGCCTTCGACGCGGTTGTACAGAACATCACCGATAACAGCGAACTGCTCAATGTGACGACCTGGGTGCGCTATTGGGATACCGTGCAGCGCCACGGCGCCTACAGCACCGCGGCGGTCACCGCGACCGGTGATTCGCCCACCCGATTCGTCGCGGACTGGTTCGCCGCGGCGGCACACGATCTGGCCGATAAATATGGCAGCGGAGCTGTGCCTATCGGTGGCAACAGGAAATCGACCACCGGATTCTTCGGAGAAAGTTCCGGCGCGTCGACTACGCCGAATTCGTCCGGTACGGGACAATTTCCGTTCGGGACAGGAGCCGATGGCACCTCATCCGGCGGCGCGACGTCGACTCCGCCCACCGTAGTACCCGGCAGCGTAAACAACACCTACCCGTTCTCCACGAACTGATCGCAGAGAGGGTCCGATTATGCATGCGCCTCGCTCTGCGGGAATGGGGGAATGTTGAAGTCGTACAAACAGCTGTCGCGCTGGTACGGCGCGCTGGAGCCGGAGGCGGGGGTAGCGGCCCCGAACCCCGATCAGCCAGGATTGCGGGATCCCGGTGACGAGGACGGTGCGCCCCGGTTTCCGCACTACATTCGCGAGGAGGATCCGGACGAGGTGCGCGCACGCAACGAGGTGCCCGCTGATCTGGCCTCCAGTCGCAGTGAATTCACCGGTGGGTGGTCGGATTGGGTGGCCGGACGCGCCCCCGGTCCCGACGACGACTACAGCGGTCCGCGCGATGGCGAACTTGTACAGTTCCCGTGGCCGGAGGACGACGACCACGACCACGACCACGTTCCGCGCGAACGGTCGACTCGCGCGACACGCGCACTGCGCCAGGAGGCGCGCGACCATCCGGCCGCGCGCCGGGCCCGGGTGATCGCGGTGCTCGTCGTGGCCGTACTGCTGTTGGCCGCGGCCGCCGCGGGCGCGGTGTTGCTCCTGCGCTCGTCCGGTGATCGCGCCGCCGCGCCGGTCGTGCCCTCGATGCAATTCACCGCGGGCAGTGTCCAATCCCGTGGCATCGCCGACTGCCCGACCGAACGCGGCGACCGCATCGTGCGCAGTGCCGAACCCGGCGGCACCGACTCCGGACCGGACGCAATCCTGGCGTTCCAATACGCCTACTACGTGGAACGGTCCGGCGAGCGGGTCCGTGCGGTGGTCGCCCCGGATTCGAATATCTCCTCGGCGACGGTGATCCAGCACGGCATCGACACCGTTCCGCTGGGCACCACGCACTGCGTGCGGATCCAGACGATCACCGATGACCGGTATTCGGTCGAGGTCACCGAGTATCGACCCGGCGGCGCGCCCGCCACGTACAACAAGCAGACCGTCACCACGGTGGTGGTCGACGGCCGCACGCTCATCACGGGCGTCGCGGCCGGATGAATTAGGGAGAGCTGATAGCGATGGGAGACGACTGGAGCCGCTGGCTCGATGAGGCGCCCGATGCGGGTGATCCGTCGGACCGGCACGCGCCTTCGAAGGCTCCGGTGGTGCGTCTGCGGCGTAAGGGCGGAGACAGTGAATCCGCGGAACCGGCGCAGCGTTCGATTCTGGTGGTCGGTGGCTGTGGTGGTGCGGGAACCACTACCACAGCCTTGGGCTTGGCCGGTGAACTCGGCACGACGGGCACCTCGACGGTGGCCGTGGACGCCACGGCGGCGGGCAGCGATCTGGCGCTACGCGGGGCCGATGAGCATTTGCATCCGATCAGCCTGCAAGCGTGGTTGTACGGGCGCGGCAACGATGAACCGGCGCCGTTGAAGGAGTGTCTGTCGCAGGCGAGTTCGGGTATCGGACTGCTCTGGCGCGATGCCGCGCCACTGCGTCGGCGTGCCACATATCTCACAGTTGCGCGCGCGATCTATGACGCCGGGTACACCGCTGTCTACGACGGCGGTAACCCGATTGCCGGACGTCAGCTGCGACCATTGCTGGATGACGCGGATGTCGCTCTGGTACTTGCCATTCCGGCGCGCGCCGATGCCGCGAACCGGCTGCGGGTGACCCTGGAATGGCTCGACGACCAGTTCGGCGATTCGGCCGGGGGGCAGGGCGGCGGCATCGTCGGAGATACCACAATCGTTGTCTCACACCAGCTCCCCGGCGCGGACTCGCATGTTGCCGACCATTTGCGCGAGCACCTTTCCGGCTGGGTTCGTGATATCAGGGAGATTCCCTACGATCCGCATCTGGCGCGCGGTGAACTCGTTCGCCACGCATCGCTGGCTTCGGAGACGCGCCGGGCTTATGGGCGGCTGCTCGCCGGAGTGGCATCATGACGGCCGCCATGAAACTTCGTCGCCAGTCCGAAGCCGCCCAAGCCGGTGTGGTCGCCCCACCGGAGTCCCGTCGCGCGCCCATTTGGGACCGTCCCGTACCCGGCGTCGGCCGGGCGCCGCTGTGGTGGCTGCTAGGTGTGCACGGCGGTGCCGGAGCCAGTAGCCTCGCGCGTGTGCTTGCGCCCGCGGCGGATTCGGGCCGCCGCTGGCCCGGCGTCTTCGACCGCGAATCGCCCTTCGTCGTTCTGGTGGCTCGTGAGACCATCGCCGGACTCACTCGTGCGCATGATCTTCTGCGCCAACATCATTCGGGTTTCGCCGGCTCCTGTGAGGTCCTCGGACTGATCACGGTCGCGGCCCGTCCCGGGCGCATGCCCGCCGAAATCCGCCGCTACCGCGATGTGGTCGGCTCCCTGGCCGGTCAGGTCTGGCAGGTCCCGTGGTACGAGGAATGGACCCTCGTCGAACCGGAGAGCCTGCCGATCTGGACCCCGGGCGACGAGATACCGCAGAAGAAGAAAAGGATCGACCCGCTCGAGGAAGTTCCGCTCGAGATCAGGGAGCTCGGGGCCGATATCGTTGCGGTCGTGCGCGAAAACCTGGACAGCAGTGCATCTTTCGATGAGGGCCACCGTTGACCGCCACTACCAAGAAAGGCAGCCGATGAGCATGATTCTCCTTGCCGTGCAGGACACGTACGGCACTGTGCTGGCTCAGGTCGGTAACCCGACACCGGAAGCGCCTCCCGGCTCGGAGAAGATCCTGCAGCTGGTCCGCTACCTCACCTGGTTCGTGTTGCTCTCCGGTATTTGCGGAATCACCTACGCGGGTGGCAAATTCGCGTGGGAGAAGTGGACCGGCGGTGGGCTCGAATCGCCGAAGATGGTGGCCGGAGCCATGATCGGCGGCGTCGTCGCGACGAGCGCGGGCACCATCATGAACGCCGTCATCGGAACCTGATGTCGGCGATGACTACCGTGCGAATGTCGGCGGCGGAACTGCTTGCCTACAAGCAGATGCCCGCCGAAGTGCTGCAACCGCTGATGCAGCTGCTGAACTGGCTGCTCTGGTTCGTACTGCTGGTGTGCCTGGCGTGGATGATCGTGTCCGCGGGCCGCCTGTGGATCGCGTTCCGGAGCGACCTGGCGATGAACGACGCCTCGCACGGTGTATTGATGAGTCTGCTCGGGGCGGCTGTGGCGAGCACGGCCTCGGGGATCGCGTTGGCGTTCCTGCCGACGTGAACGGGGATGGGGACGGCCCTGGGATGATTTCCACAGTTGTGCGGGAGCAACCCGGCGTGTGGCGGCGGGGCATTCGCAAGCCCGCCGCGGGTGCGTTCGGTGCTGCCCTGATACTGGCGGCGGTCGGCTGCGGCGGCAGTGACGGCGCTTCCGGCCCGAACCTGACGGCCGCGCCGACCCATGTGAGGTGGCAGCCGTTCCAAGGCGTGGCACTCCCGAGTGCCGACCAGGGGCCGAAGCAGGTATCTGACGGCGCCGCAACGGGTTTCGAGCATTCGCCGATCGGTGCGGCGTTGGCGGCGATCGTGCACACGGTGCGAATGTCGGTGGCCGCCGACAGTCAATGGGCCGATATCGTGCGCCAAGAGGTGGTGCCGGACAAGGCCAGAGACGAGTGGTCGGTCAACCGGGTGCAGCTCTCGATCGCCGGTCCGGCGGCGCCCGAATATGCGCCGAGAGTGCTCGGATACAAGATCACCGGCTACACCGATGCGGCTTCCGCCGTCGACGTCTATACCGAATATTCGGACAACTCGAAGGCGGTGAACCACACCACTGTCGAATGGTTCGGCAACGACTGGAGATTGCGACTGCCGGATCCCGACTCGACCGCCAGGCCCATCGAGGCGGTCGATGAATTGCCCACGGACATAGTGAAATTGGAGGCGCCGGCATGAGCGAGCAAAGCGAGCGAATCATGTCGCAGCGTGCTTCGCTCATGACGGAGCCGAGCGCTAGCGAGGCGGAGTCATGAGTGAGAAGGAGTCGTACACGCGCGATCGCGTCTCCTTCGGTGTCATCGCGTCCGCTGCCGTGCTGGTGCTCATCGTGGTCGTCGGCGTATTCGTGTACGTGAGCCGGGATGATTCGGGTTCGGGTGGCGACAAGGCCGCCGCCGCAGCCAATTCCGGCGGTGAGGGCTTTGCGACCCCCGAGGTGGATATTCTCGGCAGGCGCGTCGATATCCCGAACAACCCTGCCGGACAACCACTTCCGCAGGATCCGACCCGGCAGCGCAGGCCGTCGGACGCGGACTGGCTGACCGCGGCACCCGAGGCCACCACCGCACCGCACGGTTGGCAGCGGGTCTACGGCGCCTCGGTCCCGTTCTCCACCTCCGACGGACCGACCCACATCGAAGACGGTCTGGCCGTCGGGTATTCGCACACCCCGCAGGGCGCGGTGCTCGCGGCCGCCCAGATCACCTACCGCCTCAACGCCCGCCCCGCCGACCGCGACCTCTACGTCCGTCAGGTCCGCGTCTCGGCCCAGCAGATCGCCGCCTACGACAAGGCCCTGTCCCAGGACAAACTTCCGCAGCAGCAGCCGGAGAAGGTGACCAAGTATTTCGTCGCCTCGGACGCGTTCAGGGTCGAGAACTATGCGGACGATCTGGCGATCATCCAGCTGGCGTCGCGCGGTCAGTCGGCCGACGGGAAGCCGCTGTGGGTGGCTCTGCGACTGGTCATGGTGTGGGATGCGGGGGACTGGCGGCTCAAGCCCGCCACCACCAACAACACGCAGCCCGAGTACGTCGAATCCCTGAACGGGTGGACGAAATGGTGAGGCTGGGGCCCGGATCGGGTCCGGCGCAGAACCGCTCGCCACTGGCGATGCTCGGCGTCAGCGCGGTGCTCGCGGTGGTCGTCGCGGTCCTGGTGACCGTGATCGCCATGCGGGACAACACCGTTGGCGGCGACCAGGTGTCGAAGACGGGCACGAGTTCGGAGAATGTGCCCGATACCGCCGCGTCCGGTTTCGGCAACCCGGAAACCGATATGTTCGGCCGCCGAGTGGATGTGCCCGATAACGGCACTGGCATTGCGCTGGAACAGAATCCGGCGCTACAGCAGCAGCCGGGCGCACCGACCTGGCAGACCGCTGCGCCGCAGCCCGCGAGCGGCCAAGGCGTGTGGCAGCGCGTATTCGGCGGGCCCGTGGTGCGCTTCTCCACCTCCGACGGCCCGGCGCGCATCGACGGCAAGGCCGCCGTCGGCTTCGCGCACACACCTCAGGGCGCGGCCCTGGCGGCCGAGCAGATCTACTGGCGCACCAACGCCAACCCCCGTGATCGCGATCTGCTGCTGCGGCTGGTCGAGGTCACCCCGCAATACCTGAACGACTACGACCGACTCGTGGCCGAGGGCAAGGTGTCGGATCGACTGCCGGACAAGTTGAGACCCTTGCTGTTCGCTTCGGATGCGTTCCGAATCGAGAGCTATACCGCAGATTCCGCGACCATCCAGTTTGCGAGAAAGGCCCGAGAAACGACTGATGGCCAACCAACATGGGTCGGCATGCGCCTGGCAGTCATGTGGCGCGACGGTGACTGGAAGCTCACGGCCGTGAGCGGACAGCAGCAAGTCCAGATAGATTCCCTGCCAAGCATCGAGGGGTGGACACAATGGTGAGGCGTGTACTCACGATATTCGCGGTCATCTTCACGGTGATGATCGCGACGCCGACGGTGGCCTACGGCCAGAGTTACGGCTTCGACGAGACGTGTAACGAACTGCACGACACTCTCGACAATGTCGGGCTGCCGGGCGTTTCCCTCGGTGACGCCGCGTCTGCGGTATGCAAGGCGGGCAATGTCGCCTCGCATCCGGGCAGCACCGCGAACGCGGTCAAGGACAAGGCCTGGGATTCGACCTTCGGCAAGGTCGTCGATTCGCTGATGAACGGCCTCGGTGAGGCCATCATGCTGGCGCTGACCTTCTGGATGAAGGTCCCCAACGAGGCGGCCAGCGATTCGGGTTCGTTGTTCGTCAAGATCAACGACTACACCTATCAAGCGCAGATATTGCTGCTCATAGCCTCGGTGATATTGTCCGGCGCCAGATTGGCCGAGGCCAGACGCGGCGCCGTCATGAATGAGGCGGCCGAATCGTTCCGCATGTTCACGCGGGTGGTTTTCAGTTCCTGGATGCTCGGCGCCGTGATCGTCGCCGGCACTCAGGCCTCGGATCGCTTCTCCGAGTGGATCATCAACGATTCGACCAACGGCAATGCCAAGGATCTGGCCGAGCTGATGGTGAAAACCAGTAAGCTGCAGGCATTCTCGCCGGGTCTGGTGTTGATCATCGCGATCGTCGGACTGCTCGGCGCGCTGGCACAGATTGTGCTGGCCATCGTGCGTCAGGGTCTGCTTATCATCGCGGCGGGTGTGCTGCCATTGGCCGCGGCGGCATCCGGGATGAATATCGGCAAACAGTCGTATCAGAAGCTGATCGGCTGGATCATCGCGTTCATGCTCTGGAAGCCGGTGGCCGCCATCGTCTACATGATCGCGTTCACCACCGCGGGCCATGTGGATTCGCTGACCGATACCGGCGGACTGCCCGAAGGCGAACAGGCGCAACGGATGTTGGTCGCCATCGTGCTGCTGTGCAGTGTCGCGTTCGTGCTGCCCGCGCTGATGCGGTTGGTCACGCCGGCGGTCGCGATCGTGGGTAGCGGTGGTTCCGGTCTCACCGCGGCAGGCGGAACCTTGCTCGCGGTGGGCGCTTTGGGTGCGATGGGTACCAAGGCCGTCTCGGTCAAGGGTGCCGCACCGGGTTCGGCGGGTTACGTCAGCGGTACCTCCACCGGTCCGCGTCCACCGGGTGGTGCGGGCGGTCCGCGCGGCGGCGGTGGCGCGCCGCGCCCGGCCCCGCCACGCGGGGGCGGTGGCGGTGGCGGAGCACCTCCGCGCGCCTCCGTCCCGCAGGGCGGGGCGGGAGTACCGTCCGGTGCGTCGAGGGCGGCGGGTGCGATCGGCGTCGCCCGCGCGGCGACCGCGCCGCTGAACCGCGCCGATCAAGCCATGGGTGATGTGGCGGGCGACCGCTGGGCGAACCGTTCGCCCGACCTCGGGAGGAGCACCATTCCGCGATGACGATGACGACGAGCGATACCTACGAGCGCCGTTCGTACGGGCTGTGGCAGAAGCCGCGCAGCGCAGGCCTTTTCGGTCTGCGCTGGGAAGAGACCGTCATCGGCTTCGTCGTCGTGATCACGGCCCTGATCTGCGCCATGGTCGGCGGCTTCAAGTGGGGTCTGATCGTGGGCGGCACCGGCGTTGTCGTGATGGTTCCACTGGTGTGGCGGACTGGGGGCCGCTCCGGATACGAGAACGGATTGATGATGTTCAACTGGATGCGCTCACGCAACCGCGGTGAGCACGTGTATCGCGGCGGCCGGTTCTCGCGGATTCCGGGCGGTGTCACGCGGCTACCCGGCCTGCTCGCGCCCTCGAAGCTCTACGAGGGCATCGACGCGGGCGGCTACAGCTTCGGCATGATCCACCTACCGCAATTCGCCCAGTACACAGTGGTTTTGCGGGCCTGGCCGCAGGGGCACGAGGCGGTGGACCAGCCGGTCATCGATCGCTGGGTCTCGGCCTGGGGTACGTTTCTCGCCTCGGTCGGCCAGACCAGTGACATCGTCGCCGTCGTCCCGGTGATCGATACCGTGCCCGAGACCGGTAACCGGCTGCTCACCGAGGTCTCCACCATCACCCGGCCGGAAGCGCCGGAGCTGGCGCAGCAGGTGATGTACGAACTCGCCACCGAGTTGCCGCAGGAACGGGTGCAGCTGCTGCCACGCGTTGCGATCACCTTCAAGGCGACCACCGCCGAGCGCCGCAGGAATCCAGCCGAGGAGGCCGTCGAGATCGGACGCAGGCTTCCCGGCATCTGTGCCGCGATGGCCGAGGCGGGTGTGCGCGCTCAGCCGATGTCGGCCGATGAGGTCATCTCGTTCATCCGGCGCAGCTACGATCCTGCCTCGCAGGCCGATCTCGAGGTCGCCGCGGGCGAACCCGAAGGGCACGGGCTGGATTGGGCCGATGCCGGACCGGTTTCGCACGACGAGAAGTGGGATCATCTGGTACACGACGGTGGCCGTTCGGTCACCTGGGAGATGGACGCGGCACCCGAGGGCGCGGTGGACGAACGAGTGCTGCAACGGCTGCTCGCACCGAATCCCGAAGTGCCGCGCAAGCGCATCGCCATCGTGTACCGTCCGCATTCGGCCGCCGACGCAGCCGAAATCGTCGACGACGATTTCAAGAACGCGCTGGTGGCCCAGCAGAGTGAACGCGGTGTCGTCTCGGCGGCCGCGACCCTGCGGGTGGGCGCCACCCAGCAGGCCCGTGAGGAACAAGCCCGGGGTCACGGTGTGACCCGCTTCGGTGCGCTGGTGACCATCACCGAGCCCCTGCGCGGTGATCTGCCGCGCATCGAAGCCATTACCCGCGACCTGTCCACGCAGGCGCGGTTGAAGATCCGGCGGTGCTACCGCTACCAGGCGGCGGCCTTCGCGGCCTCGCTCGGTTGCGGGGTGATCCTGCCGGAACACGCGACAATTCCGAAAGCCTTGGCGGGGTGAGCATTACATGGCACGTGAGTACGAGCCACCCGTGCGCGAACGGGACGAGGCGCCGGTGCGGCGCAAGCGGCGTCCCGAGGACGCGGCATGGGAGCGGCCCGCGGACGAACGCGCTGAGCGGCCGACCGGGGGCCGGGTCGAGCGCTCGGGCATCGAGGAGATGCCCGACCGGGATCGGCGGGCCGCGCGAGGCCCGGCGGGGGTGAGCGGCGGCGAGCGGACCGGCATCGGCGAAACGTCCGATCGGGAGCGGCGACCGTCGCGCGATGCGGCCGAGCGACGGGCGCGACCCGGCGCCGCAGCCGCCGACGGTGGCCGTGCCGATCGGCCGCATCCGGACCGTGGCCGCATCAGGTCCGAAAACGGCCGCGGTGAACGGACTTCGACGGAGCGCGGACGTCCCGACGGCGCCCGGACCGCTCGCCCGCGCGATGGCGCACCGCAACGACCGGCTCGGGGGGAACGCGTGGCACGACCGGAACGCAATGGATCGCGGACGAGCCGCGAGGCACAGCGCGCGGCCAAGATCGACTACACCGCGGACCGCGCCATGGGCACCCCGCAGATGGACAAGGCCGCCCGTCGTGCAAAGGCGAGGTCGGACAAGCGCAAACAGTCCGGTCCGCCCCTGCTCGACGATGCGACCAGGGCCAAACTCGAGCAGATCAGCCGTGAGGGCACCGGTCTGCGGGCGGCCTTCGCGACCTTCCGGATCCGCACCGACGATATCCGCCGCCGCAATTACGCGGCGCGCGCCGAACAGGTCTTCGAAGACGGATTCGACCGCAACACAGCCCAACTCACCGATCGCGGCTATATGGGTCCCGGCGGCGGCCGGATGAACGTCGTTGGCCGCCCGGTCGAATATCGGGCCACCACCGCCCAGGTGGCGGGTCTCTGGCCTTGGTCGGTCGGCGCGGGTGCGCCGTTGATCGGCACCCCGCTCGGTTCGCATCTGCATACCGGCGCCCCGGTCTGCTTCGACCCGATGAACTGGTTCCTGCGCGGCAGCTTCATCACCGCGCCCAGCCTTTTCGTCCTGGGGCTCAACGGTTTCGGTAAGTCCTCGCTGGTGCGCCGGATCGTGCTCGGCGGTATCGCGCAGGGCATCACCCCGCTGATCCTGGCCGACGTGAAACCGGACTACCGCAAGTTGGTCGAACTGGTCGGTGGCCAGGTGATCGACCTCGGTTACGGCCACGGCAAGCTCAACCCGCTCGCCGCCGGTGTGCTCGGTTCGGTCGTGCCGATGCTGGACGAGTTTCCGGCACTGCAACTTCAGGTGCTACAGGATCTGCGCGCCCGCCAGGTCACGCTCATCGCCGGTCTGGTCGAATTGGTACGCGGCGCGCGGGTGCGCGACTACGAGGAGACGCTGATCGCCACCGCACTGCGCATCCTCTACCGGCCGGGCAGCGGCTATACGCCCGACCAACCGCCCATCATGGAGAACCTGCTCGAGGTGATCGTCGCCGGCGGTGACGAATTGCAGCTCGACGCCGGCGCCGACGATCCGAACGAATATCAGGTCGCCATCAAGGGCCTGCGCCGCTCGCTGCGCGCCCTGACCCAGGGCCCGTTCGGCGCGATCTTCAACGGGCAGACCAGCGTTCCGATCGATACCAGCGCGGTCGCGGTCTGCATCGACGTATCCCATATCCCCACCGGGGATAAGAAGCTCAAGGCCGCAGTGATGCTGGCCTGCTGGGCCGACGGTTTCGCCTCGGTGGAGGCCGCGCATGTGCTCGCCGACGCGAAACTCGGCCCGCAGCGCTATTTCCAGGTGGTGATGGACGAGTTGTGGCAGGTGCTCGGCCTCGGCGACTTCATGGTCGACCGGGTCGATGAGCTGACCCGACTGCAGCGCACCATCGCCACCGCGCTGATCATGATCAGCCACACCATCAAGGACCTGCAAGCACTGGGATCGGAAGCCGCCATCGCGAAGGCGCTGGGCTTCCTCGAACGCGCGCGCGCCAAGATATTCGGCGCGCTGCCCGGCGAGGAGATCAAGCGCCTGGACAGCGTGGTTCCGTTCACATCCGCCGAGGAGGAGATGGTGACCGGATGGTCCGCACCGCAGGCGCTGACGGGCGAGGCGCTCAAACCCGGTCAGCTGCGGCCGTCGCCGCCGGGTACCGGCAAATTCCTGCTGAAGATCGGTGAGGATCGCCGCCCCGGCATCCCGTTCCATATGGAATTCACCTTGTCCGAGAAGGAGAGTGGGATCCACGAAACCAACCAGCGCTTCTCCGAGTTCACCGAGTCGACTTCGCGTGGTGGCGATTCCCCCAGTGGGAGTGCCGCATGAGGGGGCTTCTTGCACCGTTGTCGAGACCGGCGGTTGGCTGTGGGAGGTGGGGCGCATGATGCCGCACCGGTCCTATCGGAGAGTATCGCCGGAAGTGCGCAATGCCGCGGTCGAGCAGGTCATTGCACTTACCGGCAAACTACGCAGCGAATCGGAGGCCTGCCGGGTGGTCGCCGAGCAGATCGGCGTGCATACCAACTCGGTGCGCAACTGGGTGCGCGCCGCCGAGGGACCGAGTCTCGAGCGCCTGGACGCGACGGCGCTGCGCCGCAAAGTCGCACTGCTACAACAACAATTGGCCGCCGCCGCGGAGATGAACCGCACCCTGGCCGACACCCTCAACGAATCTCGGCGGCAGACGTGATGGGTTCGGTCCGCGGTCGTTCGGCACTGCCGGGGATGCGGTGACCGGGCGGACCCTCCTCTACCTGGCGCTGACGAGCGTGCTCGGGCTGATGATCCTGGTGGTCGTCATCGTGATGCCCGCCGTGGACGACGCCTGCGAGGGCACCTCGGTGCTCGTATCGTCGACCATGCTGGCGCCGCTCGGCGGATACGCGCCGGGTAATTCCCGCGTCGCGGGCACCCCCACTGCCATGAGCACGACCGGCAATCCGACTGCCACCCAAGCCCATTCGACCGCCACGGGTGCGCCGTCGCTGGCCGCGGGCGTCGGCCCGATCCGCCGGACGCTGCCGCTGGCCGCCGGCACCTTCACCGTGTCGGACGTATTCGGCGCGCGTGGCGGCACCCATAAGGGCGTCGACTTCGCCGCGACCGACGGCACCACCATCTACTCGGTGTCCGATGGACGCGTCGTAGCAGCCGGTCCCGCTTCGGGGTTCGGCAACTGGATCGTCGTCGATTCCGTCGACACCAACGGCCGCGCGTATTCCGCGGTGTACGGCCATATGTGGGACAGCGGCGTGCATGTGCACGTCGGCGATACCGTCGTCGCCGGTCAGCCCATCGCGCAGGTCGGTTCGGCGGGAGAGTCCAGCGGTCCGCACCTGCATTTCGAGATCGTGCCGGGCGGACGCTTCACCGGTGGTCGGCAGATCGACCCGCTGCCCTGGCTCGACGGCGCACCGACCCCGGATGTCGGTGGCGCGCAGGCCTTCTCGTCCGATCCGCGCTGTAACCGCGGCTTCGGTACCGCGGGTGGTGCGCTGGCCGCGGGCAAGGTGCCGCAGGAACTCGAGATCTGGTATCGCCGTGCGGGTTCCATCTGCCCGCAGATCACTCCGTCGCTGCTGGCCGCACAGGGCAGGCAGGAGTCCGGATTCCGGCGCAGCGCGTCCTCTCCCGCAGGCGCGCAGGGTCTGGCCCAGTTCCTGCCCGGCACCGCGGCCAGTATCGATCCCGATGACGGTCAGCCCTATGTCGTCGATGCCGACGGCAATGGCGTCGCGAGCGTATGGGACGACGGCGACGCGATCATCGGTCAGGGCCGCTATATGTGCGCGCTCGCGCACAAGATCACGGCGTGGGAGTCCCAGGGCCGCGTGCAGGGCGATGTCGTCGCACTGACCCTGGCCGCCTACAACGCCGGCGAGGGCGCGGTACTCGCCTCCGGCGGTATGCCGAACCAGGTGGCCGCGCACTACGCCGAAACCCAGCCGTACGTCGCGAATATCCTTGCGATGGAACCGCAATACCGCGCGCAGGGCTCCAATGGCCGCTTCACCCCGCAGGAGGGGGCGGGCGGCGTTCAGGTCGTCCAGGCGGCGCAGCAATGGCTCGGCACGCCGTACGTCTGGGGTGGCGGTGGCCCGCAGGGCCCGAGCGGCGGTGGCATGGACGGTCCCGGCCTCACTGCGGCTGCGGTGTTCGCGGCCTCGTCGGGCGCGGTGACCTTGCCGCGGACCGCCGAACAGCAGTGGGAGGCGGGCGCCGAAGTACCGCTGAGCAAGCTGCAACCCGGTGATCTGGTGTTCAGCTCATTCGGCCCGCGCGGCCCCGCCGAGGTCGGAATCTATTCCGGCAACGGCCGAATGATCCAATCCGTGCCCGCCGCATACGGGCATTCCAGTGGCGTGACCGAGGTCGCGGTGCCGGGTGACGGCCGCGGGAGGAGGGTGCTGTGACGACAACAGCCACCGCGGCCGGCGAACACGCCGAGGCACGTGCGGCGATTGGACCGCACAAGTGTCGGTCCCGGCGGCTAGCCTTGAATAACAATGCACGCGCGAAACTGGTGGTGATGCTGGTGCTGAGCGTCGCGATGTGGGGTGCGGGGTGCGCCGGCTCGGATCGGGAGTCGGGTTCCGGTGCGCCGCAACCGCCCACGTCCACGACCCGATTGCTGGAGGGTGTGCCCGCACCCGATCCGGTGACACCCGACGGCGTCGCGGTGGCCGCGCTGAAGGAGATCTACTCCTGGCAGCCCGCCACCGAGGCCCAGGGCGCCTCGCTGTCGCGCGCGCGGAAATGGTTGGGCCCCAGCCTAATTCGCATTCTCGACAGCACGCCGACCGGGATCGAGACACCGAAAGCGACGCTGCAGTGGGCGGACTGGGCCAAGGCGCAGGCACATATCGAGGCCTTCACCTTCGCATCGGGTGAGCGCCCGCCCACGAGCGCCGATCCGAACGTCCAACAGTTCAAGATCGGGATCGAGCAAACGGTCGTCTACCCGAACGGGCGCAAGGAATCCCTGCCGCCCGCGACGGTCATCGCGACCGTGGTGCGTACATCGGAAGGCTGGCGGCTCGACGCCTTCCGCTGAGCCCGCACCAGCGACAACCACATAGCTAGGTCCTAACAGGAGGCAGACATGGCGAAAAAGAAGAAGGTGCAGGATCCGGCCGTGGTTGGACCCGATATCACCCTCTACATGATCTACGCCGGTTTCGCGACTCTCGGAACCCTGTGGATCGCCCTGCATCTCGGCAACGCGATGGCTGTCACCCCGCAGGACATCCCGGTCAACCCGATCGCGATCGTCGCCGATCTGGTCAGGGGGAAACTGCACTGGCCGCGCGCCTCCACGGTGATCGTGCTGCTCGTCATCGGCGCGATCGTGGCCTACGTAGTGGTGCGCAAGCGGCTTGCCGCACGTCGGTCGGTCGGTCGGCTCTCCGTGGACGAGAAGGCCGATGTGATGGGGAGCGGCAGTGCTATCAAATCGCTCACCGAGGCCGGGGTGCGGTCGAAGGCCGAAATGCTCGGTGTCCGGCTCGGCTACAACGACAGCCCGGGCGTGCCGATCGGCGTCGGTGTTGCCGATGGGGTGATGCTCTACGGCTCGTATGAGGATCTGCATCTGGACATCTGGGGTCCGCGCCAGGGCAAGTCGACCTCGCGGGTGATCCCGGCCATCCTGACTGCCATCGGACCGGTCCTGTCCACCTCGAACAAGCGCGACGTGGTCGATGCGACCCGAGATGTGCGCGAGGCCAAGGGAAGTCGCACCTTCGTCTTCGACCCGCAGGGCGTCGCGGGGGAGGAGCCGACCTGGTTCTGGGATCCGCTTGCCTGGGTGGACGCACATCACGACGGTGCGGAGATGCGGGCCGCACGGTTGGCCGGACACTTCGCCGATGCCGACAGCGGTTCCGACTCCAAGGGTGATATGTTTTTCGACCCGGAGGCCGAGGATCTGCTCGCTGGGCTGTTCCTGGCCGCCGCGCTCGGTGGTCGCCCGATCGTCCAGGTCTGGGACTGGGTGACCAATCCCAACGACTCCGAACCCATCGAACTGCTGCGCAATTCGAGTAAGCACTACACCGCCTCGGGCCTCGCGATGCAGTACAACGCCGATCCGCGCACCAAGAGCGGCATTTTCGGCACCGCGAAGAAGATGATCCGCTGCCTGCAGCTGTCGAATGTGCACCCGTGGATCCTGCCCGGCGACAACCGCATGCAGTTCGACGAACTCGAATTCATCGAGAACAACGGCACGCTCTACAGCCTCTCGCTCGAGGGTCGTGGTTCGGCGGCGCCGCTGGTCAGTGCGCTCACCGAGGCCGTGGTCGATGTGGCCATGCGCAAGGCCACACATTCGCCCGGCGGACGGTTGCCGATCCCGATGCTCGCGGTCCTGGACGAGGCGGCGAATGTGGTGCGCTGGAAGGATTTGCCCAAGCAGTACAGTCACTTCGGTTCCCGCGGCATCGTGGTGATGACGGTGCTGCAGTCCTGGGCCCAGGGTGCGCGCTGCTGGGGCGACGACGGCATGCTGGCGCTGTGGTCGGCGGCCAATATCAAGGTGCTCGGTCCGGGCGTCGACGATATGAACTTCCTGCGCGACCGCTCCGAGGCGATCGGCGAGTACGACGCGATCTCGTCCTCGGTCTCGGAATCCAAAGGCGGCAAGAGCTATTCGCGTTCACTCGGTTCGTCCAAGACCTTCACCGTGAACGCGCTGGCTACCCTGCCACAGGGTCGCGCGATCGTCTTCACCTCGGGCCAGCCCGCGGTGCTCGTGCGTACCGTGCCCTGGTGGGATGGCGACTACGCTGAGGACGTGAAGAAGTCGATCTCGCACCATCTTCCGGGGCGTAAGACCGAGATCGCCGACCTGTTCGGCTCGCCCAACCTGACCAAGGCTGCTCCGCCCCCCGAATACGGTCAAATCGAGGAGGTTCGGCCGCTGTGACTGAACAGCAGCAACAGCCCATGATCTACAGCAATGTGGTGGACTTCGTCGAGAACTACCTCGGCCTGGTGTACCGGCGTCAGGTCACCGACATCAGTGAAACGGTGTGGTGCCCGGAGTGGTGGAAGCATGCCGAGGCGGTGGCGCGACTAGATGCGCTCTGGCGCGCATGGGAGCACTACCGGCTCGAGCCGAGCACCGGATTGAGTGTCTGGTTCCTCGACCACGCGGATCCGCATATGACCAAGCTCTTCGATCCCCGCGGACCGTTCAAGTACTGCAGTGTGCGCAACGGCCACAAGGACATGCTGAGCCCACTGCCGCTGAAGTCCCCCACCCAGGGACTTTTCGGCGATCCGACCATCGGCGATTTCCGCGTCTGACGAGCCGAAAACGTTGAAACGCCCGCTGATTTCAGCGGGCGTTTTCGGTTTCCGGCGTCGGGATCCAGCTACTGTCGGACGCGTTCCAAACCGCGTGCGTCCTGTTCCCGACCTCGTGCGCCGGCCGCGCGGGCGGCTTCGTCGCGAATGCGTACGGCCTCTTCGGGCGGTTGCCCCTGACCTACCTCGATGAGCATCCGTACCGCCGCGAGTTCCGGTGCGATACCGATCCGGGCGAGATGCGCCGCGATGGCCTGCCGACGCTCCTGGGAGTCGTAACGAACGAGCGGCTTGGACTGAGCCGACGCCGTCGCGGCCATTCGGCTGGCCTCGGCCTGTGCGGAGAAACGATCCTTCTCCAATGAAATACCCTTGGCCGGAACCGATTTCTCGACCATCCGGGCCAGTTCGAGATTGCGTGGGTCCTTCGCCTTGGCGTCGCGGGCCTCACGGATCTGCAGTTCCCGGGCCTCCTTGATGCGGGCCTCGGTGACCTTGACGCGGGCTTCGGCTTCCTTCTGACCACGCTCACGGGTCCGCAGCGCGACCAGGGTCGCAATCTGCAACATACTCTTCATCATGGCCGCGGTTTCCCGGCCGATGTCGTCCAGTTCCTCGGACATGGCTGCTCCCCGATGCTGCAGTGATCACTATGGATGTTGTGGTGCTTCGTCACGGACGCCGCCACGTCGAACTGTAGTCCGCCGCGCCGGTGCCCCGCCTGCAAACGTGGACACCCAGAGAACTTGTCGCGTGGCATTCCCGGTTGGGGATCGTCCGGTCAGGGATGACGACGCTACGCGTTCTCCTTTATTCGAGATTACCCGAGAAAACCCGGCGCCAACCGTGTGGGCGTGCCGCTTAACAGCATATATCGCACAATTCCGGCGGGCAGGGGAAAGCTTCGGAGGATCTCCGGTTTTAGCACATCCTAACCGAACGATTAGGGTCGCCTACCCTGGCTTGTTCAGGGCGGTAGTTCGGGCCCGCTGCTCATTGCGCGCGGCGGGTCCGAACGAAGCGAGGATTCGGATCGGGCGTGTCGTAGCGACTGCTTGCAGGTCGCTCGAAAGGGCCAGCTCAGTCGATGCGGACCGACTGGATGGTTACGGGGAGATTGGGCTTGCCGTCGCCCTGTCCGTTGGAGTTGTCCTGACCGCCGGCGGCGATCTTGTCCAGCGTGCCCATGCTGTCCGGATCGACGGTGCCGAAGATGGTGTAGTTCGGCGGCAGTTGCGAATCGCCGTAGACGATGAAGAACTGACTGCCGTTGGTGCCGCCGCCGGTGACGGGATCCGGTCCCGCGTTGGCCATGGCCAGCGTGCCGCGCTTGTAGGCCATGGGCTGCTGCAACGCGGGGTCGGCCGGGTTGTAGCGATTGGTCGGGTACTCGTTGTCGAACTGGTAGCCGGGACCGCCGGTGCCGGTACCTGTCGGGTCACCGCACTGCAGCACCTTCAGGCCCTCGTCCGCGGTCATGCGGTGGCAAGTGGTGTTGTCGAAGTAGCCCTGACCGGCCAGGCTGGCGAAGCTGTTCACGGTGCACGGCGCCTTGGCGTTGTCCAGGGTCAGGCCGATGGGGCCCTGAGTGGTGTCCATGCTGACGCTGAGACTGGCATTGTCGCCGGTGTTCTCGATGCCGCTGGTGCGCGGCTTCTTCACCTGCTTATCCGCGGGCTTCTGACTGTCGCGGTAGTCGCAGCTGATGGCCGCGGGCTTATCGTCACTCTTGGTCAGGAAGTAGACGCCGACGGCCGCCGCCGCCACGACCACCACGCCGAGCGCCGATCCGGCGATCGTGAGTCGCCTGCGCTTGCGCGCCCGGTCGGCCCGGTTGGCCAGCTGGCGCTCCAGCTTGCGTTTCGCCGCTGCCCGTCGCTGTTCGTTGCTCGGCACTACCACGTTCCTCCCGTATCCGTTACGTACGGCACAGGATTGTGCCATCTATTCCTGAGACTGCTCAGCAGGCCATTTCGACCAGTCGTGACGCTGTATGAACTCGTGGTGGCAAACCGGTTGGACTTGACGGGCCGTAGTGGTGGAAACTGGACCATCGTGACCAAGACCAGCAGCTTCTCCGCCCCGAAGGGGGTTCCGGATTACGTGCCACCCGGTTCGGCCGAGTTCGTCGCGGTGCGCGACGGCTTGATCCGTGCCGCCCGACTCGCCGGGTACGGGCATGTGGAGCTGCCGATCTTCGAGGACACCGCCTTGTTCGCGCGGGGCGTCGGTGAATCCACCGATGTGGTGACCAAGGAGATGTACACCTTCGCCGACCGCGGCGAGCGCAGTGTCACGCTGCGGCCGGAGGGCACCGCGGGTGTCATGCGTGCGGTCATCGAACACGGGCTCGACCGGGGGCAATTGCCGGTGAAGCTGGTGTATTCGGGTCCGTTCTTTCGCTATGAGCGCCCGCAGGCCGGTCGGTACCGGCAGTTGCAGCAGGTCGGCGTCGAGGCGATCGGTATCGATGATCCCGCGCTGGATGCCGAGGTGATCGCGATCGCGGACGCCGGATATCGCGAACTCGGGTTGGCCGGCTTCCGGCTGGAGATCACCTCGCTCGGTGACGAGACCTGTCGCCCGCAGTATCGAGAGCTGTTGCAGGAGTTCCTGTTCGGGCTGCCGCTGGACGAGGAGACCAAGCGGCGGGCACAGTTGAATCCGCTGCGGGTGCTCGACGACAAGCGGCCCGAGGTGCGCGAGATGACCGCGAACGCGCCGCTGATGATCGATCACCTGTCGGAGTCGGCGAAGACGCACTTCGAGCAGGTGCTCGGGTATCTCGACGCGCTCGGCGTGCCCTACGTGGTGAATCCGCGGATGGTGCGCGGCCTGGACTACTACACGAAGACGACCTTCGAATTCGTGCACGACGGTCTCGGGGCGCAGTCGGGTATCGGCGGCGGCGGACGCTACGACGGGCTCATGGCCGAACTGGGCGGACAACCGCTGTCCGGCATCGGATTCGGACTCGGTGTGGACCGCACCATTCTGGCGCTGCGGGCCGAGGGCAAGTCGGCGGGCGATCCGGCGCGGTGCGAGGTCTACGGCGTATCACTCGGCGATGCTGCCAAGCAGCGGTTGGTCGTGCTCGCGGCCCAGCTGCGAGCGGTGGGCATTCGCGTCGATCTGGCGTACGGCGGTCGAAGTGTCAAGGGGTCGCTGAAGGCAGCGGACAAGTCCGGCGCCAAATTCACCCTGGTCCTCGGTGACCGTGATCTGGCCGAGAACAGCATCGGCCTGAAGGATATGGCCACCGGTGAACAGCGTCAGATCCCACTGGACGAGTCGGTGGCCGCCGTCGCGACCGCTCTGCGCTCCGGCGAGTAGTACGGTGCCGGGGTACGCCCGCACCACGACGAATGGGCAGCCATGCCGGTAGAACCCACGAATCCCGGTGCAGCCCAACCGGTTCCGTCGGTCGGACTCGATCTCGTCGCGCCCGAGACCTACGCACCCATGCTGCGGCGACTCGCCCTCGCCGCGGTAGGGGTGGGTATCGGTGCAGCATTGCTCGCGGCGCTGCTGGTGCCGTGGTCGATCGCGATCGCGATCGGTCTCGTCGTCGGTGCCCCCACCGTCGCCTACGCCATCGCGCTGCGCCGTCGGCGGATGTGGCTGGCCGGGACCACGATTCACGCGCGGCGGGTGATCAGGGAGCGTCAGGTCGATATCGCGGCCGCCAACGGCGTCGAGATCCTCGTCTTTCCGGCCCGTCTGAGCCGCATCGTCCTGCGGGTGACCGCGGGCGTCGAGTCGCAGGTCGTGCCGCTCGCGATGTACACCGATGCGGGCAGCGGTCGCGAACTCCACCTGCTCGGGCTCCGCAAACTGGCAGACGCCTTGGCCGCCAGCGAACTCGCCGCGGCCGTAGCGGTGTCGACCATGCTCGTCCACCAACTGCGCGCCGAGGCCCGAGATGCCGGACTGGAGGAGCGGCCGCTGTACCGTGCTACCCGCCTGGCTCGAGCGAAGGACTATGTGTCGCCGATCGTCCTGACCGATCAGGAAGTCGCGGGACTGTGTTGATACGCGAGTCGAGTTGTGCGACACGCGAATCGGCGTGCCATGCGAAGTTGCAGGCGATGCGCGGTTGCGTCGTGCGCTGAACGGCGCGCACTCTGTCGGATTTCGCGCCCGTTGTGGGTGCTTGTCGTTAGCTGAGGCGGTTGGATGGGTGTGGCGGGGTGACTGTCGCGTAGCTCACCACTGGCGGTTCGGGGCCGTGAGAGTCGTTAGGGTGGGGATCGAGTGTCCGTCTATCGCAAGGAGTTTCTCGTGAGCACCGCTGCTCGGACCGCGCCCGTGACCGTCGCCGTGACCGGAGGTGCGGGGCAGATCGCCTACGGTCTGCTGTTCCGGATCGCGTCCGGGGCGCTGCTCGGGTCCGAGACGCCGGTACGGCTGCGGTTGCTGGAGATTCCAGCGGCGGTGGCGTCGCTGGAGGGTGTGGCGATGGAGCTCGAGGACGGTGCGTTTCCGCTGCTCGAATCGATTGATATCAGTGACGATCCGTGGGTCGGGTTCGAGGGTGCGAATGTCGCGTTGCTGGTCGGTGCCCGGCCGCGTACCGCGGGGATGGAGCGCTCGGATCTGCTGGCCGCCAACGGCCCGATCTTCACCGAACAGGGCCAGGCGATCAACGCGAGCGCCGCCGACGACGTCAAGGTGCTCGTGGTCGGCAATCCGGCCAATACCAACGCCTTCATCGCCATGAGCAATGCCCCGGACGTCCCGGCCGAGCGATTCACGGCGATGACCCGCCTCGACCACAACCGCGCCATCGCGCAGCTGGCCAAGAAGACCGGCGCCGGCGCCGCCGATATCGCCCACGTCGCCATCTGGGGCAACCACTCCGCGACCCAGTATCCGGATATCACGCACGCCACCATCACGGGCCGTCCCGCCCGCGAACTCGTCGACCAGGGCTGGCTGCGCGAGGAATTCATCCCCACCGTCCAACAGCGCGGGACCGCCATCATCCAGGCCCGCGGCGCCTCCTCGGCCGCCAGCGCGGCCAGCGCCGCCATCGACCACATCCACGACTGGTCGCTCGGCATCCGCACCGACGACTGGACCTCGATGGCCGTCCCCTCCGACGGCTCCTACGGCATTCCCGAAGGCCTGATCACCTCGTTCCCCGTCACCTGCGCGGACGGCGGATACGCGATCGTCCAGGGCTTGGAGCTCGACGACTTCTCCCGTGCCCGCATCGACGCCAGCGTCGCGGAACTCGAACAGGAACGCGACGCCGTCATCGACCTCGGATTCGCCAAGCACGTCTGAACTCATGCCCGAAGTCGTGGCTCTCAGGCCGCGGCTGTGGCGGAGCGACTCCTGCCGAGGGCCAATTGACCCGCGGTGGCGAGATGAATCAGCGCGAGCACGCTGCCGCCGACCATCATGCCCGGAATTCCCTGGCTGGCGCCAATGGCGACATCACCGAGCTGTACCGCACCCGACACGGTCAGCAGCGGTAGGAGAGCCCGCTTGCGGCGGCTGGTCAGGCTGAACAGCAACGCGGCACCCAACGGGATGGCACGCGCGGCGTAGGCCTGGGCATAAAGATCGACTCCGGGCGAGTCCGCGCTGCCGGTTATCACCAGGGTGGGGTCGATGAGCGCCGCGACACTGAATGCCACGGCGACGCCCGCGCCGACCGCATTGACGATGATCGTGGATCTGGTGAGCTTCTCGTCCTGCATTCTTCACTCCCTGAATCGTTCAGAATCTGAATGGTTTAGGGACAGTATTATGCTGGCTATGAAGAACGTCAAGGTGGAAAAGCTGCCGGAGACCGTCACCTTCCGGCTCGGACTGCTGGGCGCGTTCCTGACCGACCGCTTCAGCATCGATGTGTCGAGTCTCGGGCTCAAGCCGAAGCACGCCGGAATGCTGAATGTGTTGGCGGCCGACGGACCGACATCGCAGATGCAGATGGCGCAGATACTGCGCGTCGCGCCGAGTCTGGTCGTCGCGCTGGCCGACCACCTGGAGTCCCTCGGGGCCATCGAACGGCTGCGGGATCCGGAGGATCGCCGCCGTCAGAACCTGAGCCTGACCTCCCACGGCCGCGCATTACTGGGCAAATGCCTCGACGCCGCACATGCGATCGACGCCGAGACCACCGCGGATCTCACCGCCGCCGAGCGCGCCGACCTGCATAGCATCCTGGGCACGCTCGCCGATCGGCTCGGTCTGCCTAGCTGATGGTCCAGGTTTCCGAACCGTTGAGCAGGGATTGCAGCGAATCCTCTTGTACCGGATTGCGTTCCCGCGCCATGGCGGTTTGGGTGCGAACCGCATCGTCGTAGGTGGGCCGGGTGACGTTGCGGAAGATCCCGGTGACCACGTGGCCGAGGTCCTGGTCCGACAGACGCGAGAGGGCGTAGGCGTACTCCGGATTGTCGGTGTAGGCGTCGTGCACGATGATCTCGGACTCGTCGACCTCGTCGGTGCGCACCACCGCGAGCCCGAAACCGGCACGCACCACGGCGAATTCGCCATCGGCGCCGAAACGGATCGGCTCACCATGGTGCAGCGGGATGAGGCGGGATTCGGCATCGCCCTTGCGCAGCACGTCGAATGAACCGTCGTTGAAGATCGGGCAGTCCTGCAGGATCTCGACGAACGATGTCCCGCGGTGTTCGGCGGCGGCGCGCAGCACCTCGGTGAGGCCCGCCCGATCGGAATCCAGAGCGCGCGCGGCGAAGCCGGCTTCCGCTCCCAGCGCGACCGACAGCGTGTTGAACGGGTGGTCGACCGAGCCCATCGGCGTCGATTTGGTGATCTTGCCCTCTTCCGAGGTGGGGGAGTACTGCCCCTTGGTGAGTCCGTAGATCCGGTTATTGAACAGCAGGATCGTCATATTCACATTGCGGCGCAGGGCATGGATCAGGTGGTTGCCGCCGATCGACAGCGCGTCACCGTCACCGGTCACTACCCACACCGACAGATCCGGCCGCGTTACCGCGAGCCCCGTCGCGATGGCGGGCGCGCGGCCGTGGATGGAGTGGATGCCGTAGGCCTCGAGGTAGTACGGGAACCGGCTCGAGCAGCCGATCCCGGAGACGAACATCAGGTTCTCCCTGCGCAATCCGAGTTCGGCGAGGAAGCCGCGCACGGTCGCCAGGATCACATAGTCACCGCAGCCGGGGCACCAGCGCACCTCCTGATCGGAGGTGAAGTCCTTGACCTTCTGCGGCCCGTCCGCGGACGGCACTCCCGAGAGTCCGGTGAGGCCCAGATCGGTTCCGATGAGCGAGGTTTCGACGATGGTCATCAGTTACCCCCAGTCGAGTACGTGGCACGCGCCCGTGCCGCGAACGCCTTATCGTGTTCCATATCCTCGATCGACCCGTCCAGTGCCGCATCGATTACCCCGACGAGTTCCTGTGCGGAGAATGCCGTGCCGGCGATCTTTGTCCACGGTTGCACATCCACCAGATACTTCGCCCGCAGCAGCATGGCCAGCTGACCGCCGTTCATTTCCGGCGCGACCACGGTCCGATAGCTCCGTAGCACGGCATCGAGGTTGGCGGGCAATGGATTCAGATATCGCAGATGCGCCTGTGCGACCGAGACGCCGCGACGGCGGGCGCGCCGACAGGCCTCGCCGATCGGCCCGAAGGAACTGCCCCAGCCGATCAGCAGGAGTTCGGCCCGCCCGTCCGGATCGTCGACCTCGAGATCGGGGACGGTGATGCCATCGATCTTGGCCTGCCGCAGGCGAACCATCAGTTCGTGGTTGCCGGGCTCATAGGAGATATTGCCGCTGCCGTCGGCCTTCTCCAGTCCGCCGATCCGATGCGCGCGACCAGCGGTGCCCGGCACCGCGAGCGGCCTCGCGAGAGTATCGGGATCACGGGAATAGGGCTGGAACGGCGTGCCCTCCTCGGCCTCGGGTTCGAAGCGCGGATCGATCGGCTCCAGTTCGCTGACCCGCGGAATCGACCACGGCTCAGAGCCATTGGCGATCGAGCCGTCGGAAAGCAACAGCACCGGTGTGCGGTAGGTGAGGGCGACGCGAGCCGCCTCTACCGCGGTGGCGAAGCAGTCGGCGGGGGAGCGCGGCGCGAGTACGGCGACCGGCGATTCCCCGTTGCGGCCGTAGAGCGCCTGAAGTAGATCGGCCTGTTCGGTCTTGGTCGGCAGTCCGGTGGACGGTCCGCCGCGCTGCACGTCGACGATCACCAACGGCAGTTCCGTCATCACCGCCAGCCCGATGGTTTCGCTCTTGAGCGCCAGCCCGGGGCCGGAAGTGCTGGTGACGCCGAGCGCGCCGCCGAGGGCCGCGCCGAGGGCCGCGCCGATGCCCGCGATCTCGTCTTCGGCCTGGAAGGTGGTGACGCCGAAGTTCTTGTGCTTACTGAGTTCGTGCAGGATGTCGGAGGCTGGTGTGATCGGATAGGTGCCGAGAAAGACCGGCAACCCGGATAACTGCCCCGCGGTGACGAGGCCGTAGGCGAGCGCGGTATTGCCGGTGATCTGGCGGTAGGTGCCCGGCGGCAGTTTGGCCGGGGCCACCTCGAAGGTGGTTGCGAAGCTTTCGGTGGTCTCGCCGTAATTCCAGCCAGCGCGGAAGGCGAGCAGATTCGCCTCGGCGATATCGGGTTTCGCGGCGAATTTCTCGCGCAGGAAGCGTTCGGTGCCGCCGATCGGGCGTCCGTACATCCAGGACAGCAGGCCGAGCGCGAACATATTCTTCGCGCGCTGAGCGTCCTTCTTGCCAACGCCGGTCGGCTCAGTCGCGCCGATGGTGAGTGAGGTCATCGGCACGCGGTGGACCACGAAATCGCTCAGTGTGTCGTCGTCGAGCGGATCGGTGGTGTAGCCGACCTTGCCGAGATTGCGTTTGGTGAACTCGTCGGTGTTCACGATGAGGGTGGCACCGCGCGGCAGGTCCTCGAGATTGGACTTCAGCGCCGCGGGATTCATCGCGACCAGCACGTCGGGCTGGTCGCCCGCGGTGAGGATGTCGTAATCGGCGATCTGGATCTGGAAGGACGAGACGCCGGGCAGCGTGCCCTGTGGCGCCCGGATTTCGGCCGGGAAGTTGGGCTGGGTGGCGAGGTCGTTGCCGAATGCGGCCGCCTCGTGCGTGAAGCGATCACCGGTGAGCTGCATTCCGTCTCCGGAGTCCCCGGCGAACCGAATTACGACCTTTTCCAATTTCGCTGTGCCGACATCACTTTGGTCGGAAACCATATGCCTGCTTCACTTCCTCGTCCGATGGGAGGTGCCATTGGCCAACCTACTCCGCCGTGTGCGGGAATTGCTTGTGAAATGCTTTACGGGAAGAGCGCCAGCTGCGTGTCGTTGGGCAGCGGTGTCGGGGGTTGTGTCTGCAGCTCCGGGGTGTGCTCGCGGGTGAGGCCGTGTTGCTGGAGCAGTGGCTGCACCCGCTCGCGTAGCCAGGACGCATATTCCGGCGTCACATAGGCGCCGCGGCCATAGAGCTGGCGATAGCGGCGCACCAGCGCCGGATGCGCCTCGGTCAGCCAACTCAGGAACCAGCCACGGGTGGCGCCACGTAGATGCATCGGGAATGCGACCACCGATACCGCCCCGGCCTCGGCGATCGCACCGAATAGTGCGTCCAGGTGGGCGCGGCTGTCGGTGAGATATGGAATCACCGGCGCGACCATCACATTCACCTCGAACCCGGCATCGGCCAGCGCCCGCACCATCTCCAGCCGCGCCTTGGGCGATGGCGTACCGGATTCCAGGCTGCGGTGCAGATCCATATCCAGGATCGCGATGGAGACGGCGACGCTCACCCGGACCTGCCGCGCCGCCGCCGTGAGCAGCGGCAGATCCCGGCGCAGCAGCGTGCCCTTGGTGAGAATGGAGAACGGTGTGCCGGAATCGCTCAGCGCGCGAATGATGCCTGGCATCAACCGATATCGGCCCTCGGCCCGTTGATACGGATCGGTATTTGTGCCCAGCGCGACCGGTTCATGATGCCAGGACCGCCGGCCGAGTTCCTTGCGCAGCACCGCGGCGATATTGGTCTTCACCACGATCTGCGAATCGAAATCCCGGCCCGCGTCCAGGTCCAGATACTCGTGGGTGGGACGCGCGAAACAGTAGCGGCAGGCGTGTGAACAGCCGCGCATCGGATTGATCGTCCAATGGAACGGCAGATTCGACGCCTCCGGCATCTTGTTCAGCGCGCTCTTGCACAGCACCTCGTGGAACGTGATGCCCTCGAATTCGGGCGTTTGTACAGTGCGCACGAAACCCGCCCGGTCGAGACCGGGCAGGGCGCCGTCGTCGGCATCCAGGGTTTGGCTTTGCCACCGCACCCCATCAGTCGAACATGTGTTCTAAAGAGTGTCAAGCGATCTGTCGGGCGTCGGGCGCGGTGAGCTGCTTCGGATCGGTGAAGAAAGTGACCAGGTCGCGCACGGTCTCCTCGATGGGCCTCGGCTGATAGCCGATTTCGCGCTCCGCCTTGCCGTGGTCGACGATCGGGGCGGAGACCAGCGCGCCGAGTGCGGCCTTCGACACGATGTCGGTCTTGAGCAGTTTGCCGATCGGTTCGAGCACCGGAATCAAGCCGTTGACGACCTTGGGCGAGATCGAGAATTTCGGTCCCTTCTTGCCGCCGCATCCCGCCGCGGTGCGACACAGGTCGAGCATCGAGATCATCGAACCGCCGAGCAGGTAGTTCTCGCCGGTCCGGCCCCGCTCCCCGGCCAGGATCAGGCCCTTCGCGACGTCGCGGACGTCGACCAGATCGAAGCCGCCGCCGATCATCGCGGGTACCCGGCCGCGGGCGGCGTCCTTGAGGGTGCGGTTGATCCTGGACAGCGGGATGCTGTAGTCGAGCGGGCCGAAGACGCCGGTGGGATTGCAGATCACCGCGTCCAGGCCTTGCTCGATCACTTTGCGCAGTTCGATTTCGCCCGCCCATTTGGAACGGTCGTAGACGGGCAGGCTGGGGTCGGTCGAGCGCGCCGAGGTCTCGTCGATGCGGCCGCCGCAGGTGTACTGATTGAAGGCGTGGATGGAGCTCGCGTGCACCATGCGGCGCACGCCCAAGTCCAGGGCCGCCTCGGCGACGACGCGCACACCCTCGGTATTGACCTTCCATGCCAGGTCGTGCTGCTCGGCCAGGGTGATCACGGCGACGAGGTGGTAGACGATCTCCGCGCCGGCGAGCGCTGAGCGCATGGATTCGGGGTCGAGCACATTGCCGGAGACCCAGGTGACGTTCGGGTCCGTCCGCTGCTCCGGAACGACGCGATCGATTGCTGTGACCTCGTGTCCTCGTTCGACCAGCAGGCTGAGCAGATTCGTGCCAAGGTAGCCGGCTGCGCCGGTCACTGCGACCTTCATGCGATCGAGAATATAGAACTTGTTCTAATTTGCAACCTGTTCCAGTTCCTTTCGGTGGCCGCGTTGGGCTCGAAACTTGCCGGTGGGGTCCGCTATATTGAGCGCAACCGCAGCGGCGCCGGTACCCGACTCGCAGCTGCGCAGGGGCCCGATCGCAGCCGAGCTGCCGGTGCGGGCAGGGAGTAGATGTTGATCGACGCTATGAACACGGAACTACAGTTCACGACGATTTGGGGGGTGCAACTCGATGGCTGATCTCTCGGTGGAGACCGATGCGGTCCGAGCGTTCGCGGCGACCAATGCCGGGGTCGCCGGCGAGATCGCGGGAGCGGGCAATTTCGATGCCGTGCAGAACGTCGCTGCGCTCACGCCGGTATTCGGCCTGATCGGCGCCGATTATCTGGTGGCGTTCGCCGCGGCACAGGTGTTGCAGGCCAAGGACATCAATGATCTGTCGGCCAAATACGACAAGCTCTCGAAGTCCGCGTTCACGGCGGCCGGAGCGTTCGATACCACCGACTTCGGCAACGCGGGCGTACTGAAAGCGATCGCCGACCAGGTCGGAGGCGGGGCATGAGACCGATGGATACCGGCGCGACCGGCGTGATCGCACCCGATCAGCAGAGCGTGGCGATCGAAGAGGCCGTGATCGCGACGCAGAACACCGCCGTCGACGCACTGCAGAATGCGTCGCAGGGATTGAGCGATCTGTCGCTGCCGCAGTTGCCCGCGGATCTGCCGCCGATCGAGGCGCCCGAATTCGTGCTCGCGCGCAAGATCACCGAGGATTCACCGCAGCTGGGGACCATCCCGACGGGCATGCCGGGGCTCAACGGAAATTCGACGCCGGACGCGAGTGCGATTCTGTCCGGTGCGGTACCCCCCGATGTGTCGCAGGCGCTTACCGATGCACAGACCGCGATCAGCCATGCGGCTGCGCCGGTGATGCAGGCGGCGCAGAGCGCGGCGCAACAGGCGCAGAGTGCGGTCAGCAGTGCGCTCGGCGGGACGGGCAACCAGGGTGCCGCAGCGGCAGCAGCGGCGACGAATAGTCCGTCTGATCCGGTCGCGGCGCTGATGCAGGGGCTGTCGATTCCCGGGATTCCCGGGATCGACACGCTGTTCCAGCCGATCCTGGAGCTGCTGAACAGCTTTGGCACCGGCGTCATCGGCGCTTTCGACCCGACCGCGATTCTCAGCCAGTCATCCAAGATCATCGAGGCCGCGGTATCGGTCGGCAAGGGTGGTCTGCAGACCGTCGAGCAGCTGTGGCAGGGCCAGTCGTCCCGCGAGGCGCAGGCCGCCAGCAACACCGCGCAGACCCAGGGGCAGGACACCAGTCAGCGCGGTATCGATATCTCCGAACTCACCCAGCGGGCCGCCGCGGTGGTGCAGCAGGGCAATGCGCAGCTGTTGGGGATCGCGAGCGAATTCGCCACGCAGGCAACCGCACTCGTGCCGGTGGCGCTGACGCCGCCCGGTCAGGCCGCGCTGATCGCGACCGCGACCGAACATCTTGGATCGGCCGTCATGGTCGCCAATGCCACCCGCGGTGACCTGGCCGGGAAGACCGCCGAGCTGACCGGTCTGGTGAACCAGCTGCTCGGGACCAGCGGTCTGCCTGCGCCGCAGGAGGTCGCGCAGGCGGTTATGCAGAACATCGGTGAGCCGATCATGGAACAGGCGCAGTCCGTCGCGCAGGATGCGTCGACCAATGCCGCGGGCCTGTTGGACGGTTCCAGCACCTCTGGTTCGCCGAGCACGTCCACCATGGCGGCATCGACCAATGCCGGGCACACCACCTCGGGGATCTCGGGCATGAGCGGCATCGGAAGCCGTTCCGGTTCGCCCAGCACATCGGGCTCGCCGTCGACGCAGAAGGTGACCGGCATGCCGGGCAGCACCGTGTCACCCATCAGCCGAGTCTCGGGCCTATCCGGCACATCCTTGGGCACGGGTACGTCGACCAGCGCGGCGAGCTCGGGGAGCTCCTTCATGGGCGGCAGCCCCGGCGCCACCGGGCAACGCGGCGGCAACGACGACGAGCACACGCGCAATGTGGACCCGTACCAGAGCCGCACCGGCAACGACGACCTCACCGGGCCGCTCGGTGAGTCCACCCCGGACGTCATCGGTGCGACCCACCCGGATGAACTGGTCAGCTCGGACTACGAACAGGACCAGTTCTAGTCCGAAAGAGTTCTCCAGTGCCCCCGCTCGATTTCGAGTGGGGGCGCTGGTGTTCCAGCTGTGCATACCGTCCGAACGGTGTTGCGGTATCTCAGGCCTGGCGGATGCCGAAGCGCGCAACGTTCCTCGTGGCCATCGGTACCGAGGTCGACAGCTTGCTCAGTGGTCTCGCATGAAGGCGTCGACGAGTTTGCGATAGAGGTCGGTGAAGCGTTTGCGGTTGGCCTGTTGGTCCGAGGTGAGGTTCTCGGTCGCGTCGGGGGCGTACATGAGGACATGAACGTCTTGGTCGGGCGGCGCAGGCATGAGGTCGATGATCTGAGTGCCCTGGTCGGTGGCGCTGGGCATGCCGAGGTCGAGGGCGGCGAGTGATTTGGTTTCCGCCAGAGCGGCATTCAGGACGTCGGCGGAGATGGTGCCGGTGAGCCGCTGCGGTGGGGTGTCGGCGGCGCGGGTGGTGGACGCGGCGTCGGGCTGTGCGACCGCATGGCCGTCGGCGTAGATCTGCAGCACTGGGCGCAGGTCGACTCGCTCGGACCAACCGCTCGGGATGGTGGTGAGTGTCAGTAGTGCCGGGGCGGTCGGTTGTGGTGCGTCGGCAGCGGGTTCGGCCGAGGCGACACCCCAGCTACCCGCGAGTGCCACGACGAGAAACAGCAGTGCCGACTTCGTTCTCCGCATGAAATCCCTATCTACGCTGTGCCACAGTCCAACTGGCCTCGATTATCGATCATCCGTCGGCGATCAGCGTAAGGCCGACGGGTTGTTCAGGTCGGAGGCCGAGTACGTGTCGCATGCTTGGACCTGACCGGATTTGTAGCCGGTGAGGAACCATTTCTGGCGTTGGTCCGAGGAACCGTGGGTCCAGGCCTCCGGGTTGACGCGCCCCTGGGCGGCACGCTGGATTCGGTCGTCGCCGACGGCGGACGCGGCGGAGAGGGCGTCACGGATATCGTTGTCGGACAAGGCTTTCAGGAAGGGTTGATCGCTGCCGGGGGCGGGCTGCTTGTCGGCGAAGTGGGCCCAGATGCCCGCGTAGCAGTCGGCCTGGAGTTCGGTGCGCACCGCGCCGGATTCCGGTCCGCGCGGATCCCGTTGGGCCCGGCCGATATCGCCGAGCAGATTCTGGATGTGGTGGCCGACCTCGTGCGCCACCACGTACTCCTGGGCGAGCGGGCCACCGCTGGAACCGAAGCGGTCGACCAGCTCCTGGAAGAAGGCGGTGTCGAAGTAGGCGGTCCGGTCGGCGGGGCAGTAGAACGGGCCGACCGCGCTGGTCGCATTGCCACAACCGGTCGAGACCGCGCCGGAGAACAGCACCAGCTTCGGCTTCGAATACTTCTTGCCGGTCTGCTGTGGCAGCTGTGCCGCCCACACCGCGTCGAGGCTCTGTGCGGTGAGCACCACCCGGCAGTCGACGTACTTATTGGCGTCCGCGCCGGTCTTGCAGTGCGTGGGCGTGCCCGCGGTGCCGGGCTGCACAGTGCTGCTCTCGCTGCCGTTCAACTGTCCGAGCAGCGAACCGGGATCCCCACCGAGCAACAGGCCGATTACCAGCAGGATGAGACCACCGGCACCCCCGCCGAGGGCGAGCTTGCCGCCCATCCCGGGCCCACCGCCGGAAGAAGCCCGATCCGGGTCGATCTGGAGGCCTTCGTTGAAGGTCATCTGCTTCGCTTTCTCGTGTCCTGAACACCTCGGTCATACCCTGCCGATACAGCTTCGCACGCGGGGCGGCGATATCGGTTTCCTCTCGGGATATGTGTCTCACTACGATGGCAACCGCACCGGATCGCCCTGCCGGTGTCACATTCGTCGAAAGGAATCCCGTGCTGCGCACCCACTTGGCTGGTTCGCTGCGAAGCGAGCACGCCGGTCAGACCGTCACCCTCACCGGCTGGGTGGCCCGGCGTCGTGACCACGGTGGCGTGATCTTCATCGATCTGCGCGATGCGTCGGGTGTGGCGCAGGCGGTGTTCCGCGAGGGCGAGCCCGCGGCGCAGGCGCACAAACTGCGCGCCGAATTCTGCGTGCGGGTCACCGGTGTCGTCGAGCAGCGGCCCGACGGCAACGAGAACCCGGAGCTGCCGACCGGTTCCATCGAGGTCAACGTCAGCGAACTCGAGGTGCTCAACGAGAGTGCGCCGCTGCCGTTCCAGCTCGACGAGCAGCCCGGTGACGAGGCCCGCCTCAAGTATCGCTACCTCGACCTTCGCCGCGAGGCGCCGGGTAAGGCCATCCGGCTGCGGTCGAAGGTCAACGCGGCCGCTCGCGCGGTGCTGGCCCATCATGAATTCGTCGAGGTCGAGACCCCGACGATGACCCGCTCGACGCCCGAGGGCGCCCGCGACTTCCTGGTGCCCGCGCGCCTGCAGCCGGGCAGCTTCTATGCGCTGCCGCAGAGCCCGCAGCTGTTCAAGCAGCTGCTGATGGTTGCCGGTGTCGAGCGGTACTACCAGATCGCGCGCTGCTACCGCGACGAGGACTTCCGCGCCGACCGCCAGCCCGAATTCACCCAGCTCGACCTCGAGATGAGCTTCGTGCGCCAAGAGGACGTGATCCTGGTCGCCGAGGAGATCCTGGAGGCGCTGTGGAAGCTCGTCGGCTACGAGATCCCGTTCCCGATTCCGCATATGACCTACGCGGAGGCGATGCGCCGCTTCGGTAGCGATAAGCCGGACCTGCGCTTCGGTGTCGAGATCACCGAATGCACCGAGTACTTCAAGGAGACCCCGTTCCGGGTGTTCCAGGCGGAGTACGTGGGCGCGGTCGTGATGCCCGGTGGCGCGAGTCAGCCGCGGCGTCAGCTCGACGCCTGGCAGGAGTGGGCGAAGCAGCGCGGCGCCAAGGGGCTGGCGTATGTGCTGGTGCAGGAGGACGGCACGCTCGGCGGTCCGGTCGCCAAGAACCTCAGCGAATCCGAGCGCGAGGGCCTGGCGAAGCATGTCGGCGCGGTACCGGGTGACTGTGTGTTCTTCGCCGCCGGTCCGGCCAAAGCGCAGCGCGCGCTGCTCGGTGCGGCGCGTGGCGAGATCGCGCGCAAATGCGGTCTGATCGATGAGAACGCGTGGGCGTTCGTGTGGATCGTGGATGCGCCGATGTTCGAACCCGCCGCCGAGGCGACCGCGAGCGGCGATGTGGCACTTGGTCATTCGGCATGGACCGCGGTGCACCACGCGTTCACCTCGCCCAAGCCGGAGTCGCTGGACACCTTCGACACCGACCCGGGCTCGGCCCTGGCCTACGCCTACGACATCGTCTGCAACGGCAACGAGATCGGCGGCGGCAGCATCCGTATCCATCGCCGCGATGTGCAGGAGCGCGTCTTCAAGGTGATGGGCATCGGGCACGACGAGGCGCAGGAGAAGTTCGGCTTCCTGCTGGACGCGTTCTCCTACGGCGCCCCGCCACACGGTGGCATCGCTTTCGGCTGGGACCGGATCACCGCACTGCTGGCCGGGATGGATTCGATCCGCGAGGTCATCGCCTTCCCGAAGACCGGTGGCGGTGTGGATCCGTTGACCGATGCGCCCGCGCCGATCACCGCGCAGCAGCGCAAGGAAGCGGGCCTGGACTTCAAGCCGGAGAAGAAGAAGGACGAGGGCGGCGACGCGGGTCGCGCTTCGGAATAGCGCGGGCTGCCGCTGGAACGGTACTTTCTGGTCAGTTTCATCGATGCTGACCACAAGGGGTTCCAGTGCTGCACTTGCGCATGATCAGCCCGGCCGAGCTCACCGACAAGGTGATGGCGGTGCTGAGTGCCGACCCGGGCGTCACCCATGTGACGCTGGCGCGGGGTGTCGCCGTCGAGCCCGTCGGTGATCTGATCCAGGCCGATGTCGCGCGTGAGGCCGCTAATGATGTGCTCGCCGATCTGACCACGCTCGGCATCAAGCACACCGGCGGCATTACGCTCGGCCCCGTCGAGACGGTGATCTCCGATGCGGGTGAGCGGGCCATCGAGGACGCTCCGGGCGATCCGACCGACGCGGTGGTGTGGGAGGAACTGCTCGCCCAGACCCATGAGGAGTCCTCGCTGACGCTGACCTTCGTCGCCTTCCTCACCATCGCCTGCCTGCTCGCGGCCGTCGGCGTGGCCACCGACTCGTCGGTGACGATCGTCGGCGCGATGGTGGTCGGGCCGGAATTCGGGCCACTGGCAGCCTTTTCGGTGGGGCTGTGGCGGCGCGATTTCATGCTCGCCCGCAAGTCGGCTGTCGCGCTGTTGGTGGCATTTCCGGTGGCGATGGTCATTACGCTGTTGGCGACCTTGCTGTGGGAGCAGTTCGGCTGGATCACGGTGACCGGTGTGGAAGCCATCGAGAATGTCGACTTCATTTATGAGGTCGGGCCGTTCTCACTGGTGGTCGCGCTGTTGGCTGGTGCAGCGGGAATGCTGGCGCTGGTCACCGCGAAATCCGCGGCACTGGTCGGGGTGTTCATCTCGGTGACCACCGTGCCCGCGGCCGGATTCGCGGTAATCGCGGCAACTCTGGGGGAGTGGCATATCGCATTCATGTCGGCGGGGCAGCTCGCGGTGAACCTGGCGGGCATCGTCACGGCCGGGGTGCTCGTGCTGGCGCTGCGCCCGCGTGCGGGTAGCGAGGGCGGACCGATCGCCCGGTTCAAGCAGTGGTGGTGGATGCGGTCACTGCCCTCGAAGTGACCGCCAATTCTGTTGCGGGGCCGATGTTCCGGTGCGCTGGGAGCGGATGCGCCCAGCGCACCGGAGGCTAGGACACGGACACGGTGCCGCCGGTGAGTGCCCGGTAGGCGTAGGTCACCGCGATCGTGCACACCGGTCCGGCGACCAGCAGGCCGAAGCCGCACAGCAGGGTGGCGACAAAGGTGATGACCAGTACGGCGAGGCCGAGTAGCAGCACCTGCCCGATATTGGCGATGACCAGCGTCGCGCTGGACTTGATCGCGTCGAACGGACCCTGTTCTTGATCGACGACGAAGTGCAGCGAGAACATACACAGGAATCCGGCGATCAGACCGGGCACGAAGCACAGCGCCGCACCGATCCAGGTGAGCGCGAAGGCGAGCAGTGCTGTCAAGAGGACATTGCCCGCATTCACGAAATGGAAGTAGGACGCGAAAGTCGGTTTGTTGCCGTCGGTTTCATAAAGAGCGCCGCGGATCATCGCGGCCTGCAGCAGCCAGATCGCGACCATGACCGCGAGGAAGATCAGCAACAGACTGAACAGCGAATTCGGTTGCACGGCCTGGACGATGAGCACGAAGGCGAGATAGATGATCACGCCGATCGCGGTAACGGCCAGCCAGGGGCCGAAATTCGCGCGGAACTTCTCCCAGCCGTAGCTCAGGGCATTGCCGACATCGAGAGTCGTCGGCGCGCCGGGAGCGGATTGGTAGCCGTAGGTCGGCGCGCCGGGCTGAGCGCCAGGAGGCATTGCGCCGGGGGGAGGCATCGTGCCGGCCGATTCGAAGCCGGGTTGCGTTGCGCCGGGCGGCGCTGCACCGGGAGGTACGGCACCGGGCGGCATGGTGCCGGGCTTCGCCAGGCCGGGCGCTGCTGCGCCTGCCTGATCGAAGCCAGGTTGCATTGCGCCCGGCGGGACCGCTCCAGCAGGCGTTGCGGCAGCTCCGGGAGGCATCGCGCCAGGGGGCATCGATGCGGGATGCGCCGAGCCGGGACCGGTTCCCGGAGGGCCGTAGCTCGGCTGTCCCGGTTGTCCGGGCGGACCGACCGGCGGTGGCGGCTCCACCGGTTCATTGCCGTACTGCGCCGCGCCGGGACCCTCGAACTGTGGGTAGCCCGCGGGTCCGGCCATCTCGTGCCTGCTGTGTCCGGTGCTGGGTTCCGTCGGGTGCGGATTCGGGCTTTCGTGCTGACCCGGACGCGCGGCGAACTGTTCGCCGTCACCTTCGTCGGGCGCGCCGCCGCTCGGTTCGGGCGAGCCAGTTGGTTCGTTCGGCTTGGGCGACGGTGAGTCGGACATTGTCTGCAGACCTTTCGACGCAACTGGTTTGCGGTGTGGCGCACGGCAGTTGACGATGAGAAAACCGGACAGCCGCAATGGTGTCAAGCAACCAGCGCCCGTTCCGCAACCTTGACGCAGACACGCCGAACGACGCGGAAAGGTTGTGTAACCGCTCGCTAGAAGTGACCCGGTGCGAGTAGCTTGATTAGCGATGACCGCACTATTGGCCGAACGCGCCGCCGAAGTCGTGTCCGCAGCACAGCAGTTGCTCACAAAGCGAATGGGTGCTCCGGTAAAGCTGAGCGATCCGATGGAACTCAGCGGTAGTGGTAGGACGACGGTCCTACGCGTGCGTGTTTCAGAGAACGCCTTCTCCCTGCCCCGGACGCTCATCGTCAAGCAGGTTCGCGGATCCGCGGCGGACCGCACGACGGGTGGACTAGCGCCCGGCGTCGCCAGCATCGACTCCGCGTTTCTACGCGAGGCCGTGTCGTACCAGTTCACTACCGCGCTCAGCCGCGATCAGCGGCCCGGCGCATACCTGATCGCGCACAGCCTCCCGGACCGGCTGCTCGTCCTGAGTGATCTCGGGGAGAACGCCCGGATGACGCAGGTGCTGCAATCCGGTGCGGAACCGGCGACGCGCAACGCGCTCATGGCCTTCGCGCAGGCGCTGGGTCGGATGCATGCGGCAACCGTCGGGCGCGAAGCGGATTTTGTCGCGCTGCTGCGCCGGGTGGATGTGGTGCACCGGGTCGACGGCATCGCGCAACAGGCCGAGGCCGCCATCTCCGAGGTGCCCGGCATGCTGCAGCGCGAACTCGGCATCGAGGTGCCCGGTGAGATCGCCGAGCGGATCGTTCGAGGCAATCGCCTGTTTTCCGCGGGTCGCTTCCGCGCATTCAGCCCCTCGGACCTGTGCCCGGACAATGTGATCCTGAACGAAGATGGCGCACGCTTCCTCGACTACGAATGGGGCGGCTACCGCGACGCCACCCTCGACATCGCCTACGCGCTGGTGTCCTTCCCCGGCTGCCTCTGCGACTTCGAACTGTCCCGCGATCGCGCCAAGCAAATGGTCGAGGCATGGCGCGCCCAGGTCGTCGGCGTCTGGCCCGCCCTGGCCGACGACGCCGTGCTCGACGAACGCATCCTGGAAGCCCGCCTCATCTGGGTCTGGCTCACCACCTACTGGTTCCTGCCCGCCGACCACACCCGCATCGCCGCCGCCCGCGAACACGGCCTCTCCGTTCCGCGCTCGGAAGCCCTGATCAATCGCTGGGCCGCCCTGGCGGAAGACGCGCGCTGCACCGGGGACGACGCGGTCGGGGATTTCGCCGAGGATGTGTCGGCGATGCTCGAAGAGCGCTGGTCGGAATAGGTTTTCGGGTCTGCCGGTTCTCGCCGTCGAAGGTGGTGAAATGGTGGGTCGACATGCCGACGGCAACCACCCTTTGACTGCCGTCGACGAGACGTCCCAGGCAGGGTCAGCGGGTGAGGTCGGACAGGCGGGATTCGAGGTGGGCTCGCTCTATGGTGTTTTCGGTCAGGAGCAGCGCGGATTCGTATGCCCGGGCGGCTTCGGTAATGCGGCCCAATTGAGTCAGGAATGCCGCGCGGGAGGCTTCGAGGTAGCCGTAGGTGGCGAGGGACGGTTCGGCGGCGAGCGTGTCGAGGAGGGCGAGCGCACGGCTCGAATTGCCGGAAAGACCCACTGCTACCGCGTGATTGAGGCGCGCCACCGGTGCGGGCCAGATCCGGAGCAGGAGTACATACAGGCCGGTGATCTCACGCCAGTCGGTTTCCGCCCAGGACGGCGCCTCGTCGTGGACGGCGGCGATGGCGGCCTGCAGGGTGTACCGATCCGTATGTGGCAGAGCGGTTTTCACCAAGGCGATACCCTCGGCGATGGCCGCGCGATCCCAGCGGGAGCGGTCTTGGTGTTCGAGAGTGCACAGGCGCCCTTCGGTATCCACTCGGGCGGCGCGCCGCGCGTCGGTGAGCAGAATCAGGGCCAGGAGGCCGGTGACGGAAGGGTCGTCCGGGACGAGCGCACGCATCATTCGCGCAAGTTGGAGCGCTCGATCGACCAGATCGGCACGCACCAGCGCGTCACCCGACGGCGCGGTGTGACCGGTGGTGAACAGCAGGTGGATGACTGCGCAGATGGCATCGAGCCGGTCCGGGAGTTCGCGCACCGACGGCACTCGATAGGGAATGCGTGCCACCGCGATCTTCTTCTTGGCACGTGTGATTCGGGCCGCCATGGTCGATTCGCTGGTGAGGAAGGCGCGGGCGACCTCGGCGGTGGTGACACCGCAGACCAGACGCAGGGTCAGCGCCACCCGGGCCTCGCGGGCCAGTGCCGGGTGGCAGCAGGTGCTGATCAGGCGCAACCGGTCGTCGGGAATGACCGATGCCGAATCCAGTTCAGCGAGTGCGAGATCGGCGGTGTCGCCGGCCTGGTCGGTGATCAGCATGGGCAGTGCGCGCTGCATGGTCGAATCGCGACGCAGCAGGTCGAGTCCGCGGCGGCGGGCGACGGTGGTCAGCCAGGCACCGGGCTTGGCGGGAACGCCGTGCGCGGCCCACTCGGTGAGTGCCCGCGCGTAGGCGTCCTGGACGCATTCCTCGGCGAGGTCGAAATCGCGGACCAGCCGCACCGTCGCGGCGAGCACGAAGGCCCATTCGCGACGGTGCGCCTGGTCGACGGCGGCAGCCGCATCGGTATCGATCGGCACAGGGCTAGTCGAAGGTCATGATCGGGCGCACCTCGACCCCGCCGAATCGAGCGGGCACCTGCTTGGCCACTGCGATCGCGGCGTCCAGATCCGCGGCCTCGATCAGGTAGTAGCCACCGAGCGCCTCCTTGGCCTCGGCGAACGGGGCATCGGTCACGGTGAAATCGCCGTCGTCCTTCTGCCGGATGGAGGTGGCGGTGGCGGTCGGCTGGAGTGCGTTGCCGCCCTGCACGGCGTCGCCCGCGATCTCCTGGAAGGTTACGTGCGCCTGGTAGACCTCACCCATGACCTGCTCCGATGCGGTCGCGTACGCGTTTTCGTCCTCGTAAATCAGCACCAGGTACTGGCTCATGATCTCGCTCCTTCGGGTTGCGCCGGCCCGCCGATCGGGCCGTCGTATTCGTTCCGACGATCGAGTTCGACGGAAATCGACAACCTCTCGCGAGAAAAATTCTGCTCCTGGAATCGCGTGGAGTCTCGCAAGTCGGGCCGATGCGGCCCCGCCCGAGCGATCAGGCGACCGGTCCCGGGCGTTGCTCGACGCGTTCACCGGAACGAACGGCGAACGAAGCACCGTGACGTATGCCGGAATCGGGATCGGCGACATCGGTGACATAGAACCAGTCCATCTGCGCCTGCGCCGGGGTGACCTCCAGGACGCCGTAGCCGTGCGACTCCATCTCGACGTACCGCAGATGCCGATTCACCCCCTTGACGGACTCCTCTACCGGGACCGCGACCGTGCGCGGCGGCGCCTTCAGCAGCTCGCCGAGACTCGGTGAGGTCACCGACGGGACCACGAATTCCGCGCCCACCGTCGGCCCGCCCGGATAGTTCGCCGGGTCGACGGGCAGGTCGGCGGCCCACGAGGAGTGGATATCGCCGGTCAGGAAGACGACATCGCGGACCTGCTGATCGGCGATCGACTGGAACAGTGTGCGACGGTCGGCGGTGTAGCCGTCCCACTGGTCGGCGTTGGCCGGAACGCCGGATCGCGGCACGCCCACCATGGTCGCGATGGCCTCCGTGGTCGCCGGCTCCAGTGGCGGGAACACCAGCGGTGCGATCATCACCGAATTGCCGACGAGCTTCCACTGCACCGGCGCGGACGCCAAACCGGCCGTGAGCCAATCCATTTGGGCCTTGCCGGTGATGGTGCGCGCCGGGTTGTCGACCTCGCGCCAGCCCGCGACCGGTTCGACCTCCTGATCGCGGTAGCTGCGCAGGTCGAGCATGGACAACTCGGCGAGGTTGCCGAAACGCAGCCGCCGATAGATCTGGACGTCGGCCCCCGAACTGCTCGCCCGGACCGGCATCCACTCGAGATAGGCGCGGGCCGAGGCGGCGCGGCGCTGCTGCCAGTCGCCCTCGGTGGCCGGATCGTGGTTGTTCGCACCGCCGGACCAGGCATTGTCCGCGAATTCGTGATCATCCCAGGTGCAGATGAACGGCACCCGCGCGTGCAGCGCCAGCAGATCCGGATCGGTCTTGTACTGTGCGTGCCGAATGCGATAGTCGGCCAGGGTGACGATCTCGTTGGCGGGCTCGTGTGGACGTACCGCGCCGCTGCGCCCGCCGTATTTGCCGCGGCCGTACTCGTAGATGTAGTCGCCGAGGTGCACGATCGCGTCGAGGTCGGTGCGATCGGCGAGATGCCGGTACGCGCCGAAGTATCCCGCCTCCCAATTCGAGCAGGACACCACGCCGAAGCGCAGGCGATCGACCGCCGCAGAAGTGGCCGGAGCCGTTCGGGTGCGGCCGACGGGGGAGTGCACGCCGAATGCGGTGAAGCGGTAGAAGTACGTGCTGCCGGGCTGCAGATCGGTCACATCGATCTTGAATGTGTGATCGTAATCCGCTGTGGCCGTGTCCATTCCGGATGCGATCACGGATGCGAAGCGCTCATCGGCGGCCAGTTCCCAGCGCACCGCCGCGGATTCGCCGATGCCGGAACCGGGCGTCGCGTCGTCGGAGACGGTGACACGAGTCCAGATGATCACGCCGTTCGGCAGCGGATCACCCGAGGCGACGCCGTGACGGAATACCGGCCCCTCGGCGCGTACTGGCGTGGCGACCGCGAATGCGGCGACAGTCGCCACGGCACCACCCTTGAGCAGAGTGCGTCGAGCGAAAGGCTCGGAATCCGGGACGACGACGTTTTCAGCCACGGCTGCGATCACAGCCGATCCACGGTCGGCGAGGCAAATCGGCACACGACCCGGAGCTGTCGGTGCTCCTCGGTAACGTGCTCGGTGTGAGCGAAGGCTTATTCGACGTGCCCGGCGACGAGGTGCCGACCGGACACTCCATCGACAGTGTCGTGCGCCGCGATGCCGGTGCGCCGCTGGCGGTGCGGATGCGGCCCGCGACATTGGACGAGGTGGTCGGCCAACAGCATCTGCTCGGGCCCGGCTCGCCGCTACGGCGGTTGATCGAGGGTTCGGGCGCGGCGTCGGTGCTGCTGTACGGACCGCCGGGAACCGGCAAGACCACGCTGGCGTCGCTGATTTCGCAGGCCACGGGCCGGCGCTTCGAGGCGCTGTCGGCCTTGTCGGCCGGGGTGAAGGAAGTGCGCGCGGTCATCGATGTGGCCCGCCGCCGTCTCACCGCGGGCGAGCAGACCGTGCTGTTCATCGATGAGGTGCACCGTTTCTCCAAGACCCAGCAGGACGCGTTGCTGGCCGCGGTGGAGAACCGGATCGTGCTGCTGGTCGGCGCGACGACCGAGAATCCGTCGTTCTCGGTGGTCTCTCCGCTGCTGTCGCGCTCGCTGGTACTGCAATTGCAGTCGCTCACCGCCGCCGATATCCGGCTGGTGCTCGAACGTGCGCTCGCCGACCCGCGTGGTTACGGCGGCGCGTACACGGTGACCGAGGCCGCGCTCGAGCATATTGTGCGGATCGCGGCGGGTGACGCGCGCCGGGCGCTCACCGCGCTGGAGGCATCGGCGGAATCCTCGTTGGACGGCACCGTCGATGTGGATCTGGTCGAGGCCAGTGTGGACAAGGCGGCCGTGCGCTACGACCGTGCCGGTGACCAGCACTACGACGTGGTGAGCGCCTTCATCAAATCCATTCGCGGCTCGGATGTCGATGCGGCACTGCACTACCTGGCCCGCATGCTCAGCGCGGGCGAGGACCCCCGCTTCATCGCCCGCCGCCTGGTGATTTCGGCGAGCGAGGATATCGGCATGGCCGATCCGATGGCGCTGCAGACCGCGGTCGCGGCCGCGCACGTCGTGCAGCTGATCGGCATGCCCGAGGCCCAACTCACTCTGACCCACGCGACGATTCACCTGGCCACGGCCCCCAAATCCGGTGCCGTGCCCGCCGCGCTCGGCGCCGCCCTCGCCGACATTTCGGCAGGCAACGCGGGGGCGGTCCCGGCTCATCTACGCGACGGCCACTACGCGGGAGCCGCCGCCCTCGGCAACGCCCAGGGCTACAAATACCCGCACGACGACCCGGACGGCGTACTGGCCCAACAGTATCCACCCGACGAAATCGTCGGCCGCGATTACTACACCCCGACCGACCACGGCGTCGAACGCGATATCCAACGCCGCGTCGAGAAGCTGCGCAGAATCGTCCGCGGACGATAAACGCTCACTTCGCCGCAGACCGGTTCCGGATCGGCCCCGTCAGCGGAGGTGGACCACCCCGGTCGCTGAAAAAGGGGATGCGGGGCACCGGTAGGCTGGATATCTGTGCAGACCCACGAGATCCGACGGCGATTCCTGGACCATTTTGTCCGTGCCGGACACACCGAGGTGCCCAGTGCCTCGCTGATCCTGGCCGACCCGACCCTGTTGTTCGTCAACGCGGGCATGGTTCAGTTCAAGCCGTATTTCTTGGGTCAGGAGGCGCCGCCGTTCCCGCGCGCGACCAGTGTGCAGAAATGCGTCCGCACCGGTGATATCGAAGAGGTCGGCGTCACCACCCGGCACAACACCTTCTTCCAGATGGCGGGCAACTTCTCCTTCGGTGACTACTTCAAGGAGGGCGCCATCACCCTCGCCTGGGAGTTGATCAGCAAGTCGCAGGAGGACGGCGGCTACGGCTTCGATCCGGAGCGGATCTGGGTGACGGCCTACGAATCCGATCCGGAGGCCGCCGAGATCTGGCACCGGGTCGCGGGCATCCCGAAGGAGCGGATCCAGTTCCGCGACGGCAAGGACAACTACTGGGATATGGGTGTGCCCGGCCCGGGCGGCCCGTGTTCGGAGATCTACTACGACCGCGGTCCCGAATACGGTAGGGACGGCGGCCCGGCCGCCGACGAGGACCGCTACCTGGAGATCTGGAATCTGGTCTTCATGCAGGACATCCGCGGTGAGCAGAGCCCCAAGCTCGGCTACCCGCCGGTCGGATCGCTGCCCAAGAAGAACATCGATACCGGCATGGGCGTCGAGCGCATCGCGCTGCTGCTGCAGGGCGTCGACAACGTCTACGAGACCGACCTGCTGCGCCCGATCATCGATAAGGCCGAGGAGTTGACCGGCCGGTCCTACGGTGTCGAACACGAGGACGACCGCCGCTTCCGCGTCATCGCCGACCATGCCCGCACCTCGGCCATGCTGATCGCCGACGGCGTCAACCCGGGCAACGAGGGCCGTGGCTATGTGCTGCGCCGCCTACTGCGCCGAATCGTGCGCTCGGCTCGGCTGCTCGGCGCGGACAAGCCGGTGATCGGCGAATTCATGAAGGTCGTCAGCGAGCTGATGTCGCCGTCGTATCCGGAACTGGCCACCGACTTCGCGCGGATCGAAAATGTCGCGGTGGGTGAGGAGACCGCGTTCCTCAAGACGCTCAATACCGGCTCCCGGTTGTTCGCCGATGCCGTCGATGAGGTTGCGGCCAAGGGCGGCAAGACGATTCCGGGTCTGGACGCCTTCAAACTGCACGACACCTACGGCTTCCCGATCGAGCTGACCCTGGAGATGGCGGCCGAGGCCGGACTGTCGGTCGACGAGGAGGGCTTCCGCTCGCTCATGGCCGAGCAGCGGAAAATGGCCAAGGAGGATGCGCAGGCGCGCAAGCACGGACATGCCGACCTGTCCATCTACAAGGAGTTGGTCGACCGCGGCGCAACGGAATTCACCGGTTTCGACGAGCTGACCTCCGAGGCGCACGTCCTCGCGCTGATCGCGGACGGTGTCCGGGTGCCGACCGCCACCATCGGCCAGGACGTGGAGGTGATCCTGGACCGCAGCCCGCTGTACGCGGAGTCCGGTGGTCAGATCGCCGATCGCGGCACCATTACGGCGCAGGGCCTCAAACTGCGCGTCAACGATGTGCAGAAGATCGCCAAGAAGCTGTGGGTGCACAAGACCACGGTCGAACAGGGCCAGATCACCGAGGGCGATGTCGTACTCGCCCAGGCCGATCCGGCCTGGCGCCACGGCGCCACCCAGGGCCACTCCGGCACGCATATGGTGCATGCCGCGCTGCGGCAGGTGCTCGGCCCGAACGCCGTGCAGGCCGGTTCGCTGAACAAGCCCGGCTACCTGCGCTTCGACTTCAACTGGCAGGGCCAGCTCTCCGAACAGCAGAAGGCCGACATCGAGGCCGTCTCCAATGACGCGGTCGGCTCGGACTTTCCCGTGAACACCTTCGTCACCGATCTGCCCAAGGCCAAGCAGATGGGCGCGCTCGCGCTGTTCGGCGAGAACTACGGCGACGAGGTGCGCGTGGTGGAGATCGGCGGACCGTTCTCGATGGAGCTGTGCGGTGGTACGCACGTACAGCATTCCTCACAGATCGGCCCGATCACCGTGCTCGGCGAATCGGCGATCGGTTCCGGTAAGCGACGCGTGGAAGCCTTCGTCGGCCTGGACTCATACAAGTATCTGGCGAAGGAGCGTGCGCTGCTGGCCGGTGTCGCGTCCTCGCTGAAGGTGCCTTCGGAGGAGGTGCCCGCGCGCGTCGAGCAGCTCGTGGAGCGGCTGAAGGTGGCCGAGAAGGAGCTCGAGCGCACCAAGATCGCCACGGTGCTCGCTTCGGCGGCCAAGTTCGTGGACGAGGCCGAGCGGGTCGGCAGCGTGCTGCTGGTTGCCGCGGCCGCGCCCGAAGGTGTCACCGCCGGTGACCTGCGCACCCTCGCCACCGATATCCGCGGCCGGTTCGGCACCGAGCCTGCGGTTGTCGTGCTGCTCGGCAATGCCGATGGCAAGGTGCCTTTCGTCGCGACGGTCAACAAGAGCGCGCAGGATCTCGGCTTCAAGGCCGGTGACCTGGTCGCCAGCTTCGGCCCGAGCATTTCCGGTCGCGGTGGCGGCAAGCCGGAGATGGCGCAGGGCGCCGGTTCGGACCCCTCGGGAATCGAAGTCGGTCTGGCCTCGGTCCGTGCCCGGGTGGCCGAACTCGCCGAGTGATGGGCGACTCGGACAGTCATCGTCCCTCACCCGACACCGATCCTGGCCGCGGCAGGCGGATCGGCATCGATGTCGGCAGTGTCCGAATCGGGGTCGCCTCCAGCGACCCGGACGGCATGCTCGCCACGCCCGTGGAAACGGTGGCGCGCGCGAAGCCGAATAAGCGCGCGCCCGGACCGGCAAGCGACATTTCCAGAATTGCCGAAATTGTGCGGGAATACGAGGCTGTCGAGGTCATCGTCGGTCTGCCACGGACATTGCGCGGGGAAAAAGGGACCGCAGCCGATGCGGCGATGGCGTTCGCGGAGCGTTTGCGCGCAGTCATAGCACCCGTGCCTATCCGACTTTCCGACGAACGTTTGACTACGGTGTCAGCTGCACGTGCATTGCGGGACAGTGGAGTTCGCGCGCGTGGCCAGCGGCAGGTGATCGATCAGGCGGCCGCCGTAGCGATCCTGCAGGGATGGTTGGACGAACGGAGTGCGGTGTTGAAGTCGGCCGAAGCGGCGTCTGATTCCGGAGACGGTGCATGACGGATCGATGGGCGCGAGCCGAGGAACGTTTCCGTCAGCGCGAGGCTGAGCGGCGTTACCGGCGAAACGACCAGGCATGGGAGGACTACGACGACGACACCACGGTCATTCCGCGCTATACCGACGAAGATCACGACGAGGTACTCGCGGCCGAGCGTTCGCGGCGTGCGACTCAGCGGGCCGAGCGCGGGGAACCGCGGCGTGGGCGGCCGCAGCGGACCGAGGGAGCGGAGCCGCAGCGGGCCCGCGGTGACGGGCTGGGTGGCGGACGCTCCGGTGCCGCGTCCGCGCGCTCTGGGCGCACCAGGTCCGAGCGCGGCGGGAGTCGGACAGACGAGGAGCGTGCGGAGTCCCGCTCGGAGCGTCGGCGCAGTGCGCCCTCACGCGGCCGACGGTCCCGGGCAGCCTCCCGCAAGGCCGCCGAGCGCAAGAAGCGCCGCCGGAATCTGTGGCTGATCGGTGCGCTGTTCGTGGCGCTGTTCGCCGGCGCCGCGGTATTCGCGGGAATGAAAGTGGTCAAGATGTTCGGCGCGCCCGAGGACTTCGCGGGTCCGGTCGGACCGCTGGTGGTGGTGCAGGTCCATCCGGGCGATACGTCGAACCAGATCGCGGAGGAGATGCACAAGAAGGGCATCGTCGCGAGCAGTGAGGCCTTCTTCCAAGCGGCCGTGCGCAATTCGAATATGAACTCGGTGCAGCCCGGCTACTACGCGATCCCGAGTCACAGCCCGTCCACCCAGGCGGTGACGGCACTGCTCGGCAAGAGTTCGCGGGTCGGCAATCTGGTCGTCTCCGAGGGACGGCAGCTGCACGATCAGCAGGACGTGAATACCGGCTCGCGCAAGGACGGCATCTACCGCAAGATTGCCGACGCCAGCTGCGTCGGCACCGGTACGAATCAGAAATGCCTCACCTACGACCAGCTCGATGCCGCCGGTTCGGGTGCGGATCTGACCGCCCTCGGCGTGCCGAGCTGGGCCGAGCAGCGGGTGCGTGACGTACCCGACCGCAGCAGGCAGCTGGAAGGTCTTATCGCCGCGGGCACCTGGGATTTCGATCCCAGTGGTACGCCGGATCAGATTCTGAAGCAGCTGGTGAGCGCGAGTGCGCGCAGCTACGAGTCGACCGGTCTGCTGCAGTCCGGCGCCGAGACGAAGCTGAACCCGTACCAGACCCTGATCGCCGCCTCGCTGGTGGAACGCGAAGCGCTGCCGCAGGATATGGGCAAGGTGGCGCGGGTGATCGTGAACCGGCTCGCGGACAACCAGCCACTGCAGTTCGACTCGACGGTGAACTACGCACTGGACCGCACCGAGGTCGCGACCACCGACACCGACCGTGCCAAGCGCACGCCGTGGAACACCTACGCCATGCCGGGACTGCCTGCGACCCCGATTTCCGCGCCGTCGTTGAATGCGATGCGCGCCGTGGAGAATCCGGAGCCGGGGACATGGTTGTACTTCGTGACTGTCGACAAACAGGGGACCACCTTGTTCACCGAGAGCTACAGCGAACATCTGCGCAATATCGAAAAGGCCAGGCAGAGCGGAATTCTCGACAGTGGGCGGTGAGGCGATGACGGAAACCCGCAAGGCAGCCGTACTCGGTAAGCCGATCGCGCATTCGCGGTCGCCGCAGCTGCATCTGGCGGCCTACCGTGCGCTCGGGCTCGATTGGACCTATGAGCGGATCGAATGTTCGGCCGAGGAGTTGCCCGGCCTGGTCGATGGGCTCGGGCCGGAATGGATCGGTCTTTCGGTGACCATGCCGGGCAAAGAGGCCGCGCTGGCATATGCGAGCGAACGCACCGAACGGGCGGTGCTGGTGGGCTCGGCGAACACGTTGGTTCGGATCGGCTCGCAGGGTTGGCGTGCCGACTGCACCGACGTCGACGGTGTGCTCGGCGCGTTGCGCGGCGGTGGTGTCGGCGAGTTGGCCGAAGCCGTCGTACTAGGTGCGGGTGGAACCGCGCGTCCGGCGCTGCTCGCATTGTCCGAACTCGGTGCGAAGGCGGTGACCGTCGTCGCCCGCGATGCCGGAAGGGCGCGCAACGCAGTGGACCTCGCGGAGCAACTCGGTATGACCACCGCCGTGATCGGCTTCGACAAAGACGCGTTGCGCACGGCGTGCGCGGATGCCGGTGCCGTGGTGAGCACGATCCCGGCCGAGGCGGCCGCGGTCGTCGCCGAGGCGGTGGCGGCAGCCCCGGTGGTGCTCGACGCGATCTACAACCCGTGGCCGACGCCGCTGGCCGTTGCGGTCGCGCGGGCGGAGCACACCGTGGTGGGCGGGCTGGAGATGCTGCTGAACCAGGCCTACGGACAGGTCGAACAGTTCACCGGCCGCCCGGCTCCGCACGCGGAAATGGCCGCGGCGATAAATCTGTAACCGGTTCTCATTTGGATCCGGCCGACTCGAGGCTATGGTGTTGACCATGAATGGTTGGGTGTTGCGGGCCATCGGGCTCGGTGCGCTGGTCGTTTTCCTGCGTGCCGCGTTGGGATTCGCGATGGTGTACTGGCCGACCCAGGGCAGTTGGATGCGACCGCTGTGCCTGGTGGTGCTGCTCGCAGCGGTGGTGTTCTGGGGTGTGCTGGATGGCCGCAAGGACCGAGAGGTCCATCCGGATCCGGAGCACGGCTCCGACCTCACCATCCTGTGGTTGAAGACCGCGGCTGCCGCGGGTTTGGGCAGCGGTGTGGTCTCGTGGCTGCTCGACTGGCTGCCCCGCTTCGATCTCGGCGATAACGGCCTGCTCTTCGAGCTGACGGCGGGCGCGTCCTTCATCATCCTGCTGGTCTTCATTCCGGGCCTCATCGGCATCGGCATCGGCCGCATCATCGCCGACCGCCAGATCAACAAGTCTGCTAAACGGTCAACACCCCAGGCACCGGGCGCCGCCGCGACTCCCGCGTAGCCGCTGGCGAATTCGATTGGAGGCGACCTTCATCGGCCGGTACGGCCGGAGGGTCGCCTTCGTTTTTCCGGATGGGCCACAGTCCTGTTCAGGTGCTCAGTTCGCCCATACAGCGGGTGGGCCGGTGCCGTCGGCAATGTGCCTGCGGCCGAGATCGTGACGCAAAAAGCGGCGCAACCGACCGAATCGGATGCGCCGCTTCGCTGTTCGCGACTACAGCAGAATCGCGCCGCCGCTGGCGCTGTCCTCGCGGGCGATCGCCGAGTAGGCGGCGGCCAGCAGGGTGGGGTCCGGGCCTTCGAGGCGGCCGGGCTTGGCGAGGCCGTCGAGGACCACGAAGCGCAGCACACCGGAGCGGGTCTTCTTATCGGTCTGCATGGCGTCGAGGAGTTGCGGGAGGGCGTCGGCGTCGTAGCTGGTCGGCAGGCCGACACTGGCCAGGACGCTGCGATGGCGGTCGGCGGTGGCATCGTCGAGGCGACCGGCGAGTCGGCCGAGTTCAGCGGCGAAGACCAGACCCACCGAGACGGCCGCACCGTGCCGCCAGCGGTAGCGCTCGCGGCGCTCGATGGCGTGGCCGAGGGTGTGGCCGTAGTTGAGGATCTCGCGCAGGCTGGCTTCCTTGAGGTCGGCGGCAACGACATCGGCCTTCACCTGGATGGCGCGGCGGATCAATTCGGGCAGCACATCGCCGGTCGGGTCGAGGGCGGCCTCCGGATCGCGCTCCACCAAGTCCAGGATCACCGGGTCGGCGATGAAACCGGCCTTGATGATCTCGGCCATACCCGCGACGATCTCGTTGCGCGGCACCGTCTCCAGGGTCGCCAGATCCACCAGCACCGCGGCCGGTTCGTGGAAGCTGCCGACGAGATTCTTACCCGCCTCGGTATTGATACCGGTCTTACCGCCGACGGCCGCGTCGACCATGGCCAGCAGGGTGGTCGGCACATGCACGATATGCACTCCGCGCATCCAGGTGGCGGCGACGAATCCGGCCAGATCGGTCGCCGCACCGCCGCCGAGCGATACCACCACGTCATTGCGGGTCAGGCCGATGCGGCCGAGCACCTCCCAGCAGAACCCGGCCACGGCCAGATCCTTACCCGCCTCGGCATCCGGGATTTCGACGCGGTGCGCATCGATACCCTTGTCGGCCAAGGCCTTGCGCACCACCTCGGCGGTTTCGGCCAGCGGCGGCTGATGGAAGATCGCGACAGTGCGCACGCCGGTGGTCGCGCCGACGACCGACTCGACGAGCTCGCCGAGCAGGCCGCGGCCGATGATCACCGGATACGGATCGCCGGTGCGGACCTCGATGCGACTCGGCTCGGTCGGGCTGGTCGGCTGCTGCTCAGCTGGGCTGATGGGTCGCTCGCTTCGCTCACTCACGTGTACTCGGCTCCGATTCTGTGCGTGCTGATTGTTTGAGCGCTCGCGCGCGGGCGCGACGGGCCCGGGTGCGGCGGGACCGGCTTCCGGGTGTCGCTGGGTCACCGGCTCCTTCGGAACCGGCACGGCCGTTGGCGATTTTGCCGGTGGGCTCGAGGCGATCGACGGTTGCGGTATCGGTCCTGATCCGGCCGGCCGTGGTGATCTTGCCGGTGGGCTCGAGCCGCTCGGTCGCCGCGGATTCGGTGCCATCCGCCTGTGCGGCAGCGGCCCGGCGACGCGCGGCCGCCCGGGCCCTGGCGGCGCGCCGGGCTCGGGATCTATTGCTGCCCTGCGGTTTCGGCGCTACGACATCCGGCGTAGTTCCGCTCGAGTCGGGCTCCGCTTCTTGCGGCAGTACCGATTCCATGCCCAGCTTCGCCATGATCATCCGCACCACGCGACCCGGACTGCGACCGTCGGTGCGCACTCGCACCGTGGCGACCTCCCGATACAGCGGTCTGCGCTTGCGCATCAGCTCGCGATATTTCGCACCCGGATCCGCACCGTTGAGCAGCGGTCGCTGCGTACTCGCACCGGTGCGCCGAAGTCCTTCGGCCACACTGATTTCCAGATACACCACGGTGCGATTGCGCAGCAGCGCCCTGGTGTCCTCGGACAGCACGGCTCCGCCGCCGAGCGAGACCACACCGCGTTCGGCGAGGATGGCGCGGCGCACCACCTGCTCCTCGATCCGGCGGAATTCCGGTTCGCCGTCCTCGGTGAAGATCTCCGGGATGGTGCGTCCGGTCTCGCGCTCGATTCCGGCATCGGTGTCGTAGAGCTCGACTCCGAGTTCCCTGGCGAGCTTGCGGCCGATCGTCGACTTCCCCGCCCCCGGCGGTCCGACCAGCACCACGCGCGGTGCGCGCGGATCGGACTGCACGATCATTGCGGCACGTGTGGTCGGGTGCCGATGCGCTTGACGTAGCTGGTGATGTTGTCGACGGTCTCGACCAGTGAATCACCGCCGAACTTCTCCAGCGCGGCCTGCGCGACGACCAGCGCGACCATGGTCTCGGCGACCACACCCGCGGCGGGCACAGCACAGACATCGGAGCGCTGGTGGATGGCGACGGCCTGCTCGCCGGTGGTCATATCGACCGTGGACAGCGCGCGCGGCACCGTTGAGATCGGCTTCATCGCGGCGCGCACGCGCAGCGGCTCGCCATTGGTCATACCGCCCTCGAGACCACCGGCACGGTTGGTCGAGCGCAGCACGCCGTCCGGTCCCGGCTTCATCTCGTCATGTGCCTGGCTGCCGCGACGGCGCGCGGTTTCGAAACCGTCGCCGACCTCGACGCCCTTGATCGCCTGAATCCCCATGAGAGCGCCGGCGAGCCGCGAATCCAGCCGATCCGCGCCGCTGATGAACGAACCCAATCCAACCGGTAGCCCGTCCACGACCACCTCGACCACACCACCCAGGGTGTCGCCGTCCTTCTTGGCGGCCTCGATCTCGGCGATCATCGCGGCCTCGGCGTCCTTGTCGAACGCGCGCACCGGACTCTCGTCGATCGCGGCCAGGTCGGCGGCAGTCGGCACGACGCCGGTCGTGTTGGCGGCGGTGCCGATCGAGACGACATGCGAGATGACCTCGACGCCGAAGGCCTGGCGCAAGAAATTCCTGGCGACCGTGCCCGCCGCGACGCGCGCGGCGGTCTCGCGGGCGCTGGCCCGTTCCAAGACATTGCGGGCGTCGTCGAAGTTGTACTTGAGCATGCCCGAGTAGTCGGCATGGCCCGGCCGCGGCCGGGTCAGCGGTGCGTTGCGGGCCAGGTCGGCGAGTTCGTTCTCGTCCACCGGATCCGCGGACATGACCGTCGTCCACTTCGGCCACTCGGAGTTCGCGATCTCGATGGCCACCGGTCCGCCCATCGTGCGTCCGTGCCGCACTCCGCCGATGACGGTGACCTTATCGGCCTCGAACTTCATCCGGGCGCCGCGCCCGTACCCGAGCCGACGACGCGCCAACTGTGCGGAGATCTCGTCGGACGTCACCTCGACACCGGCCACCATCCCCTCGAGGATGGTGACAAGAGCGGGACCATGGGATTCTCCGGCAGTTATCCAGCGCAACACGCTGTCCATCTTCCCATGTCGACGGGGGTGCTCCGGCACGCGGCCCGCCGTGATGACCGGCACGGCGGCCTCTCGGTATGGGCTAGCCATACGCCGCCGCCAGGCTCAGCACCGTCGCGACGCACATGGCGGGCCCATGGGCAAGCGCATGCGGTCCGGCCCGATCAGCACTGGACCGAATCCGCCAGTGGGCCAATACGGCGAACCCGAATGCCGCAGTCAGCACGGGTGCGACGAGCGCCGCCCGCACCCATACCTGCGCACCGCCGAGCGCGGCGACCGCGCCCAGCCCGACGGCCAGTTTCACATCACCCGCCCCGAGTGTGGCCGGTGCGATCAAGTGCACCAATAGATATGGCATCGCCAACAAGATCGAACCGACCACCGCGGCGGTGAATTGTGTTGTGAACAGCGCATATCCGAAGATGATCAGCGCGCCGGAGGTGGTGAGCGCATTGGGCAGTCGGCGCTGCCGGATATCGAAGACGGTGAGCACCGAGCACCAGGCCAGCAGCAGGGCAAAAGCGATGGGGGACATGGCTTTCAGCCTCGTCCGCCCCCGGTCGCGGATGCAGCCCCGATTCCGGATTGGGGATAACCGATCGATATGTGAACATCGATCGCCTCGCTCGAATACCGGTAAACCGGTGTTTTATGCGGGATCTACGGCGTGTCGGCGGTAGTTTTGAGACATGTCTGCTGATCACGCGGGTCCTGGGCCCGACTACGCGGCGCGCCGTGGCGCACTGCGCAGTCTGCTGGTGGAGAACGAGGTCGACGCGGTGTTGGTCACCGATCTGGTGAACATCAGGTACCTGACCGGCTTCACCGGGTCCAATGCCGCACTGCTGGTGACCTCCTGGGATATGCGTAATTCGGAGGAGCGCACCGTGATCGGCACCGACGGGCGCTATCTGAGCCAGGTCGCCGAACAGGTGCCGGATCTGCGCGCCGAAATCGCCAGGGCGAGCGCCCGGCGCATCGTGGAGCTCGCGGGGGAGTGGCAGCTCGGCCGGGTCGGTTACGAGAGCCATATCGTCACCGTCGACCAGCATCGCGGATTCATCGAGCAGAAGACCGGTTTGGAATTCGTAGCCACTCCGGGGCTGGTCGAACAGCTGCGCATGGTCAAAGACGCTTACGAGGTCGAACAGTTGCGTGCCGCCTGCGCCGCGGGTGACGCCGGGCTGGCGACCCTGCTGGAACGCGGCGGCCTGCGCCCCGGCCGTACCGAACGCCAGGTCGCCAGGGATCTGGAATGGGCGATGTTCGAACACGGCGCCGATGCGGTCGCCTTCGAGACCATCGTGGCGACCGGCGCGAACTCCGCCATCCCGCATCACCGGCCCGCCGGAGCGGTCCTGGCCACCGGTGATTTCGTCAAGATCGACTTCGGCGCCGTGGTCGGCGGCTACCACTCCGACATGACCCGCACCTTCGTACTCGGCACCGCGTCCGACTGGCACCGGGAGGTGTACGCGCTGGTCGAGGCGGCGCAACGGGCCGGACGCGAGGCGCTGAAGCCCGGCGCGCCGGTCACAGACGTGGATGCGGCCGCGCGTGCGGTGATCGAGGCGGCCGGACACGGGAAGCTGTTCGTGCACGGTCTCGGACACGGTGTCGGACTGCAGATCCACGAAGCGCCGGGAATCGCCAAAACCGGAACCGGTACACTTCTGTCTGGCGTGGCGGTGACCGTCGAACCAGGTGTGTACTTCCCCGGCCGCGGCGGCGTCCGGATCGAGGACACGCTCGTGGTGCGCGAGGGGGGCCCGGATCTGCTCACCAACACCAGCAAAGACCTGACCGTCGTCGAATGACGCCGGTCACCGAGACCGCATATCCAGAACTAGGAGATCCGAGAACAGTGGCGGACACCAGCGACTTCAAGAACGGCCTCGTGCTGAAGATCGACGGTCAGCTCCAGCAGATCATCGAATTCCAGCATGTCAAGCCGGGTAAGGGCCCTGCCTTCGTGCGGACCAAGCTGAAGAACGTGCTGTCCGGCAAGGTCGTCGACAAGACCTTCAACGCGGGTGTCAAGGTGGAGACCGCGACCGTCGACCGTCGCGATATGACCTACCTGTACCACGACGGCTCGGATTACGTCTTCATGGACGGCGAGACCTTCGACCAGATCTCCATCTCCGAGGAGACCATCGGCCCCGGTGCCCGGTTCCTGCTGGAGAACATGGTCGTTCAGGTCGCCACCCACGAGGGCGCGCCGCTCTACGTAGAGCTGCCGGTCACCGTCGAGCTCGAGGTGCAGCACACCGACATCGGCCTGCAGGGCGACCGCTCCACCGGCGGCACCAAGCCCGCCACCCTGGAGACCGGCGCCGAGGTGCAGGTCCCGCTGTTCATCAACACCGGCGACAAGCTGCGCATCGATTCGCGCGACGGCAGCTACCTCGGCCGCGTGAACGCCTGATCGCCCGCCGAGGCGAACGGGGATAATGACTGCTGTGGCGGAACAGCCCATAGACAAGAAGTCCACATTCAAGAAGCTCGGCGCGCGCCACAAGGCCCGCCGCCGGGCGGTCGATCTGCTCTTCGAGGCGGAGGCCCGTGATGTGGACGCGGCCGACCTGCTCACCGAGCGGGCCGAACTGGCGACCCAGGATCAGGCGGTCGCCCCGGTGCATGCTTACACCCGCACCCTGGTCGAGGGCGTCGCCGACGATCTGGATCGGGTGGACGGCACCATCGAGTCGTACCTCAAGGACTGGGAGCTGTCCCGGCTGCCCGCCGTGGACCGGGCCATCCTGCGGATCGCGGTGTGGGAGTTGTTCCACGCGAACGATGTTCCGCCGGTCGTCGCGGTCGACGAGGCGGTGGAGTTGGCCAAGGAGCTGTCCACTGACGATTCGCCCGGATTCGTCAACGGTGTGCTCGGCCAGGTGGTGCTGGTCGCCCCGCAGGTGCGCGCGGCCGCAGCGGCGACCAGGGCACCGCGTCCGGAGTCACAGGCGTGATCAACAAGTATCTGGTCATGGCGATGCGCAAGCCGTCCTTCGACCCGGCCGTGATCGAACCGCACAAGCAGTTCCTGAACGAACTACTCGAGCGCGGGCAGTTGGTGGAGAGCGGTCGGTTCACCGACGGCACCGGCGGTGCGTACGTGATCAACGCCGAAAGTCTGGAAGTCGCAAGGAAAATCGCGTTCACCGATCCGGTGCACACCACCGGTTCCTCGGAGCTCACCGTGTACGAGTGGGAGATCGCCGTCTCCGCCTGATTGTCGTCGACCCAGCCGCATGCCGAAATGGTGTGCGGCTGTTGACATTTCATGGCCTGTCACGATCCGGTGCCATAGCCGCCCGAGCTCCCGCTGGTGGGTGTACTGGCCCAGCGGGAGCGAACCGCGAGGACTGTCTCGCGGAATCGGGTATGCCTGGCTCCGCGGTGCGCACCGACGGATGGTGTGCACCGCATTCGGCGAACCTGGGCACGGTTGATCCTGGTTCCTCAACCGCACTCGAGGTCAAGATTCCGGCATGTGGTCTGGGTCACTCACGGTGAGCACGATCTTCCCGCTGGTTCGGCCCTGCTCGATGAGGCGGTGTGCCTCCGCTGCCTGCTCCAGTGGCGAGCCCGCCGTATCCTCGCCGCTCGACTGGACGCCCTCACACACCGACCTGCCAGTGCGACTTGACCGTTCGCTCGCTGCGTCGACACAGGTGCACCTATCCTGGGTAGAAACCCTAGGGGAGGCCGAAAACCTATGGCACGGGTGCTGATCTGGCTGCGGAACAATATCGACGGTCTCGTCGCCCTGGTTCTCGCGGTCATCTTCGGTGTTATCTCGCTGATCGATATCGGCTTCTTCGATTCGGATCTGATCAACGCGGTCATCCTGCTGGTGCTCGGTCTGCTGGCCACCACGCTGCTGCGTGATCGGCACTTGTCGGCCAAGGCCATTCGCGATACGACCTCGGTGCAGTTGCTCTACGGTCCCGAGATCGGGCATGCGCATACCCTGGCCCGGCGCGGCACCGAACAGTGGCTTTTCAAGGGCGGTACCGGAACCTACCTGCGCGCGGTGACGCTGCGGGAGTGCGTGGAGAACGCGCGCCGCGAACAGCGTCCGCTGCGGATCCAGGTGGAGGTGCTGGATCCGACCAATGAACAGCTGTGCAAGACCTACGCGCAGTTCCGCTCTTCGCTGGTGCCCGAAGCCGACCGTACCGGCGAATTGTGGACCACCGAGCGGACCCGCAAGGAGTCCTTCGCGACGGTGCTCGCGGCGTGCTGGTACCGGCAGCGATTCACCTTCCTGACCATCGATGTCGGACTCTCGATGGTGATGACGACCTTCCGCTGGGACCTCTCGTCGAGTTGCGTCATTGTCACACAGGACAACCCGAATACTCCGGCCCTGATGTTCGAACGGGACAAGCCCTACTACCGGGACTTCAACCGCGAACTCGTGGCGAGTTTCAAGCAGGCCAGACAGGTGCCGCTGAGCAGGAGCGAGGAACTCGCGCTCGCCGACGAACCGTCGGTCGACCAGACTCGTGCGCTGTTCGATCTGCTCGGTCTCGCGCTACCGGCTTCCTATACCGATCGCGATGTCGCCGATATCGTGCGACGCGCACTGCAGCCGAGGAATCCGTACTGAATGAACGACTATGCCCGACTACGAACGCTGATCGGCTCCGATGCGGCGGGGCCAGCGGTGCGACGCTGGGCTCGTGATTTCATGACCGGGGTGCTCGACGGTCGCACCGACATCGGTGCGGTCCGGCATCCTTTGGGGTTCTTGTGTTTTCCCGCGTGGCGCGACGGCGGACTCGGCGTCTGCGTGCACGTCTGGACCGATGGGCTGCGGTCGTGTCCGACGACTTCGGCGATGCACGCGCACAGCTGGGATCTGCTCAGCGTGGTCTTGTACGGCGAGGTCGGCAACGAGATACTCGAAGTGGAGAGCTCTGCGGACCGGGCAACCCATCGCATCTTCGAAATCCATAGTGGCGCCGACGGTGATGTGGTGCGTGCGACCGAGCGTCTGGTCCGCTATCGCATCCGATCCAGTGAACATTTCCGTGCAGGCGAGGTATACACCCTGCCACACGGGGTATTTCACCTCTCCGATGTGCGGGGCGATGCGGCCACCGTGGTGCTCGGCGAGGTTCGTCGCGGCCGACCGGACCGATCCCTCGGCACTCTCGCCACCGCCGACCACTGGGTGCACCGAACCGGTTGCACCCCGGGCGAAACCAGGCGCGCCGCGCAAACGGTGCTGGACCACCTGCAGGAGCCCACCCTGCCGGAACAACTGGAGGACCGATGCGAGCAGGCGACGTAGCGAACCTATTGCTGTCACCGGATGGTCCGACGCCGGCCGATCCGGATCCGATCAGCGCCTTCGACCGGCTGGACACCGTTCTGACGACCGCTGCCGAGGTGGCCAGGGCGGCGGCGATCGAGGCGGGCCGGGCGATCCGGGAGGGTCTGGCCGGATCAGTCACCGTCCGCACCAAGGACGCCAGCGGTGATCTGGTCACCGACCTGGACCTGCGTGCGGAACATATCATCGTCGGCCATATCCGCCGCGCCTTCCCGCACCATCGCATCCTCGCCGAGGAATCCGGGTTTCATGGCGTCGACGATTCCTGGTGCTGGGTCGTCGACCCGCTCGACGGCACCAATAACATCGCCATCGGCCTGCCCGTCTGCACAATCGGTATCGCCCTGTGCCACAACGGAGTTCCGATGCTCGGCATCGTCCACGAACCGTTGGCCGACCGCACCTGGTCTGCCGTGCGCGGTTCCGGCGCCAGCGGGCCGGACGGCCCGCTCTGGCGGCCGCCGCATCGTTCCTCCGAATCCGCTCCGACCCTGGCCTGGCTGCAGGGCTATCCGGTGACTCGCACCGACACCACTGCACGCGCCTTGCGCCTGGCCCTGGAATCCGGTTCCCGTCGCCTGATCCAACTGTGGTCTCCGCTGCTGTGCTGGGTCATGCTGAGCCGCGGCGATATCGACGGATTCGTCGGTTACCGAGCGGGTTTGGTCGACCTGCCCGCAGGCACCCTGCTGGCCCGTGAATCCGGTATCCACATCACCGATTTCGACGGCGCACCGCTCGACGACCACCTCGACCTCCCCGCCGGCGAAGTGAACTTCATTGCCGCAGGCACCGAGATGCTGCCGGAGTTGGCATTGCTGGTGAAGGCCGCTGCCGAGGTGAGTGTGACGGGGCTGCCGGGCTGAGAGGCGATTCCAGCTATCCCGTCGCCAGCAGCACAGCGACGGCGCCGGTCGTAGCGACGACCGCGAGCCCCAGCCCGGTGAGCACGAACCGCGGCATCGGCACCCGAACACCATGGGTGCGGCAGAACTCCAGGCACAGCAGCGTCGCCAGCGACGCCCATGGCGTCACGATCGGCCCGACGTTGGTGCCGATGAGCAAGGCCAGCAACTGATTTCGATTCTCCTCGGACACCACCGCCTCACCTGCGGTGTAAGCCGGAAGATTATTGGCCACATTGGACAATCCGGCGCCTGCGCCCGCCGCACGGTACGCCCCGACTACTCCGGAGTCGTGGCCGATCAGCGCATGCATGACATCGGCGAGCCCGAACCGGCTCAATGTCGGCACCACGAGGAACAACCCGACCACGAAAACCAGCAACTGCCACGGGATCAGCGTTAGTCGCAGCGATGAACGGTCGAAGATCGCGAAGGCGGCCACCGCAATGGCGGCGGCCAGGGTGGCGGCGATACCGATCCGATCACCCACGAACGGGATCGCAAGAATGAACAGCAGACACGCGCCTGCCGTCGTATAGAGCAGCGTGCGCTCCCTGGCGTTCTCCGGACGAATCGGCTCCGGCGGTACGTACCGATCGGTTTCACGTCGACCGCGCCGCCAATACCAGACCCAGAGGCACACCATGGTCGCCGTGATCGACACCAGCTGCGGCGCCCACATCCGTGCCGCGAAATCCGTGGCGCGCAGCGCAACCCGGTCGGCGGCAAGCAGATTGGTGAGATTCGAGACCGGCAGCAGCAGGCTCGCGGTATTGGCCAGCCACAGCGTGGTCATCGCCAATGGCAGTGGCGGAATGCGAGCCGGTACCGCCAGCGCGAGCATGACCGGCGTCAGCAATACCGCAGTCGTATCGAGATTGAGCAGAATCGTTGTCGCCGCTGCGAAAAGCACGCAGAGCAGGAACAACGCCGGATAGTAGCCGCGCCCGAGGATGGCCAGGCGGTGTGCGATCACATCGAACACCTTCGCCTGCCGTGTCAGCTCCGCGAGAATGATCACACTGCACAGGAACAGCAGCAGCGGCCCGATCCGGCGCATATTGTCGGCGGCCTCGGCGCGCGGCAGCAATCCGGTCGCCACGCACAGCAGTCCGGCCGCGAACAGTCCGAGCCGGACCCGATCCAGCGTGCTCAGCCCCCATCTCGGCGGCGCGGACACCAGGGAACTCGACGGCGGGTTCTCCGCAGCGGAATCGGCCTGTTGTTCGGACACATGCCCCATCATGCAGCATATCGGCAGGGGCACTTCCGCATTCGGTACGCGTCATAATGATCTTCTGCCGTTTGGCGTGGCGACCCATCGGGGCATACTGATGCTGTGACTTCGGGCGGGCGGCGGGACTTCTTCATCAGCTATTCACCGGCCGACGAGCGATGGGCCACATGGTTGGCCTGGCAGTTGGAGACCGCGGGGTACAGCACCCTCATCCAGGCCTGGGATTTCGTGCCCGGCACCAACTTCATCGATTTCATGGACCGCGGTGTTCGTGATTCGGCGGTGGTGCTGGTGGTGCTGTCGGAGAACTATCTCGGTTCCTACTACGGAACCATGGAATGGCAGGCGGCCTACCGCACCGATCCGGGCAAGCTGATGCCGGTGCGCATCGCCGAATGCGCGCTCGAGGGTCTGCTCGCCACCATCACCTATCTCGACCTGGTGCGGGTGTCCACCGCCGAGGAGGCGCGCCGAATCCTTTTGGAGCGGATCGGACATCTGCTCGCGGGGCGGGCCAAGCCGCCGTCGGAACCGGGCTTTCCGCACGATGGCCCGGATCGGTTCGCCATCGAAACCATCACGGACACACCGGAATCCGTGCTGCAGCGGCGTACACCGGTTGCAGCCCCCGCGTTCCCGGGTGCCACCGATCGTGAGGAACCACGTACCAGCGTCTCGGTGCTGCATGTCGCGGGTCCGCGCTTCGGCCGTGGGCTGCTCGCACCGGACGAGCCGGGCACCGCGGCCGAATTGCAGGCGCGCATCCACGCCAATGTGACCCATCTGGTGAATCAGGGGGTGGCCAAACCGGATTTGATCGTGGTGTCCGGGGATATGACCGAATCGGGCCGTCCGCGCGAGGTCGACGAGGCGCTGACCTTCCTGAGCGGATTGCGTACGCTGCTCGGCCTCGGTCCGGAGCGACTGGTCGTGGTACCCGGCAATCATGATGTCTCCAAACCGGCCTGCCACGCGTACTTCCTGAGCTGCGAGGCCCGCGATCGCAAACCGCAGCCGCCGTATTTTCCGAAGCTCGAGCAGTACGCGCGGATGTTCGGCGCGCTGTATCAGGGGTTGGATCACCTCGTCTTCGATATCGGACAGCCATGGACACTGTTCCCGATTCCCGAATTACGGGTGGTGGTGGCCGGATTGAACTCGACCATGGCCGCGACCCATCTGCCCGAGGACGATTACGGCCGGATCGGCGAACCGCAGGCGTCCTGGTTCGCCGAGCGGCTACGCCCGTTCGAGGAGAACGGTTGGTTGCGCATCGGTGTCGTCCGGCACGATCCGCTGCCCGGTGCCGGCACGCCCGCCCATGACCCGGACCTGCTGCGCGACGCCGATACGCTGTCCCGGATGCTCGGCGGCCGGTTGAACCTGCTGGTGCACGGTCCGGGACCCGGTGGCCCGCATCTGGACCGGCTCGACGACACGCTGCCCGTCCTGCCCGCCGCCGCTCCGGGCCGCGACGAGATCATCCAGCTGACCGCCGCAGGACTGGCCCGGTTCTCCGGGCGTGGTGAGTCCACCGCGCAACTCGAATTCGATTGGCTGAAGGTGACCGCAGCGCTGCCGACGGCCAAACAGCCCGAACTCCTCGGACCGGACGAGCCCGAACTCCCGGAACCGCCCCCGGAAACTCCGGCGGTCGATCCGCATGGGCGGCTGCTCGAGCGCGTCGCCGAGGTGTGCGAAACCCGCTATCCCGGTGCGAAAGTCCGGCGCGTCGAGGTGGAGCCGCCGCATCTGCTGATCACCAGGGAGGATGACGAGGTCATCGCCCAGTGGCGCATCGGCGTGCACGTCGGTGATATGACCAGGCAGGTGGTAGAGGACTTCCTCGGCCACGATCCGGAATACGGTTCCGAACTCGTGTATCGCGGTGCGGCGCCGCCGCGTTCGCTGCGCGAGGAGGCGGCCAGCCACGGTCTGCGGGTGCGCAGCTTCACCGAATTCCAGGGCCTGCTCGATCTGGACGAGTACCTCACGCACCAGGCCGCGCGGTTGCGCGCTGACCGCACCTATCCGCCGGATCTGTATGTGCCGCAGCGCTTCCGGATCCTCGAACACGGTGACCAGCAGATCCGCGACGATCTGGTCGGCGAACTGATGAAGGTGATCGCGGCCGACCACGGCAGATTCATTCTGATACTCGGTGATTTCGGTCGTGGGAAAACCTTCGCGCTACGCGAGTTGGCCCGCCGCATCACCGAAACCATGCCCGCGCTGATTCCGATCCTGATCGACCTGCGGGCCCTGGACAAAACCCATTCGGTCGACGGTCTGGTCGCCGCACATCTGGCCAACCACGGCGAGGATCGGATCGATCTGAAGGCGCTGCACTACATGCTGCGCGAGGGCCGGGTGGTGTTGCTGTTCGACGGCTTCGACGAACTCGTCACCCGGATCAGCTACGACTTCGCCGCCGACCATCTCGAAACCCTGCTGCAGGCCGCCGTCGGCAAGGCCAAGATCATCGTGGCCAGCCGCACCCAGCACTTCGAATCCCGCGCCCAGGTGCTGACCGCCCTCGGCGAACGCGTCGGTCTGCTGCAGGATCGGCGCATCGTGGGCATCGAGGATTTCGCGCCCGCGCAGATCCATGCCTTCCTGACCAACCGCTACGGCGGCGATATCCGCCGCGCGGACGCCAGAATGGGGTTGATCACCGGTATCGAGGATCTGCTCGGACTGGCGCAGAATCCCAGGATGCTCGGGTTCATCGCCGATCTGGACGAGCGGCGGCTACGGGCCGCGGCGGGTGCGAAACAGGCGGTGGGTCCGGCCGGGCTGTACCGGGAAATCCTGGAGTCCTGGCTGACCTACGAGGCCGACCGCACCGCGGGCGTGGCCGGTGCGCTGCCCGGACTGCGCCTGCACGAATTGTGGCTCGGTGTCACGGCATTCGCGCTGCGCGTCTGGGAAACCGGCGAGCCGTATCTGCGGCTGTCCGAATTGACCGAGGTGGCTGCGGGTTCGGCCGAGCTGACCGGATCGAGCCGGATGTCGGTGCAGCAGTCGGCGCACGCCATCGGCTCCGGCAGCCTGCTGGTGCGCACCGAGGACAACCTGTTCGGCTTCATCCATTCGTCGGTAATGGAATGGCTGGTGGCCAACCACATCGCCGAACAATTCGAGGTCGGCACCCTCGCGCCCGCCCCGCTGACCCAATCGCTGCTATCCCAGCTCTCGATCGACTTCCTCTGCGATCTCGCCGACAACCGGGCGCTGCGCATCTGGGCCGAGGGTGTGCTCGCCGACCAGGCGGCCGATGAAGTCTCGCGCACCAATGCCATTCGGGTGGCGACGCGGCTGCGCACCGCACCGACCGCGGATCTGCGCGGTGCGAGTCTGGCAGGGGAGGATCTGTCGTATCGGGACCTGCGCGATGTCGATCTCACCGGGGCGGATCTCACCGGTGCCCGGTTGGTCGGCACGAACCTCGACCGTGCCGTTCTGCACGGTGCGCGGTTGGTCGGCGCCCGACTCGACGAGGCCAGCCTGGTCGGCGCGGATCTGGGCGAGGCCGATCTCACCCGCGCTCGCCTGGTGCATACCGATCTGACCGGATCGCGGGCCAGCGGTAGCCGCTGGTCCCGGGCGGCACTCATCGAGGTTACCGGCACCCCGACCGGCACCGATCTGCACGGTGCGGCGTGGGTGCCCGGAGTCGCGGCGCAGACCGAATTCGCGCCTGCCGCAATCGGAGTCCGGCACGGCTTCCACGCCAGGCACGGCCGGCTGCCGCAGCCGGTCGCCTACAACCCGGACGGCGGTACGCTGGCCATCGGCAGCGATGACGGCGGCGTACTCATCTGCGATGCCGAAACCGGGAGACCGCTGCGCACCTTGCAGACGCACCGAGCACGGACGTTCGCGGTGGCGTTCACCGACATGGTGCTCGTGACCGGATCCGGCGACGGGACCGTCGGCATCTGGGATGCCGCCACCGGTGAACTGCGCCGAATCCTGCTGGGGCACAAGAACTGGCCGTGGCCGGTGGTGCTGAGCCCCGCCGGTGATCTGCTGGCCACCGGTGACGCCGACGGCGTGCTGCGGCTGTGGACGTTGCCGAGCGGCGAACTGCGGCACGAATGCCGTCCCGCGGGTGGCGGCCGGGAACTCATCTACAGCTTGGATATTCGCGGACCGCTGGTCGCGGCTTCCTATCGGGATGGCACCGTGCGCCTGTGGGATATCGAAAGTGGCAGGGAGAGCGGCGAATTCAGTGGCTCCTCCGGCTCGGTATTCCGAGTGGCGTTCAATCCCACCGGTGAACTGCTCGCGGTCGGTGGCGTCGACGGCACGCTCGCGCTGTGGGATCCGTTGAGTTGTCGGAAGATTCGCGACCTACCCGGTCATACGGGGCGGGTCTATACCGTGACGTTCCACCCCAGCCTGCCGATCGTAGCGAGTGGGGATACCGATGGGGGACTGCGTCTGTGGGACGCGGAGACCGGCGGGGAACGGCAGTCGCTCACCGAACACACCGCGGCCATCTACTGGCTCGCCTTCGATCCGGTGGGTGAACTGCTCGCCTCCGGTGATAGCGCCGGACTGGTGTGTCTGCGCGACAGCGAGACCGGGGAGTTACGACACCGGCTCACCGCGCATACCGGCTCGATCTGGCCGTTCGCCTTTCGCCCGGACGGTACCCAATTGGCCGTTACCGACGACCAATTCACCACCCGGCTCTGGGATCCCGTAACCGGCACCTGCAAACATACGCTCACCGGCCACGGCCGCCAGGTTCGCACGGTCAGCTTCAATGCTGACGGTACCCTGCTCTCCGGCGTGGGTAACGACGGTGTGGTTCGACTGTGGGACCCGGTGACCGGGCGGTTGGTTCGCCGACTGATCGGCAGCGAAGACCGCCTGCTCACCTTCGAATCGGCGATATTCAGCGAACTCGGCCGCCATCAGCTCGGCCTCGTCGTCAACGACGGTCGGCTCAGCCTGTTCAACCTCGACGCCGACCTGTACGAACGCCATATCAATGTCGAATCCGCACCGATCTGGGCCGCCGCCTTCGACCCGACCGGTGACTATGTGGCCACCGCCAATGACGACGACACGGTGATCATCTGGGTGCGCACCACCGGTGCGCTGCACGCCGTCTGCGCCGAACATCGCGGCCGGGTGCGCTCGATCGCATTCAGTGCCGACGGTGCGCTGATGGCCACCGGCTGCGACGATTCCGTGGTGCGGCTGTGGGACGTGCGCTCCGGACGATTCCTGCGCGCACTGCGCGGACATCGCGACCGCGTGTATTCGGTGGCCTTCCACGAGGACCGGCTCGCCAGTGTGTCCTGGGATACCACCGCCCGCATCTGGGATATCGAATCCGGCGAGGCACTGCATACGCTGACTCGGCACACCGGCAGGCTCTGGACGGCCGCGGTCGACTCCCGCACCGGCACACTGGCGACCGCGGGCGATGACCTGGTTGTTCGGTTGTGGGACATGGCATCCGGACGTCATCTGCATACCCTCGAAGGGCATAAGCGCCGGGTCTGGTCGCTCAGCTTCGACCCGTCCGGCAAACTGCTGGCCAGCGGCGGTGATGACGGCAACATCCTGCTGTGGTCGCGGCCGGAGGATGGTGCACCGTCGATTCGCGCGATACTGCTCGGTCTGCCCGAAGGATGGGCGGCCCTCGCACCCGATGGCCGATACAAATTCGAGGGCAATATCGCCGGGCAGTTCTGGCATGTCATCGGCATGTCGCGGTTCGAATCCGGCGAACTCGACCCCTACCTGGCGGAAGTGGGGCAGTTGGCAGCCGACTCGCCCTTCTGAACCGACCGGATGAGAGATTGATAGCCTTACTCTCGCAACGTTGCCGTCGAGAAGGAGATCGGCCATGGCCGAGAATGAGAGCGCGCAGTCCGATCTGGCGGATTTGCTCGATGGTGAATGCACGACGGAGCGGGCGTGGGAGCTGTTCGATAGATTGCCCGCGGCCAGGGTCGCGGAGGTGACCGTCGGCCGCTGGCGGGGCGAGGAACTGGATACCGGGCATCCGATGGCCGGGGTGCTGGTCGCCTCGGGCTGGTACGGAAAGCAGTTCGATGCCCCGGAGTCGGTGCATCCGCTGTTGTTCGCCGACGAATCGGGAAATATCTTCGCAGTCGATCCGCGGCGGGTGCCGCTCGGTCTGGCCGGTAGGGTGCCGCTTGCGGGCGTGCAGACGGTGCGGAAGCTACTGCCCCTCCTCGCCCCGGCGATCCGAACTCGCAGGCCGACAGCACGTTTGCGCGATATCGAATACCGCGGTGCGGTGAGTGCCGCGATGGTTTACGACCATCTGCCGATCATCGATCACTTCCGTCGGGTGGATATCGATACGCTGCTCGGGGTGATGGATATGCGAGGGATGACCGAGCCGTACTTTTTCGTTCTGCGCCGCTGATCTGATCGCTGCTGCAACGGTTACCGGCCTTGGGCTCGGCTGAGCGGCCTACCATTGATGTCGGCCAGGGAAACCGCTACATCCGCGCCCGCGGAATGTCCGTCCGGCGCGTGCGCACGGAGGGAGGTCGGGCAATGGAACGTACGACGTGCCTGGTGGTTGGTGGTGGACCGGCGGGTATGGTGCTCGGGCTGCTGCTGGCCCGCGCCGGTATCGATGTCACCGTTCTGGAGAAACACAAGGACTTCCTGCGCGACTTCCGCGGCGACACAGTACATCCAACGACCCTGGACCTGCTCGATGAACTGGGTCTCGGCGATGAGTTCGCGAAACTGCCCGCGCGCAAGCTGCAGCAGATCCAGCTGCCGATCCGCGGGTCGGTGCAGACAGTATTCACCCTGGAACATCTGCCGGGTGCGCACAACTACATCGCGATGGTGCCGCAGTGGGATCTGCTGGACCTGTTGGCCGGGGCGGCCGATCGGGAGCCGAGCTTCCGGCTGCGCATGAATACCGAAGCGACAGCGGTGATTCGGGAGGACGGCCGGGTCGCCGGTGTCGCCTACCGGACCAGAGACGGCGAAACCGGCGAGATCCGCGCCGATCTGACCGTGGCCTGCGACGGCCGTAACTCGGTGCTGCGGGCCGAGGTCGGACTCGGCTCACGAAGTTGGCCGACACCGATGGATGTCTGGTGGTTCCGCTTGCCGCGCACCGATATCGACCCCGCCGGTTTGATCGGACTGCTCAGCGCCCACCGCGCCGCTGTCATGTTCGATCGCGGTGACTATTGGCAGGTCGCGACCCTCATCGCCAAGGGCGGCGATGTGGCGGCCCGGCGCGGTCCGGTCACCGAAATCGTGCGCAGTATGGCCGATTCGGCACCGTGGTTGCGTGACCGGGAGGATGTGCTGCGGGACTGGGACGAGGTGAAACTACTCGACGTGAAATTGGACCGCCTGACCAAGTGGTACACCGACGGCCTGCTCTGCATCGGCGACGCCGCCCACGCCATGTCACCCGCCGGTGGAGTCGGCATCAACCTGGCCATCCAGGACGCCGTCGCCACCGCGAGAATCCTTGCCCCACCCTTGACTTCGGGCACCCTGACCACCCACGACCTGGCCAGGGTGCAGCGTCGCCGCACCCTTCCGACCGTCGTCACCCAGGGCCTGCAACGCATCCTCCACGCCGCCGTATTCCGCCCCGCCCTGTCCGGCCGAATCGATATCGCCAACGCCGCAACGACTCCGTTGCCGCTACGCATCCTGCGCCGCATCCCGGTCCTGCGCACCGTCCCCCCGTTCCTGATTGCCCGAGGGATACTCCCAGAAAACGCCCCCGCTTTCGCCCGGCGCGCCTGACGCAGCCGGTGGATGCACTCGGTGCAACAATGCAGTCCGCGCACCGGATGCTCCACGGGAAACATCAACGGCCACAGTTCATTTCAGCACCGACGCACTTCCGGTGACAGCTGCGGCGTGGCGGAGATGCGGTGCGTCAGGGACGCAGGACGATCTTGCCGATGGGGGAGCGCTGCTCGATGAGCTGGTGGGCCTTGGCGGCCTCGTCGAGGGGAAGGATGGAATCGATTCGGGGAGTGAGGGTTCCGGAAGTGGCTCGGTCGAGGGTGGCGGCACCGGAGCGGGATACCTCGGCGAGCCAGGCCGGGCCGGCGCAGGCGGTGAGGGTGAGGCCATGGGGGAGTAGATCTGTTGTCGATATCTGGGCGGGGGCTCCGGAGAGCCAGCCGTAGCTGAGGATTCTGCCGCGTACCGGGGTCATGGCTGCCAGCAGGTCGCGGGCGGTGCTGCCGCCGATGGAATCGAAGACGACGTCGAGCGTTGTGCCGTCGAGGGTTTCGCGCAGCCGGGCCGGCCAGTCCGGCGCGTTGTGGTCGATGACCTCATCCGCGCCCAATGCCAGTGCCCGCGCGGACTTTTCGGGACCGCCGGCGGTTGCGATGACGCGCGCGGCGCCGAATTCCTTGGCGAGTTGGGTGAGTGCGCTGCCGACTCCTGTTGCGGCGGCTTCGATCAGGACGGTTTCGGTGCCCGTGAGCGCCGCCTTCGCGAGCAGAGGCAGCGCCACCGATCCGTCCATCAGGACAGCCGCCGCGTCTTCCGACGAGAGAGCGTCCGGGATTACGGTCGCGGAAGGTGCTGGTGCGCAGACGAATTCGGCGTAGGAACCGAAGCCCGCGGTGGCCACCGCGACCCGTCGGCCCTGCAATGCCGGGTCGACCCCGTCCCCGATCTCGACGACCACTCCGGCGGCCTGGAAACCGAAGACCACCGGTGTTTCGACAGGCATCGGGAACTCACCCGAGCGCAGTTTGGTCTCCGGGAACAGCACCGGAATCGCCTCGGCGCGGATCACCAGTTCGCCGGGGCCCGGATGCGGCACTGCGACATCCTGGGCGACCAGGACCTCGGGTCCGCCGACGCCCTTCATTACGATTGCTTTCATTGCTAACTCCATAACTTGACTGTCGGTCCAGATGTTTCAGGAACAATATGGACCGCCGGTCAAGTTGTCAATCAAGGTGGTGGAATGACCGACGAACGCCCGAGGGAACGGGCGGATGCCGCGCGTAACCGGCAGGCGATCCTGGCCGCGACGGCCGCGCTGCTCGCCGAACACGGCGCCGACGCACTCACCATGGATCGGGTCGCGGCGGCCGCCGGGGTCGGCAAGGGCACGATCTTCCACCGCTTCGGCAATCGCGCCGGATTACTGCACGAGATGATCGCTGAGAGCACCTTCGCCTTGATGGATGCCGTCCGGAGTGGACCGCCGCCGCTGGGTCCAGGGGCGCCGGCCGGGGAGCGATTGCTGGCCTTCTTCGACGGCTTCGTGCGAATGATGACCGACAACATCGAGGTGACGGTCGCCTACCTGCAGGGCCCGCCGCATCCACGTGCCGCCGAAATCCACGAATTCTGGGATGCGCACATCACCGCACTGCTGCGGGAGTCCCGCCCGGACCTGGATGCCGAGGTGGTCGGCAGGCTGCTGTTCGGCGCACTGGGTGGCGAACAGGTGCCGCGACTGGCTCGTGCGGGCGAGACCGAACGGCTGCTCGCCGCGGTTCGTGAACTCGTCGAATCGGTGCTGCGCGGGCCCTAGTCCCGCGCGAGAATGGCGTCGAAACGTTCGTCGGCGCTGTCGAGCTGGTGCAGGATATGCCGTTTGACGTGCTCGGCGAGCGGGGTATCCGGGCGGGTGACGAGGTCGCGGTAGATATCGGTGAGCGGGCGGTACTTGGTGGCGAGTCTGCGCATCGCCGGTCCGTCGGCGTAGAGGATGCCGACGCCATTGTCGGTGAAGTCGGAGAGTTTGACGATGCGGGCCCACGGCGCCCGATCGAGATTGGCCGCCACATGTTCGCGGTATTGCTCGTGCTGATCTATGTCCGGATCCGGTTCCGGATTGGTGACGGCGGCGACGAGTTCGGCGACCCGGGCGCCGAATCGGGCCGAGAGTTCGGCGAGGGCGGCATCGGTCGGCGAACCAGGACGCGCGCCGGCCAGTTCGACCGGGTGATCCTCGACCGAATCGTGCAGCAGCCCCGCCGCGACGACATCCGGGTCCCGCACCTCGTAGTGGCTGACGATCCGAATCGCAACGCGCAGTAGGTGACTCAGATATGGTTCGCGGCCGTAACGATCCTCGCGGTGCAGTTCGGTAGCCAGGTCCAATGCCTCGGTGAGCCGTTCGGTATCGGATAGTTCGGCGATTTCCAGCAGTAGTCGTTCGCGCAGTCCGCTTTCTCCGTAGACCTCGCTGATCGTATGCAGCGGCATCACGGCCAAAACCCCCGCCCCAGGATTGCTCATATGGCCAATCTATCGGGGGAGGCCGCACACCGCTGTGCTCTAGACCACTGTTCAACCGCGCGAATAATCCGTTGCCCCGTGGTGGCGGCCGTGGTCTCCTGGAATGCACGCGAGGCAGAACTGGAGGTGAACGTGGCCGCGCAGAACAAACGGCCGCGCCCCGGTTCGGCCACCGACAATATGGCGAAATTGCATCGACGCTCCATGGTGCTCGACGGGCGGGTGTATACAGTCGTGAGCCTGCGCCCCGGCAGTGATTTCCGCTTCGCCACCAACCATTTCCACGAAACCTGGCATGTGCTCTCCGATTGGCGTGGTGCGCGGATGCTGGCTCGACTGCTGTGGGGCCTGGCCTATCAGCGGCGGCCGGGCACGCTCGTGGTCATCGATCCGGCGCATCTGGATCCCAATCCGTTCGATGCCGCGCCGTCGGATCCGATTGTGCTGGTCCCCGCCGACCTGACCGTCTTCACCCGCGCCGCCGCCGTCGCTTTGCGCAGGCAACTGCCGTTCCGCAACGGTTCGCAGGGCACGGTGCGCTGGCAGACATTCGGTCTCGATGCCGCGGTGGCCCAGCTGCAGGAGTGGCGCGCTAAGGGGCCGGGGGAGCGCGACTGGAATTTCGCCGATATACCGACCGGGTGGGAACGGATCGACCACGTGGGCGGCATGGTCACGATTTTCGGCGCACGCGATCAGCTGCGATCCTGGGCAACTTCGCTCGCGACCCTCGGGACCTACGCCTACTACGGCATGGATTACGAATACCTCGACGAGGACCGCAATGGCGAGGTGCAGGTTTTCCGGCAATACCGCCGCAAGGTGAATATCGCACGTCAGGCCCGCGCCGAAGTGCTCGTCCGATTCGACGGATGTGCCTCGACGGAGGAGGTCCAGAGGGCCATCTGGTCGCACGGCGCGACCGTTCGCCGCCGTCGTTTCCCGACGCGCGAGGAACGGCTCGCCACGCCCCTGAACTGATGGCTACTTCGCCTGCGGGACCAGTGTGTTCTGCCGCGCCGCGGTCCACCACCGACCGTTCTCTTTGACCAGGACGTACAGCGCGATCATCGCGTGATCGATATCGATCAGCTCGCCCTCGGGCGTGGTCGCCCGGGCGAGCTTGTGCGCGATCGCGATATCGGGTCGCAGGAATACGATGTCGGCAACCTCGTAGCGGACATACTGATCCTTCAGAAATCCCGCCAGCCCCTGCCGATTCGCCTCCAGCAGTGCGTCTTTCCCGACCATGATCGCACCGACCGCATTGACCACCGCCGCATTGGCGGTGAAGTCGGCGGTCATGAGTTCGGCATTGTTGGTGTTGTACGCGGTTTCGACATTGGCGATGATCTGCTCGATTGCCGCGATGTCGTCGGTGTGGTCGACCGTGGTGTCCGCGACTGCGGGCTGAATTGTCGTTGCGCTCATGGAGATCAGCTTCTTATCTCAACCATGGTTGAGGTCAAACCGTCGCATCGTCTGCGTAGTCAGCGCACGCCCCGCGGTCGAAATTGAATGCTGATTCGCGGCCCGGTCGGCCTGCGCGTCTTCGGTACGGCGTGTTCCCAGGTGCGCTGGCATGACCCGCCCATGATCAGCAGATCGCCATGTCCCACCTGAAATCGAAGACTTGCGCCGCCACCACGCGGGCGCAGCAGCAGCGCTCGCGGCGCACCGATCGAAACGATGGCGACCATGGTGTCATCGGTCGCGCCGCGCCCGAAGGTATCGCCGTGCCAGGCCACGCTGTCGCGTCCGTCGCGGTAGTAGCACAACCCAGCCGTGCGGAACGGTTCACCGAGTTCCTCGCGGTAGTGCGCGGTCAGTGCCTCCCGTGCCTCGTCCAATGCCGGATCCGGTAACTCCGCGCCCTCTTCGTAGAAACACAGCAGCCGCGGCACATTCACCACCCGGTCGTACATCGGCCGCCGTTCCGCCTGCCACGGCACCCCATCCACCAACCGTTCGAACAACACATCCGCCCCCGACAGCCACCCGGGCAACACATCCACCCAGGCCCCATGACTCAGCGTCGTCCGGCGCACGCCATCGAGCCCGCCCACCTCGATGTCTCCGAACCCGTCGAGCAATGATCCCTGCAGCGGTGTCGGCATGCCGTCGAATCTACGCGCTATCGAACATATGTGCTAGCGAGAAACGGTCATTCAATTCTTGGTGAGAATGTCTCGCGCGATACCGACGGCCGCGGCGTAGCACTCGTCGTCGGTGAGTGGAAGATCGCCCATCATGGCGGTGCTCCAGCTGATGGCGAGCAGGGCTTCGCGCGCACGGAAGACGGCGAGCGGCGGCTGGTCCGGACCGGCCATCAGGTCGGCGAGCACGCGGAACTGGTAGCGCATGCTCGAGCCGAAGTCGAGCTGGCGGAAGGCCGGCTGGTTCTCGTGCCAGAAGCGGACCATGCTGCGGCCGATGCCGTGCAGCAGCGCGCCGTAGCGGGTGAGGATTTCGTTGGCTCGCTCCGTGCCGGGTGGGGCGCTCTCGGCCCAGGTCACGATGTCGTCGATGCCGCGACGCAGGTCGTCGGAGAGGCTCGCGACGATGTCTTCCTTGGTGCGGAAGTGGTAGTACAGCGCGGCCTTGGTGACGCCGAGGCGGTCGGCGATCTCGCGCAGGGAGGTCTTCTCGTAGCCGCGTTCGGAGAACAATTCCATTGCGACAGTACGAATCCGCTCGCGCGTATCGCTGCGACGTCCGTCCATTACGTCCTTCTACTTTTGCTTGACGACCGGCTAGTGGAAGCCTAGCGTCTTTGCTGTGCTCGAATTACTAGCCGGGCGACAAGTTATCTATTGGGGAGGCAGCAATGACCGAAACGCATCCGAAGGCGCCGACGGCCGGTGTCGCATTGACCGCGATCGGCGTCGCGGTCATCCGGGCGAAGGAATCCGCGCGCATGGACCGCCTGTACGACGACCCGTTCGCGCAGCTGTTCGTCGATGCCGCACGCCGCGCCTACTGCGAGATCGACGGCGGAGCCGAGCGCTGGGCGCGGCTGGAAGAGGTAGCGGACATGTTCTTCGAGGGCCGCACGGTCGGTGTCCGGCTCGTCGATGACCGCGTCGCCGCGGCGGTCGAACAAGGCGTACGCCAGATCGTGCTGATCGGTGCGGGCTTGGATACCAGGGCATTTCGCATGGCTCTACCCGCCGACGTTCGAGTATTCGAGATCGACCTGCCGGAGCTCTTCGCATTCAAGGAACCGGTCCTCACCGCGGCGCATGCGCAACCTCGCTGCGGCAGGGCGGTGCTTGCCATCGATCTGCGCGAAGACTGGGCAAAGTTGCTCGGGGAGTACGGCTTTCGGCCGGACCTGCCCACGCACTGGGTCGACGAGGGTGTTCTGGGGTACCTGACCCACGAACACGCTTTGCATGTGGTCACCACACTGACCGAATTATCCGCTCCGGGAAGCCGTTTCGGCGTCAGCCGTTTCGCCGTCGACGAAAATGCCCGGCCGTACGCCGAACTCAAACGCCTGGTCCGTGGTGACGACGGCGCGGATCGCCCGCGCACCGGCCTCGGTGCCGATGCCAGAACCTGGCTGGACGAACACGGCTGGCATACCGAATTCCGTAGCTGGGACGATATGGTCGCCGCCCTGGACCGGCCCGTCGCTTCGAACGATCCGGATATCGGAGTCGTCATCGCGGTCCGCGAAGCGTGAACCGTCCGGAATGCCCGGAGTGTCCGAACCGTGCGTGGCCCCGCTCACAGCGGGATATGCCTGGTTAAAGCGGTGCAAACGGCGCTGCTAGGCTGCATGCCGTAAAGACATCCTTTAACGGACCGTCCGGTGAGGCGGGGAAGGAGGTCGGCATGGCCGTGCCCGAGGAACGGGCCGCCAAGTCCGGCGCTGCCGAAACGTCGCAGCGACACACCCCGGAGTGGGTGAGCGCGGGACGCGAGTTGCTGTCTCCCTCCGACGTCGGCCGGACCATCGCGCGCATCGCGCATCAGATCATCGAAAAGACCGCCGTCGATGCGGGCGAGCCGGATGCACCGCGCGTGGTGCTGATCGGCATTCCCACCCGCGGCACCACGCTGGCCGCGCGACTCACCGACAAGATCGAGGAGTTCTCCGGCGTCCGCCCGGCACTCGGCTCGCTCGACATCACCCTCTATCGCGACGATCTACGCAGCCGCCCGCACCGCCCGCTCGAGCGCACCTCGGTGCCCGAGGGCGGCATCGAGGACGCACTCGTGGTCCTGGTCGACGACGTGCTCTTCTCCGGCCGCACCGTGCGCTCCGCCCTCGACGGTCTGCGCGATCTGGGCCGCCCCCGCGCCGTCCAACTCGCGGTGCTCATCGACCGCGGCCATCGCGAACTCCCGATCCGCGCGGATTTCGTCGGCAAGAACGTGCCGACCTCCCGCAGCGAGGACATCTCTGTATTGCTCACCGAACACGACGGACGCGACGGCGTCTACTTGCATCAGGAGGAAGCGCAGTGAACCGGCTCGCCGGAGCGAGTGCCAACGAGGTGCGGTTGTGAGACACCTTTTGACGGTGACCGACCTCGATCGTGCCACCGCCACCGAACTGCTCGACGAGGCCGAACGCTTCGAACAGGCGCTGCTGGGCCGCGAGGTGAAGAAGCTGCCGACGCTGCGCGGCCGCACCGTGATGACCGTCTTCTACGAGAACTCGACTCGCACCCGGGTCTCGTTCGAGGTCGCGGGCAAGTGGATGAGCGCCGATGTGATCAATGTCAGCGCGAGCAGCTCCTCGGTATCCAAGGGCGAATCCCTGCGCGACACCGCGCTGACTCTGCACGCTGCGGGCGCCGATGCGCTCATCGTCCGGCACCCGGCCTCCGGTGCGGCGCATCAGATCGCGCGCTGGATGGATGGCTGGGCGGTCGCCGAGGGGCGGCAGGGCCCGGCCATCATCAACGCCGGTGACGGTACCCACCAGCATCCGACGCAGGCGCTGCTGGACGCGCTGACCCTGCGTCAGCGGCTCGGCGATATCGAGGGCAAGCGGATCGTCATCGTCGGCGATATCCTGCACAGCCGGGTCGCGCGCTCGAATGTCTTCCTGCTCAATACTCTTGGCGCCGAGGTGGTACTGGTCGCGCCGCGCACGCTGCTGCCGGTGGGCGCCGACCTGTGGCCCGCCCGGATCTCGCCTTCGCTGGACGCCGAATTGCCCGGCGCCGATGCGGTGCTGATGCTGCGGGTGCAGCAGGAGCGGATGAACGGCGGTTTCTTCCCGTCTGCGCGCGAATATTCGGTCAACTACGGACTTTCCGAGCGCAGGCTCGCACTGCTCGACGAGAACGCGGTCGTCCTGCACCCGGGGCCGATGCTGCGCGGCATGGAAATCGCCTCGCCGGTGGCGGATTCCCCGCAGGCGGCGATCCTGCAACAGGTGACGAACGGAGTGCATATGCGGATGGCCGTGCTGTTCCGGCTGCTGGTCGGTACCCAGGAGGCAGTGGCATGAGCGAACGAAGTGAGCGAATCATGTGCCAGCGCGCATCGCGCATGCCGGGGCCGAGCGCCAGCGAGGTGAAGGCATGAGCCTGCTGCTCGAGGGTGTTCGGCCGTACGGGGAGGGCGAGCCGGTCGACGTACTCGTGCGCGACGGTGTAATCGCCGCCATCGGAACCGATCTCGGCATTATCGACGCCGAGGTCATCGACGCGCAGGGGCAGATCCTGCTGCCCGGCTTCGTCGATCTGCACACCCATCTGCGCGAACCCGGCCGCGAGGACACCGAGACCATCGAAACCGGTTCCGCCGCAGCGGCACTCGGCGGTTACACCGCCGTGTTCGCCATGGCCAATACCAACCCGGTCGCCGACTCGGTGGTCGTCACCGATCACGTGTGGCGGCGCGGTCAGGAAGTCGGCCTGGTCGACGTGTACCCGGTGGGGGCGGTCACGGTCGGGCTGGAAGGCAAGCAGCTCGCCGAAATGGGCACGATGGCCGCCGGAGTCGGCGCGGTGCGCATGTTCTCCGACGACGGCCACTGCGTCTACGACCCGCTGCTGATGCGCCGCGCACTGGAGTACTCGAACTCGCTCGGCGTCTTGATCGCACAGCATGCCGAAGAGCCGCGCCTGACCAAAGGCGCTGTCGCGCACGAAGGTCCGACCGCGGCTCGTCTGGGGCTGGCCGGTTGGCCGCGCGCCGCGGAAGAGTCGATCGTGGCTCGCGACGCACTGCTGGCCCGCGACGCAGATGCCCGCGTGCACATCTGCCACGCCTCCACCGCCGGTACCGTCGAGCTGGTGAAATGGGCAAAGGCCCAGGGTATTTCGATTACCGCCGAGGTCACCCCGCACCATCTGCTGCTCGACGACTCGCGCCTGGAGACCTACGACGCGGTCAATAAGGTGAACCCGCCGCTGCGCGAGGTCGCCGACACCATCGCGCTGCGGCAGGCACTGGCCGAGGGCATCCTCGACTGCGTCGCCACCGATCACGCCCCGCATGCCGAACAGGACAAGTGCTGCGAATTCGCCGCCGCCCGCCCCGGCATGCTCGGCCTGGAGACCGCGCTGTCGATCATCGTGCAGACCATGGTCGAACCCGGCCTGCTGGACTGGCGCGGTGTCGCCCGCGTGATGAGCGAGCGTCCGGCCGAAATCGTCGGACTCGACGGCCACGGCCGCCCGATCGAGGTCGGCGAACCGGCCAATCTCACGCTGGTCGACCCGGATGCGAGCTGGACGGTGCGGGCCGCCGAACTCGCCAGCATTTCGAACAACACGCCGTTCGAGGACATGACGTTCCCGGCTCGGGTGACAACGACGTTGCTCCGAGGCCGGGTAACCGCCCGTGAGGGCAAGGCGGTGGAGGTTCGTAAATGAGAGTGCTGTTGGTGGTCGGGCTGATCGCACTGTTCGTTCTGTGCGTCTGGCTGATGTACCGGGGCTGGCAGAACCGAGCGGCGCGCCAGGAGGCGCGCATCGGCGAACTACCGCATGTGCCGGGTGATCTCGGCGCTCAGGTGCTCGAGCCGACCACCGGACTGTATCTCGGCAGCACCATCGCGCCGAGCTGGCAGGACCGGATCGCGGTGGGCGACTTGGGTTTCCGGGCCACCGCGGAACTCACGCGGTTCGAACGGGGGATTCTGCTCGAGCGCGACGGTGCGACGGTGATCTGGATTCCGCAGGAATCCATTACCGCCGTGCGGACCGAACGCGGACATGCGGGCAAGGTGATGACGGAAGATGGTGTGCTGGTAATTCGCTGGAAGCTGCCGACCGGAACCGAGATAGATACCGGTTTCCGCGGTGACGACAAGACGGTGTACCCGGCGTGGGCCAGGGCGATGACGGGAGACGACGAGGGATGACACAAGAAGCTGCTGCATTGGTGCTGGAGGACGGCCGGGTTTTCCGCGGCACGGCCTTCGGCGCCGTGGGCGAAACACTCGGTGAGGCGGTGTTCTGCACCGCGATGACCGGGTACCAGGAGACCCTCACCGACCCCAGCTACCACCGCCAGATCGTGGTGGCCACGGCCCCGCAGATCGGCAATACCGGCTGGAACGACGAGGACGACGAATCCGGCAAGATCTGGGTCGCCGGATACGCGGTCCGCGACGCCTCGCGCGTCGCGTCGAACTGGCGCTCGACCGGCACCCTGCAGGACCAGCTGGACCGCCAGCAGATCGTCGGCATCGCGGGCATCGACACCCGCGCGCTGGTGCGCCACCTACGCACCCGCGGTTCGATGAAAGCGGGCATCTTCTCCGGCTCGGCGCTCGCCGACGCAGACGAACTGCTGGGCCGGGTCAACGGACAGGCCTCGATGCTGGGCGCGGATCTGGCCGAGGAGGTCAGCACCGACGCGCTGTACACGATCGAACCGAACGGCGACCCGCGCTTCACCGTCGTCGCGGTCGACCTCGGCATCAAGACCAACACCCCGCGCATGTTCGCCCAGCGCGGCATGCGGGTGCATGTGGTGCCGTCGACCGTCTCGCTGGATCAGATCCTGGAGCTGAAGCCGGACGGCGTCTTCCTGTCCAACGGTCCGGGTGACCCGGCCACCCAGGACGGCGCGGTCGCCATCACCCAGGGCGTGCTGGAAAAGGGGCTGCCGCTGTTCGGCATCTGCTTCGGCAATCAGATCCTGGGCCGCGCCTTCGGCCGCAAGACCTACAAGATGAAGTTCGGCCACCGCGGCATCAATATCCCGGTCGTCGAACACGAAACCGGCCGGATCTCGATCACCGCGCAGAACCACGGCTTCGCGCTGGAGGGCGAACAGGGCGAACAATTCGACACCCCGTTCGGCAAGGCCGAGGTCAGCCACGTGTGCGCCAATGACGGCACCGTCGAGGGCGTGCGCCTGGTCGACGGTCGCGCATTCTCGGTGCAGTACCACCCGGAAGCCGCCGCCGGACCCCATGACGCCGCCTATCTCTTCGACCGTTTCGCCGGTCTCATGGAAGGAGCCTGATGCCTCGCCGCGAGGATCTGAAGCACATCCTGGTGATCGGCTCCGGTCCGATCGTTATCGGCCAGGCCTGCGAATTCGACTACTCCGGTACCCAGGCGTGCCGGGTGCTGCGGGCCGAGGGCCTGCGGGTATCGCTGGTGAACTCCAACCCGGCAACCATCATGACCGATCCGGAATTCGCCGATTCGACCTATGTGGAACCGATTACGCCGGAATTCGTCGAGAAGGTCATCGAAAAGGAGCGCCCCGACGCCATTCTCGCCACCCTCGGTGGGCAGACCGCGCTGAATACCGCCGTCGCCCTGCACGAGCGCGGTGTGCTGCAGAAATACAACGTCGAGCTGATCGGCGCCGATTTCGAGGCCATCCAGCGCGGTGAGGACCGGCAGAAGTTCAAGGACATCGTCGCCAAGGTCGGTGGTGAGAGCGCGCGCTCGCGCGTGTGCCACACCATGGACGAGGTCCGCGAAACCGTCACTGAACTGGGCTTTCCGGTGGTCGTGCGGCCGTCGTTCACCATGGGCGGCCTCGGCTCCGGCATGGCCTACAACGACGAGGACCTCGATCGCATCGCGGGCGGCGGTTTGGCCGCCTCGCCGACCGCCAATGTGCTCATCGAGGAATCCATCCTGGGTTGGAAGGAATACGAACTCGAGCTGATGCGCGACGGCCGCGACAACGTCGTGGTGGTCTGCTCGATCGAGAATGTGGACCCGATGGGTGTGCACACCGGTGATTCGGTCACCGTCGCACCCGCCATGACCCTCACCGACCGCGAATACCAGCGGTTGCGCGACCTGGGCATCGACATCCTGCGCGAGGTCGGCGTCGATACCGGTGGCTGCAACATCCAGTTCGCGGTCAATCCGGCCGACGGACGCCTGATCGTCATCGAGATGAACCCGCGCGTCTCGCGCTCGTCCGCATTGGCTTCCAAGGCAACGGGTTTCCCGATCGCCAAGATCGCCGCCAAGCTGGCCATCGGCTACACCCTGGATGAGATCGTCAACGACATCACCAAGGAAACCCCGGCCTGTTTCGAGCCGACCCTGGACTATGTGGTCGTCAAGGCGCCGCGCTTCGCGTTCGAGAAGTTCCCCGGCGCCGACGCCACGCTGACCACCACTATGAAGTCGGTCGGCGAGGCTATGTCGCTGGGTCGTAACTTCGCCGAGGCACTCGGCAAGGTGCTGCGCTCGCTGGAGACCAAGGCCGCCGGCTTCTGGACCCAGGGCGACGGCAACTGGACCGATACCGAAGCCATCCTCGAAGATCTGCGCACGCCGACCGAGGGGCGCATCTACCAGGTCGAGCGGGCGCTGCGGCTGGGCGCGAGCATCGAGGACGTCGCCGCGGCCTCCGGCATCGACCCCTGGTTCGTCGCCGAGGTGGCCGGACTGGTCGAGCTGCGCCGAGAGGTCATCGACGCACCCGTACTCGACGAGCCGCTGCTGCGCCGCGCCAAGCACTATGGCCTCTCCGATCGCCAGATCGCCGCGCTGCGACCGGAATTGGCGGGTGAGACCGGCGTGCGCGCACTGCGTCATCGGCTCGGTATCCGTCCGGTCTTCAAGACCGTCGACACCTGCGCCGCGGAGTTCGAGGCCAAAACCCCGTATCACTACTCGACCTACGAGCTCGATCCCGCAGCCGAGTCGGAGGTCTCGCCGCAGCGTGAGCGCGAGAAGGTGATCATCCTGGGTTCCGGCCCGAACCGGATCGGCCAGGGCATCGAGTTCGATTACTCGTGTGTCCATGCGGCGCAGACGCTTTCGCGGGCCGGATACGAGACCGTCATGGTCAACTGCAACCCGGAAACCGTCTCCACCGACTACGACACCGCCGACCGGCTCTACTTCGAGCCGCTGACCTTCGAGGATGTGCTCGAGGTCTACCACGCCGAAACCGAGTCCGGCACCGTCGCCGGGGTAATCGTGCAGCTCGGCGGCCAGACCCCGCTGGGGCTGGCGCAGCGCCTCACCGACGCCGGTGTGCCGGTGGTCGGCACCAGCGCCGCCGCCATCGACCTGGCCGAGGATCGCGGCGAATTCGGCGACGTCCTGGTCGCCGCGGGCCTGCCCGCACCGAAGTACGGCACCGCGACCACCTTCGCGCAGGCCAAGAAGATCGCCGCAGGCATCGGCTACCCGGTGCTGGTGCGCCCGTCCTACGTGCTCGGCGGTCGCGGTATGGAGATCGTCTACGACGAGGACTCGCTGGAGGGCTACATCTCCCGGGCCACCGAACTCAGCCCGGAACATCCGGTGCTGGTCGACCGGTTCCTGGAAGACGCCATCGAGATCGACGTCGACGCGCTCTGCGACGGTGACGAGGTCTACCTCGGCGGTGTGATGGAGCACATCGAAGAGGCGGGCATCCACTCCGGCGACTCCGCCTGCGCACTGCCGCCGATCACCCTGGGCCGCAGCGATATCGAGGCGGTGCGCCGCTCCACCATCGCGCTGGCCAAGGGCATCGGCGTCAAGGGCCTGCTCAATGTGCAGTACGCGCTCAAGGACGATGTGCTCTACGTACTCGAGGCGAATCCGCGGGCGAGCCGCACGGTTCCGTTCGTCTCCAAGGCCACCGCGGTGCCGCTGGCCAAGGCGGCCGCACGGATCACCATGGGCACCACCATCGCCGAACTGCGCAAGGAGGGCATGCTGCCCGCCGAGGGCGACGGCGGCCATGTGCCGCTCGACGCACCCGTCGCGGTGAAGGAGGCGGTGCTGCCGTTCCACCGGTTCCGCAAGGCCGACGGCAGCGGTGTGGATTCGCTGCTCTCGCCGGAGATGAAGTCCACCGGTGAGGTCATGGGCATCGACGCCGATTTCGGCACCGCCTTCGCCAAGAGCCAGGCCGCGGCCTACGGTTCGCTGCCGACCGAGGGCACCGTCTTCGTCTCGATCGCCAACCGGGACAAGCGTGCCATGGTGTTCCCGGTCAAACGCCTCAACGACCTCGGCTTCCGCATCCTGGCCACCGAGGGCACCGCGGAAATGCTGCGCCGCAACGGAATTCCGTGCGAACAGGTGCGTAAACACTCCGAGGAGGGGCCGGCCGACCAGCCGACCATCGTGGAGCAGATCCGCGACGGCGAGGTCGATATGGTGTTCAACACCCCCTACGGCAACTCCGGGCCGCGCGTGGACGGTTACGAGATCCGCACGGCGGCGGTCGGTGTGAACATCCCGTGCATCACCACGGTGCAGGGTGCGGCCGCGGCCGTGCAGGGCATCGAGGCGAGCATCAACGGCGGCATCGGGGTGCGCTCGCTGCAGGAACTGCATTCGGTGCTGCGTGGCTGACGAAGGAGACGGTGCGATGAAGACCTTCGGTGCCCGGTTGCAGCACGCCATGCGGCATCTCGGGCCACTGTGCGTCGGCATCGATCCGCATCCCGGCCTGCTCGGATCGTGGGGTCTCACCGATGATGTCGACGGTGTCGAGGCCTTCGCCGAGATCTGCGTCGAGGCCTTCGACGGCCGGGTCGCGCTGATCAAACCGCAGGTCGCCTTCTTCGAGGCCTACGGTTCCGGCGGAATCGCGGTGCTCGAGCGCACCATCGAAGTGCTGCGCGCCTCGGGCACCCTGGTGCTCGCCGATGCCAAGCGCGGCGATATCGGCTCGACCATGGATGCCTACGCGCGGACCTGGCTCGCCGACGGCACCCTCGGCTCCGATGCGGTGACGGTCTCGCCGTATCTCGGATTCGGTTCCCTCGCACCGGCTTTGACGCTCGCGGAGGCGAACGGGCGCGGTGTCTTCGTACTCGCCGCCACCTCGAATCCCGAAGGTGCACAGGTGCAGCGGGCGGTGACGGCGGACGGTCGCACGATCGCGCAGACCATGGTCGATGCGGCGGCGCAGTGCAATGCGGGCCAGGAATTCGGCTCGGTCGGCATTGTGCTCGGCGCCACCCTCACCGAAGCGCCGGATCTCTCGGAGCTCAACGGCCCGATCCTGATGCCGGGCGTCGGCGCGCAGGGTGGCGGTCCGGAAACCGTGCGTGAGCTGGTGCCGGAACAGTTGTTGCACGCCGCGGTGCCGACCGTTTCGCGCGAGGTGCTCGGCGCCGGTCCGTCCGTGTCGGCACTGCGTGCCAAGGTGGGCGCGCTGCAGGAGGAGTTCGCCTTCCTGCGGCGTTGACGCGTGACGATCGCGATGGACCGACGCTTCGGCGTCGGTCCATTTCGCGTTTCGGGCCGGGGAGGGCACGTTGATCGGGGATGACATGTCATATCGAACAGCTGTGCGGCCCGCTGCGCCGATTTCCCCGCCATCCGGCACACCGGTGGCCGAGGCGGCGTCCTGATCGATCACGGAGCCAACTGGACCGGCACAGAGTGCCGTTCGCTCTCGCCGCGCTGCGGTCCAGGCGAATGCCAGGATTTTGTGACGATCCGCGAGTCCGGTGCCGGTTCGGGAGGTACGGAACCCTGAAATCGGTCATTTCGAGCCTCCGACACGCGCAAGAACAACGCGACACGCGGAAAAATCCTAGAAAATTCCAGGTCGGACACGTGACCGGTTGCTGGTCCGATGCGGGTTGGCGCCGCAACCACTCCGCTAACCCACTTTCGGTATGAAAAAGCCCTGCTAGCGGGGCATTTCGGGATTTCGGCGGTAGGATCACCGCAGCGATCGACGCGCTGTGCGCATCCCGCCGGGCCCACCCTTACGACATCGGCGAATCATGCGCTGACCTGGGGGGTGGGTTCGCAATCGGGCAACGTCGTGGGTACGGTCGCTGAGACTGCTGGGTTACCGGCAGGAGTTGATGCAATGAACGATGAGACGGAGGAACCGTGGCCCTTCCCCAGCTGACTGACGAGCAGCGCGCCGCTGCTTTGGAGAAGGCGGCTGCCGCTCGCCGTGCTCGGGCGGAGCTCAAGGAGCGCCTGAAGCGTGGCGGCACCGACCTGAAGCAGGTCCTCACCGACGCCGAAACCGACGAGATCCTCGGCAAGATGAAGGTGTCGGCGCTGCTGGAGGCCCTGCCCAAGGTGGGCAAGGTCAAGGCGGCGGAAATCATGAGCGAGCTGGAGATCGCCCCCACCCGGCGTCTGCGCGGACTGGGTGATCGGCAGCGCAAGGCGCTGCTCGCCCGATTCGACTTCGCCTGACCACCAAGGTGGTCGAACACACGCGGAAGGGTCGACTGGTAGTACTGGTCGGCCCCTCGGCCGTGGGCAAGTCGACCGTGGTCCGCTGCGTCCGCGAGCGACTGCCCCAACTGGTCTTCAGCGTGTCGGCGACAACCCGGGCCCCCCGGCCCGGGGAGGTCGACGGCCGCGACTACCGGTTCGTGTCCCGGGAGGAGTTCGACGCCATGATCGCGGCGGGCGAACTCCTCGAGTGGGCAGACATCCACGGGGGACTGCAGCGCTCGGGTACTCCGGCGAAACCGGTGCGTGACGCACTCGCCGCCAGCCTGCCGGTGCTCGTCGAGGTGGACCTCGAGGGCGCGCGGTCGGTGCGCAAGGCCATGCCGGAGGCGCTGCTGGTATTTCTCGCCCCGCCCAGCTGGGAGGAACTGGTTTCCAGGCTGACCGCGCGGGGTACCGAATCACCCGAGGTGATCGACCGCAGGTTGGAGACCGCCAGGACGGAATTGGCGGCCTGTGACGAGTTCGACATCGTCATAGTGAACGACGAGGTGACCAGCGCCTGTGAGCAGTTGGTATCGTTGTTCGTTAGCACAAATTCGAGTTCGTGACCCGCACTCTCGGAAAACCACCCAGCCCGAAGAACCGATCCCCGCAGGAGCCCTCTCAGTGAGCAGTACGGACATCAAGCCCGCGCCCGCATACGACACTCCGGTCGGCCTCACCAACCCGCCGATCGACGAATTGCTCGAGCGCACCTCGTCCAAGTACGCGCTGGTGATCTACGCGGCCAAGCGGGCCCGTCAGATCAACGACTACTACAACCAGCTCGGCGACGGCATCCTCGAATACGTCGGCCCGCTGGTCGAGCCGGGTCTGCAGGAGAAGCCGCTCTCGGTCGCGATGCGTGAGATCCACTCCGACCTGCTCGAGCACTCCGAAGGCGAGTAACAACCACATCTAGGCCGGAGGCGTAGTGACCACACGGATCGTCGTCGGCGTCGGCGGAGGGATCGCCGCCTATAAAGCCTGTTCGATCGTGCGCCGGTTCACCGAGACCGGGCACCAGGTACGGGTGATCCCCACCGAGTCGGCGCTGCAGTTCGTCGGTAAGGCAACCTTCGAGGCGCTGTCCGGGAATCCGGTGCACACCGATGTGTTCACCGATGTCCCCGAGGTGCCGCATGTGCGGTTGGGCCAGGAGGCGGACCTTGTGGTCATCGCCCCGGCGACCGCCGATCTTATGGCGCGTGCCGCACAGGGCCGCGCCGACGATCTACTCACCGCGACCTTGCTGACGGCCCGATGTCCGGTGTTGTTCGCGCCCGCGATGCATACCGAGATGTGGGAGCACCCGGCGACTGTCGCCAATGTGGCGACGCTGCGCGCGCACGGTGCGATCGTCATGGAACCCGCGTCGGGCCGGTTGACCGGTACCGACACGGGGCCCGGCCGGTTGCCCGAGCCCGAGGAGATCTTCGGGCTGGCGACGCTGCTGCTGGAACGCGCCGATGCCATCCCGCGTGATCTGGCGGGCCGCCGCGTGGTGATCACCGCGGGCGGCACCAGGGAACCGCTGGATCCGGTGCGTTTCCTCGGCAATCGCAGCTCCGGCAAGCAGGGCTACGCATTGGCCAGGGTCGCGGCGCAGCGCGGCGCCCACGTCACGTTGATCGCGGGCAACACGATCGAGATGGCCGCACCCGCTGCCGTCGATCTCGTGCACATCACCACCGCCGAACAGCTCAAGACCGCCGTCGAGAAGCATGCGCTCGGTGCGGACGCGGTGATCATGGCCGCGGCCGTCGCCGACTTCCGGCCGACCACCGTGGCCGCGGCCAAGATCAAGAAGGGCGCGCACGAGCCCGACGTGATCCCGCTGACCAAGACCGACGATATTCTCGCTGGACTCGTTCAATTGCGAGGCGATGGTCAGCTACCCGGAACCGCGATCGTCGGGTTCGCCGCCGAGACCGGTGACGAGCACGGCGATGTGCTCACGCACGCGCGGGCCAAACTGGCGCGTAAGGGCTGTGATCTGCTGGTCGTCAACGCGGTCGGCGAGGGCAAGGCGTTCGAGGTCGACACCAACGACGGCTGGCTGCTCGGTGCCGATGGCACCGAACAGGCGCTCGACCACGGATCGAAGGCATTGCTCGCGAGCCGGGTGCTGGACGCACTCGGTCCGCTGCTGCGCTGAGACCCGTTGCGGCGCTTGGTTTGTGCTGTGCATCGAGGATGTCCGGTGGATACACCGCCGCGTGATGGTTAGGCTGTTGTCGACCGCAACCCGGACTGGTCGATGTGTTGGAGGCTGGAGCCCCGGCCCGACATATCGACGGATTTCAATAGTCTGAGACAGTTGCCTGTCGTCAACCCCGTCGCGTCGGTGGTTTGGAATAGTCTGAATGAAGGGTTGTGCGGTGGCCACATCGCGTTACCGTCGCAATCCGATACGAGTAACCCGTTGAGGGAGAGGGAAGAACTGTGCCCACGTCTGGCAGCCGCCTTTTCACCAGTGAGTCCGTGACCGAAGGTCATCCGGACAAGATCTGTGACGCCATCAGCGATTCCATCCTCGACGCCCTGCTCGCGGCGGATCCGCGCAGCCGGGTCGCGGTGGAAACTCTCGTGACCACCGGCCAGGTGCACGTCGCGGGTGAGGTAACCACGTCGGCTTATGCGGATATTCCGAAAATCGTCCGCGAAAAGGTTCTTGAAATCGGATACGACTCGTCCGCAAAGGGGTTCGACGGAAATTCCTGCGGTGTGAATATTGCGATCGGCGCACAGTCGCCGGATATCGCACAGGGCGTCGACACCTCACACGAGGCGCGTACCGCCGGATCGGATGACGAGATCGAGCGGCAGGGCGCCGGCGACCAGGGCCTGATGTTCGGCTACGCCAACACCGACACACCTGAGCTGATGCCGCTGCCGATCGCGCTCGCGCACCGGCTCTCGCGTCGGCTGACCGAGGTTCGCAAGTCGGGTGTACTGCCGTACCTGCGTCCCGACGGTAAGACCCAGGTCACCATCGAATACGACGGCGACCGTCCGGTCCGCCTGGATACGGTCGTGATCTCCACGCAGCACGCCGCCGATATCGACCTGGACAACTTGCTGGCACCCGATATCCGCGAGAAGGTCGTCGACGTGGTGCTCGCCGATCTTGATCTGCCCGCGCCGCTGGATGTCTCCGATATTCGGCTGCTGGTGAACCCGACCGGCAAGTTCGTTCTCGGTGGTCCGATGGGTGATGCGGGCCTGACCGGCCGCAAGATCATTGTCGACACCTACGGCGGCATGGCTCGTCACGGTGGTGGCGCGTTCTCCGGTAAGGATCCGTCGAAGGTGGACCGCTCGGCCGCCTACGCCATGCGCTGGGTCGCCAAGAACGTCGTCGCGGCCGGACTCGCCGAACGGGTCGAGGTCCAGGTCGCCTACGCCATCGGCAAGGCCGCACCGGTGGGTCTGTTCGTCGAAACCTTCGGCACCGAGAAGGTCGATCCGGCGCGCATCGCCACGGCCATCACCGAGGTCTTCGATCTGCGCCCCGGCGCGATCATCCGCGACCTGGACCTGCTGCGCCCGATCTACGCGCCGACCGCCGCGTACGGCCACTTCGGCCGCACCGACGTCGACCTGCCCTGGGAGCACACCGACCGCGCCGACAAGCTGCGCGCGGCCGTCGGCCTGTAGGAAGTAGCCGATATGGACACGCCGACCGGCCACCTGCCCTGGGAGGCCCTGCCTGATGCGCGCGGACAAGCTGCGCGCGGTGGTCGGCCTGTAGGAGTAGCCGATATGGATACGCCGACCTGCCCTGGGAGGCCCCGCCTGATGCGCGCGGACAAGCTGCGCGCGGCCGTCGGCCTGTAGGCATATCGGGGCCCGCGTGCACGAACCCACAGCGGACCTCACCGCCGTGGCTTCCGCAGGCGCGGGAGCCACGGCGACGCACGATTCGACAGCAGCGGGACACCCGATCGCCCGGGTACTCCCGCTGCTGTCGCCTGCTCACCTGGACCGCGACTTCGATTATTTGGTTCCTCCTGAGCTGGACGAAATAGCCCAACCCGGCGTCCGAGTCCGCGTCCGTTTCGCGGGGCGACTCGTCGACGGGTATCTGCTGGCCCGTCTGTCGCACAGCGACCACACCGGGAAAATGGTCAAACTCGAACGCGTGGTCTCCGCCGAACGCGTCCTGACCCCGGAAATCCTGAAGCTGGCCACCGCCGTGGCGGCCCGCTACGCAGGTACCCGCGCGGATGTCCTGCGGCTCGCGATCCCGCCCCGGCATGCACGCACCGAGAACGGGGGCTCGAAGAAGGCGGCAGCATTGGCTGCTGACGCTGTCGGGCCAGCTGGAACTCCGAATGCCGCAGCGGCGGTGGCGGATTCGCGTGACCTGCCGACGGTACGTGATTCGGCGACTGGGGTCGACTCTGTCGAATCCGATGCGTCCGAAGATGCGGTCGCGGCGCTCGAGCATTCCGTCGATGTGCCAACGGAGGGTGGCGAGAACGAGGCGGTCGACGTTCGCGATCGGTTCGGTACTGCTCCGGTGCCCTCGCGCTCGGCCGATCATGTGACGGCTGCTGGTGTTGGATGGGAATCGGTGTCGGCGGATTCGATCGAATCGGTGGTGGATTCTGGCGCCGTGACGTCGGCGGGGCAAGACGGTGCCGCTGTCGCCGACGGAGTAGGGGACACGGAGTTCGAGGACGCCGACGCGCTGGTGGGTGAGCGCGCTGTCGTTGCTGCCGCGGCGAATGTTGTTGCGGTGCTGGCTGATTCGGGCGGCACGGGGATACCGGACGGTGTGGAACTGCGGCCGTGGGAGCGGTACGTCCATGGGGCGGCGTTTGTGTCGGCGCTGGGGCAGGGGAAAGGGGTGCGCGCGGGGTGGCAGGCGGTGCCTGGGGAGGATTGGGCGCGGCGGTTGGCGGAATTGGCGGCGGTTGTCGTCGGGCGGGGGCGCAGTGCGATTCTGATGGTTCCGGATCAGCGGGATCTGGATCGGGTGCTGGCGGAATGTGTGCGGCTGGTGGGGGATTCGGCGGTCGGGTTGGCTGCGGGGTTGGGGCCGGCCGCGCGGTATCGGCGGTGGTTGGCGGCATTGCGGGGGACCGCGCGGGTGATTGTCGGGACGCGCAGTGCGGTGTTCGCTCCTGCGGTTGATCTCGGGTTGATCGCGATCTGGGACGACGGCGACGACACCTATGCCGAACCTCGGGCGCCGTATCCGCATGCGCGCGAGGTCGCGATGCTGCGGGCGCATGACAGCGGGGCGGCATTCGTAGCGGCCGGATTCGCGCGGACGGCGGAGATCCAGGCAGTGGTCGATTCGGGGTGGGCGCACGATCTGGTCGCCGATCGTGCCGTGGTGCGCAAATTTTCCCCGCGCATCAGCGCACCGGGTGACTCCGATATCGCGATGGAGCGTGACCCGGTCGCGCGCGCGGTCCGCATTCCCGCCGTTGGATACGCTGCCGCGCGATCCGCGCTGAAGGAAGGTGCCGCGGTGCTGGTGCAGGTGCCGCGGCGTGGATACATTCCGGCGCTGGCCTGCGCGAAATGCCGTACGCCCGCACGATGTCGGCACTGCAATGGCCCACTTTCCTTGCCGGATGGGCGAGCTGGGCATCGCGGCGAGACCGCGCACAGTCCAGCCTGCCGCTGGTGCGGTATCACCGAGGCCGCCTTCCGCTGTCCGGCTTGTGCTTCCAGAGCGCTACGTGCGGTGGTGATCGGTGCGGCCCGTACTGCTGAGGAACTCGGTCGGGCCTTTCCAGGCGTACCGATTCGCGGATCCAGCGGCGGCGCGGTACTCGACACGGTGGAACCGGGACCGCAGGTGATCGTGGCGACCGTCGGCGCCGAACCGGTGCTGCGCGGCGGCTACGGTGTCGCACTGCTGCTCGACGGTTGGGCGCTGCTGAGCCGCGCGGACCTGCGCGCCGCCGAGGACACCCTGCGCCGCTGGATGTCGGCGGCCACCCTGGTGCGCAATCACGGCCAGGTCATCGTGATGGCCGAACCTTCGCTGCCGACCGTCCAGGCGCTACTGCGCTGGGACCCGGTCGGCCACGCCCGCGCCGAGGTCGCTGGCCGCGCCGAGGTCGGCTTTCCACCTGCCGTCCGCATGGCCGCCATCGACGGCACCTCCGGCTCCATCGCCGAATTGCTCTCCGCCGCAAAGCTTCCCGACAATGTCGACCTCCTCGGCCCGGTACCCCTCCCACCCGGCGCCCGCAAACCCTTCGACAGCGGCGATACCCCCGCCGAAGTCGAACGCATGCTTCTGCGCGTGCACCGCACCTCCGGTGCCGCTCTCGCCCGCGCCCTCACGGCCGCCCAGGCCGTCCGCAGCACCCACCGCTCCGACGCCCCCCTCCGCGTCCAAATCGACCCTGTCGACATCGGCTGATCCCCCCGACGAGACCGTGGCGCTCAGCGTCGCCGACGACCACGCCCAACTCGCCCCAGAGAACGAGCGCGAACAGTAAGAGCGCGGTCTGTGAACTTGTAAGCCGTCCGTGCAGGCTCGGCCGAGGGCGCTCCGTGCTGCGATGAATTTCGGCCGGTGGCGCGACTGTTCTGGTGAGCGTCCTAGGACGTCGTACGACGCTGCGCGACACTGGACCACGGAGGGACACATGACGACCACGCCGAACGACCCGACCACCGCGCTGCCCGGCTGCCCGCCCGTGGTTGAGACCACGGGCCGACGAGGTGGCTGCCTACGTCGAGTTCATGGGCTACACCTAAGCCTGGTACTCGGTGCGCGACATGGACGAGCCGGTCGGCGGCAGCATGCCTACCTCACCTACGTCCTTCGCGTCGGGATCGCGAGTTAGTCACCTACTCCACGACGGGCTGTGGCAACGAGCGGGTCAACGGGTCCTTGGGCCTGCTCGGCATGACGCCCCACGGCTGCGGCGAGGCGTGGGCGGACGCGGACGGGAACGCCACCTGGGGCCCGGCCAGCTCCCCCCGTACCGCACTCGCCCCGCCGCGACCCCCGTCCAGACCCTCGGCAGGCACGACCACCACCACGGACACGCCTTTGTCAGCGGCATCGGCACAAGGTGTGCCGGTACTCGTCATGCCCAGCTCGCGGCCAGGTGCGGTGATCGTCTCTTACGGCGGCACCTCTACCTCGACGACAAGCTGCTCGCCCTCGGCGTCGATGTGCGAGATCGCAAGGGCGAGCAGCAGATTCGAGTTGTTGGCAGGGGTTAGCCGAAGATGGCGCGATTGCGTTGCGCCCATTCGGCATACGATGTCGCGGGCCGTCCGAGCACCCGCTCGACATCGGTGCTGACCTGCTGCTCGGCAGGTGTCGGCGTGCCGAGGATGTCGAGCGTGCCATCCGCCACATCCTCCGGCATGAATCGCAACATGCCGGAACGCGCCTGTTCGCGGGTCAATTCGGCGAACCGCAGCGAAATTCCCAACGCATCTTCGACGGCTTGGGCCTGCTGGCGCGGACTGATCGCGGCGGGACCGGTCAGTTCATAGGTGCGTCCGGAGTGGCCGTCCGTGCGCAATATGGTTGCGGCGACCTCGGCGATGTCTTCGGGATCGATGGCGGGCAGTGCGGTATCGGCGAAGGGGGCGGCAATCACCTGTTCGGCCCGGATCGACTCGATCCACGCGTAGGTGTTGGAGAAGAATCCGGTGGGCCGCAGAATCGTCCAGTCGAACTCCGATCGCTGCAGCGCGGACTCGAACGCATGCAGTCGCGCATGTGAGGCCAGTCCGGGCCGGGTGCCCGTCGCCTGCGACGACAGCAGCACCACCTTCTTGACCCCGCCCGCCGCGGCGACCTCGACGAACCGCGCCGGATCGGGTCCGGTCACCAACTGCGGCCCGGTCAGCAACAGGAAGAGCGCATCCGCGTTTTCGACTGCGGGGGAGAGGCTTTCGGGATCGGCGAGATCGGCCCGCCGATGCCGCACGCCGTCGGGCACGGCGATGTCCTGATTCCCGCGGGATACGGCGGTCACCTGCTCACCGGCGGCGGCGAGGTGGCGCACGAGGGTGCGTCCGATATTGCCGGTCGCTCCGGTCACTACGATCACATTCACTCCTGAGTTAGTTGACTGACTTAAATGAAGGTAGCCGATGGACCCAACGCTTGTCTATAGTTAGTTGTATGACTAACTCAGTCGAAGGCCGGCGCGCGACGCCCAAGGCGGGCAAGCGTGAACGTCTCGCCGCCGCGGCCGCCCAGGTATTCCACGAGCAGGGCGTCGAGAAGACGACCATCGCCGATATCGCGCGGGTCGCCGAGGTTCCGCTCGGCAATGTGTACTACTACTTCAAGACCAAGGATCAGCTGGTCGAGGCGGCACTCGGCGCGCATGTGCAGACGCTGCGGGAGCTGATCACCGTGCTCGAGCAGTACGACGAGCCGCAAGACCGGCTGAAGGCGCTGGTCCGCGGCTGGGTCGACCAGCGTGACCGCGCCGTGCAATTCGGTTGCCCCACTGGAACTTTGGCCTCGGAGCTGGGTAAACGTGGCGACGGCCTGGAGTTGGCATCGGCGGCGAGCATTCGCACGCTGCTCGACTGGATCGAACAGCAGTTCACGGCAATGGGCCGCGTGGATGCGCGGGACCTCGCGGTTGCGCTGTTCGCCGCCTACCAGGGGATCTCGTTGCTGACCAATACCTTCCGCGATCCGGAACTCATGGTGACCGAGGGGCAGCGGCTCCAGCGCTGGATCGATTCGCTTGCGCCATAGTGGAGTTGCCTCGGGTCGATGAGCGGCTGGTCGGCAACTGGCGATCCTCGACGCGGCGACGCCGGAGACGATGGCGAGTGTCCGACTGCCACACCGTGTTCCGTCGGGCTTCCACGGAAATTGGGTGCCGACCGCCACTCAGTGCTTCGACCTTCCATGCGATTCGGTGGTGACTTGCTCCACGGGGCAACCCCTTGAATTGACAAGTCCTTACGCGGGCCGCGCATCGACCGATGTGCGGCCCATTCCTCGTTTCGGGACGCCCGGTCGGTTCGTGTCGCCGATCACCCTTGCGTGCGATGCATTGCCGATATATCGTCGATAGCGTGAGATATACACGAGAGCCCAAGGAGGCTGACATGGAGAACATCGAATACGGAGAATTCAGAGGTCGTGGTCGCTGGCGGAAGCCTGGTCACGACGAGGGCGACGCCGGTCGTCGCCAGCATCGCCGCGGTGGGCGGCACGGTTTCGGACCCGAGTTCGGACCGGGCTTCGGTCCTGGTTTCGGGCCCGGCTTCGGTCCGGGATTCGGACGCGGGCGCGGCCGCGGTGGCCGGGGCAGGCGCGGTGACGTGCGTGCCGCGGTGTTGTTGCTGCTCACCGAGCGTCCGATGCACGGTTACGAGCTGATCCAGCAGATCAGGGAGCGCAGCGACGATGTCTGGCGCCCGAGCCCGGGATCCATCTACCCGGCGCTCGCGCAGCTCGAGGACGAGGGTCTGGTGCTCATCGAGAAGGTCGCCGGTCGCAAGACCGCGAAGCTCACCGACGCGGGCGAGACCTACGTCGCCGAGCATCGGGACGAACTCGGCGATCCCTGGGCCGATGTCAAGGAGGACGTCGGCACTCAGGCGATGGATCTGCGCGCGCTGATCGGACAGCTGATGGGTGCGGCCGCTCAGGTCGCGGCGGCGGGTACTCCGCAGCAGGCGGCTCGGGCCGCGGAGGTGCTCACCGAGGCGCGTAAATCGCTATACCGCATTCTCGCCGAGGACGACGCCCCCGAAAAGTAATGGCAGTGTGAAACGCCGCCTGAGCGTGCACTTTTCGAGCGGATCGGGTACATCATTGTGATATGGAACAGCCGAGTGGTCAGTGGGGTTGGGGAGTATCACAGTTCAGGCGAGTGGTGTCTGCCGGTGTTTTGGCCGGAGCCGTCATCTTCGGCTCCGGCGCGGCACCCATAGCAAGTGCCGAACCAGCTGATCCAGCGCCCGTGAGTGCGCAGATCGCCGGATATCGCCCGCCGGATGTACCCACCCAAATCGGTCCGTCCCAATCGGACCACCTGGCCGCGGCGGTGTATCAGAAGGCGCACAAGAACGTGGCCCCGGCTGGTACCAACAACTTCGACTGCAAGCCGACCGCCGAGCATCCCCGCCCGGTCGTCCTGGCGCACGGCACCGATTCCTCGGCGTACTCCGACTGGGCGGCCATCGGCCCGCAGATCTCGGCGCTCGGCTTCTGTGTCTTCGCACTCAACTACGGCGGTGCACCCGGCAAAGACACCTGGGGTACCGAGGACATGTGGGTGAGCGCCTATCAGTTCGGCGCATTCGTCGACCAGGTTCTGGCTGCCACCAATGCCACCCAGGTCGATATCGTCGGATTTTCCCAGGGCGCCAACGTCACTCGCTACTACGTGAACAAGCTCGGGGGCGCGCCGAAGGTCGGTCAGTGGATCGGCCTCGCATCGCCGAGCTACGGCGGGGTGATGTACGGACTGGTGCCGGTAGCACAGTCGATTCCGGGTGCGCTGCAGGCCTTCGCGCAGGTCACCTCGCTCGCGGCGGTGCAGCAGGTGCAGGGCTCGCCGCTGATGGTCGAACTCAATGCGGGCGGTGACACCGTGCCCGGCCCGCACTATGTGACGATCGGCAGCCGAGTCGACGAGATGATCCAGCCGTTCAGCAATATCGCACTGCACGGCCCGAACGTCGAGAACATCGCACTGCAGGACGAATGCGCGATCGACCAGACCGGTCACTTCCACATGGTCTACGACCCATTCGTGCAGGAACTGTTGCTGCGGACGCTGGATCCGGTCCACGCACCGGCTCCGACATGTCGAGAGGTGCCGCTCGGCACCGGCATTCCCGAGGTCATCATCGCCGGACATTCCTGACGGCCGCGGTTCGGGCGACCGGGCGGAGGTGTCGACCCTCCGCCCGGCTCAGCTGTCCATGCCGGACTTACGCCGTATGGGAGGATGCGTAAGTGGCGGCCGAAGTCGAGTCTCGAATCCCATTGAGCCGGATGCGAGTACTTTCCACGGCGATCGACGTCGCTGACACGAGTGGTATCGAAGCGCTGACGATGCGTCGGTTGGCGGAACTGCTCGGGGTCGAGGCGATGTCGCTGTATCACCACGTGGCCAACAAGGAAGACGTGCTGGACGGCGTCGTCGACGTCATCGCGGGGGAGATCAACGAGGTCGTTGCCGACATCGATGTGCCCGCTGCCGGCGCCGCGTGGAAGCAGGCCGTGCGGCAGCGGATTCTGTCCGCACGCGAGGTGCTGCTCCGACATCCGTGGGCGCCCGGTGTTTTCCAGACACGGACCAATACCAGCCAGGTAGTGCTGCGCTACTACGACGGCCTGCTCGGGCTGATGCGCGAAGGTGGCTTCTCCTACGACCAGACCCACCACGCGATGCATGTGCTCGGTAGTCGGGCACTGGGTTTCACCCAGGAGTTGTTCGATCCCGGCGACGGACCGATGGATGCCGAAGCTATGGCCGCGCTCGACGGAATGGCCGAGGCGCTCCCGAATCTGGTCGGGATGCTGCGGGAGGTCGCCCACGACGATCCGGACTCGACGCTGGGTTGGTGTGATGACCAATTCGAATTCGAATTCGCGCTCGATCTGATTCTCGACGGTCTCGACCGTCTGCGTGAGACTGCTTGATCCATAACGACTTCGGTCGGCATGGCTCGCGGCAGCCATTGACGAGCCTTACAACGTAAGGGTACCTTACGTTGTAAGGCTCATGAGCGCGGGTGGCGTCTCGGTGCCGAGATCTGAGGAGAACATGATGAAGGCCTATGTCCTTCGCGCATTCGGACCACCGGAACAGCTGACTCTCACCGATATCGACCAGCCGGTACCCGCGGCCGACGAGGTGTTGGTTCGGGTGCGTGCCACCTCGGTGCAGCCCTATGACTGGCACTTCCTGCGCGGCGAGCCGTATGTCGCGCGACTGATGGGTGGCGGCGTCGGATTGCGCAAGCCGTCCATCGCCATCCTTGGCGCGGACGTGGCGGGGCTGGTCGAAGCTGTCGGCAAGGCGGTGACCGGATTCCAGCCCGGCGACGAGGTATTCGCGATGCTCAAAGGGGGAGGCTTCGCCGAGTACGTATGTGTCCGGGAAAGTGAATTGGCGCCGAAGCCGAAGAACCTGTCATTCGAGCAGGCGGCCGCGGTACCGCTGGCGGCCAATACCGCGCTGGTGGCCCTTCGTGACGAGGGACGGATCCAACCCGGGCAGCGGGTATTGATCAACGGCGCGTCGGGAGGTGTCGGCACATTCGCCGTACAACTCGCGCATGCGTTCGGCGCGGTGGTCACCGGTATCTGTGGCACGCGGAACATGGAGCTGATCCGCTCGCTCGGCGCGGATGCGGTAATCGACTACACCGCAGCGGATTTCACGCGCAACGGGCAGCGCTACGACCTTTTGGTGGACATCGCGGGAAGCCGCTCGATGTCGGCATGTCGCCGTGTGCTGACCGCCAAGGGCACCTATGTCGCGGTCGGCGGGCCGGCGGGTCGTTGGGTGCAACCCGCCGGGCGGATGTTCGCCGCGTTGGCGCTCGCGCCGTTCATCTCGCAGCGAGTCGCGCTGGCGGAGGTGACCCGATGCACTCGGAACAGGGAAAACCTCATGGCGCTTACCGAACTCATCGAGGACGGAAAGATCACCCCGGTCATCGACCGGACCTATCCGTTCACCGAAATACCTGCGGCCGTGCGCTACCAGGAGGAAGGCCACGCCACGGGAAAGGTGGTCGTGGTCGACGACTAGCGGATCAACCGCGCCTGCCGTGCAGGTAGTCGCTGACCACCGCGGCGCCGAGTCCGTCCAGGTCCGGGGCGACGACGCGACCGCCGCTGCGGCGGGCCACCAAATCGACGAATGCGGCCAGGCTCGGGTCCTCGCCGAGCATGAAGACGGTGACCGATGCCCCGAGCTTTGCCAGGGCGTCGACCTGGGCCATTGTCACGGCCAAGGTGCGCGGTGCCGTCGGCCAATTGAAGTACGCCGCACCGCTCGGTTCCAGGTGCGCGGTCGGCTCGCCATCGGTCACGACGAGCACGACGGGCACCGCGTCCGGATGTCTGCGCAAATGGCGTGCGGCCAGCAGCAATGCGTGGTGCAGGTTGGTGCCCTGTTCCCAAACACCTTCCAGCGCAGTCAGTTCGCCGATATCGACGGTGGTGGCGTGCCGGCCGAAGGTGATCAGGCTCAGTGCGTCGGAGCGGAACCGGGTGCTGATCAGCTGATGTACCGCGAGGGCAGTGCGCTTCATCGGTAGCCATCTGCCCTCTTGCACCATCGACCACGAGGTGTCGACGCAGAGCGCAACGGCGGCCCGGGAGCGCTGTTCGGTTTCCATGATCTCGACATCGGACACGTCGAGCGTGACGCCGCGACGGCCGACCGACATCGACCGCAGCACCGCATTGCGCACGGTCCTCGGTACGTCCCACGGTTCGGTATCGCCGAACTGCCATGCCCGGGTGGCGCCGGTCGGCTCGCCCGCCGCACCGGCCAATCGGGTATCCCGCTCGCCGCGTCGGGACCGCAACTGCCCGATGACATCGCGCAGCGCGGTCTCGCCGAGCCGTCGTAAAGCCTTGGGTGTCAACCGAAGTGAGCCGTCCGGTGCCCGTTCGAATACGCCCTGTCTGCGCAGTTCGCGTTCCAGTTCGGCCAACCGGGCGGCATCCACGCTCGCGCCGTCGCCGAGTTGGCGGGCCAGGGCGTCCAGATCGATATCCTCGAGGCTGGCGCCCGGATAGGACTGGCTGAGCTGTTCGGCGAGCGCGTCGAGTTCGGCGAGATCCTGCAGGGCTTGGGTGCCCGCGCCCAGGCCCAATGGATCGTTGCCGCGAAACCGCTGGGCGGAGTCCCAGTCCTCGCCCGGCCGCAGCGCCCGCAGCGCGGCGTCGAGGGCGGCGACCTGCTGGGCAATGCGCGGATCGCCGAACGCCTGCCCGATCAGCTCGGCCAGTTCGGCTTGCTGCTCGGCGGACATCGAATTCAACATGCGTTGTGCGGCGGCGGACCTGGCTGCGAGCGCGTCGATCAGCTCGTCGGTATTGCGCGGATTCTCCGGGAAGAATTCGCCGTGCTCGGCCATGAACTCGGCGAATTGCTGTTCGGTGTCCTCGCCTCTCGCATGCGCCGCGAGCAGGTCGTTCAGATCGGACAGCATCCGTCCGACGCGCTCGACATCCTCGGGAGTGGTGTTCTCCAGGGCCTGTTTCATGCCCTGGAACCGGGATTCGAGCAGCTCCTGACCGAGCAGGTCCCGAATCTTCTGGTAGTTCTCCTTACCGGTCTCGGATCGCCACTGGTATTCGGCGAGCTCGTTGACGGCGGCCGCGGTGCTCGGCGGCAAAGCGTCCAGCTGTGCCTCGGCGAACCTGGCGTCGTCGGAGGGATCCGGAAACAGTTCGCGGCGTTCGGCTTTCAGGGCCTGTTCCAGCAGTTCACGGACCTGTTGCAGGGTGCCGTCGAGCCGGTGTCTGCTACTGATCTCGGCGCGGCGCTGCCACACCTGCCGGGTGAGCTCATCGAGCCCCCGCATTTCGCGCATACCGCGACGCAACAACTCCTCCAGTGCGGTGCGGGGGGAGCTGCCCTCCATCACGTCGCGCCCGATCTGGTCCAGCGCCTCGCGCAGATCGAGCGGAGGCGCCAGTGGGTCGGGTCCGTCGTGATAGGGCCCGTAGGCGTAGCGGTCGGGCGCGGTCATGAGCCGTACACCGCGACGCCGTCGTCGGAATCCTTGGCTATCTGACGAGCCAGATAAAGGGCTTCCAGCGCGAATTCGACCGCAGCCGCGATGCGGGCCGGCGGTTCGTCGGCGCCGACGCCGAGCCGACGCGCGACCTCGTGCAGGACAGGCAGCTCCGGCAACGCGGAGAGCACATCCTTGCCCGGGACGCGTTCACCGGTGGTGACCAGATGGCCGTCGCCGACCGCCTCCGCCAACGGTCGCAGATTCAGCCCACCGAGCAGCGCACTCCCGGCCTCGGCGAACGAACGCCGCATCAGGTGCGTGAGATGTTCCTGCTCACGGCCTTCCTCCCCGGACTCGAATTCCAGCTTGCCGCGCAATACCGCTGGCACGGATTCGAGGTCGACGGGCCGCGCGACGGCGGGACGCTCGCCGGTGAGCGCCGATCTGCGCAGTGCGGCAGCGGCCACCGTCTCGGCGGCGGCCACCGCGAATCGCGCGGATACGCCGGAGCGCTGGTCGATCGCGGACGATTCGCGCAGGTGCCGCACGAATCGGGCGAGCACCTCGATCAGCGGGTCCCCGACCTCGGCCACCAATTCGGCCTCCTGCCGGACCAGCGCCACCTCGGCCGGCACGCTCAGCGGGTAGTGGGTGCGGATCTCCGCGCCGAACCGGTCCTTCAGCGGGGTGATGATCCGGCCGCGGTTGGTGTAGTCCTCTGGGTTGGCGGTGGCGACGAGCAGCACGTCGAGAGGTAGTCGCAGGGTGTAACCGCGGACCTGGATATCGCGCTCCTCCATCACATTCAGCAGCGCGACCTGGATGCGTTCGGCGAGATCGGGCAATTCGTTGATGGCGACGATGCCGCGGTGCGCGCGCGGTACGAGCCCGAAGTGGATGGTCTCGGGATCGCCGAGGCTGCGGCCCTCGGCCACCTTGACCGGGTCGACATCGCCGATCAGGTCACCGACCGAGGTGTCCGGAGTTGCGAGCTTCTCTGCGTAACGCTCGGAGCGGTGCCGCCAGGTGACCGGCAGGTCGTCGCCCAACTCCTCGGCCAATCGGCGACCGGCCGGGCTGATCGGCGCGAGCGGATGCTCGCCCAGTTCGGTACCCGCGATGACGGGTGTCCACTCGTCGAGCAGGCCGATCATGGTGCGCAGCAGCCGGGTCTTGCCCTGGCCGCGCTCACCGAGCAGTACGACATCGTGGCCGGCCAGCAGCGCACGTTCCAGCTGCGGCAGGACGGTCCGATCGAAGCCGACGATGCCCGGCCACGGATCGTCGCCGGAACCCAACCGGGACAACAGGTTCTCGCGAATCTCGGACTTCACGCTGCGCGGCAGATGGCCGCCCGCGCGCAACTCGCCGACGGTGGTCGGCAGGTGCTCAGGAACAATCACCCCATCGACGCTACGTCGGTTCGGCGACGCGGTCGACGTTCAGCGTGCTTGGAAACAAGCCGGAAATAAGCTTGACAAGCACAGGCGGCCGGGCGGAGGGGTGAACACCCCGCCCGGACCGCACTGGAGTTCTACCAGCTTTTTCCCGTTCGGTCGGGGAGATCGGTGTGAACGGTGTCTCTCTCTAGAATGAATCGACCGTGTTCATCGTTTTGGGGAGCCGCCGCCGTGACCATTCAGCCCGTTCGCCTCTTCGGCGATCCCATCCTGCGATCACGTGCGGCGGAGGTCACCGAATTCGATCGTGAGCTGCGGCAGTTGGTCACCGACCTGACCGAGACCATGCACGATGACGGCGGGGTCGGGATGGCCGCGCCGCAGATCGGCGTCGGGCTGCGGGTTTTCGTCTACGACACCGAGGACGCCAGGGGGCATCTGATCAATCCGACCTACGAGGTAGTGGGGGCGGAGGAGCAGGTCGGGCCCGAGGGCTGCCTGTCGATCCCCGGGCTGCGCTATGACACGCGCCGAGCGCTGCGGGTGCGGGCCGCCGGTGTCGATGTGAACGGTAAGCCGGTGGAATTCGCGGCCGAGGGCCTGCTGGCCCGCTGCGTACAGCACGAGACCGATCATTTGGACGGTGTGCTGTTCATCGATCGTCTCGATCCCGCGCAGCGCAAGGAGGCGATGCGCACCATTCGCGAATCCGATTGGTTCAGCGCGGGTATCACCGTGCGCAGTTCGCGTGCGCTCGGCTCGACCGAGGCCGGACCGTTCGGACGGGGTCGCTGATGCGCATTGTCTTCGCGGGCACACCGGAACCGGCGGTCCCGTCGCTGCAGCGTTTCATCGATTCGGAGCGGCACGAGGTGCTCGCCGTGCTGACCCGCCCCGATGCCATCGCGGGGCGCGGACGCAAGGTGCAGCGGTCGCCGGTCGGGCGGCTCGCCGATGAGCACGGCATTCCCGTGCTGACGCCGCGGCGCCCGGCCGAGCCCGAATTCATCGAGCAGCTCACCGAACTGGCGCCCGACTGCTGTCCGGTCGTGGCCTACGGTGCGCTGCTGCCGCAGCAGGTGCTCGATATTCCGCGCTTCGGCTGGATCAACCTGCACTTCTCGCTGCTGCCCGCATGGCGCGGCGCGGCTCCGGTGCAGGCGGCGATCGATGCGGGCGACGAGATCACCGGCGCGTCCACGTTCCAGATCGAGGCGGGCCTGGACACCGGCCCGGTCTTCGGCGTGGTGACCGAGAAGGTCGCGGTGACCGATACCGCGGGCGCGCTGCTCGACCGGCTCGCGAGTACCGGGGCGGTGCTGCTGGAGAAGACGCTGGACGGCGTGGAAGACGGGACGCTGCAAGCGGTTCCACAAGCGCATGACGGAGTTTCCTACGCACCCAAGTTGCCGGTCGAGGCCGGGCATATCCGCTGGGATCAGCCCGCGCTGGCGATCAACCGCCGCATTCGCTCGGTTACTCCCGCACCCGGTGCCTGGACCGAGGTGAACGGCACTCGCCTGAAGGTCGGTCCCGTCGAGATGGTCGAGGAAGTCCTGCCGGAACGGACGATCGAGGTCCGCAAGTCCGGCGTCTTCGTCGGCACCGCAACCACCGCGGTCCGCCTCGATCAGGTTCAGCCGCAAGGCAAACGCATGATGTCGGCCCTCGACTGGGCCCGCGGTGCGCGCCTGCAGGCCGGCGCGGTGGTCGAGTGACCACGCCGAATCGCAAGTCCGCCGTCGACGCTGGTTGGCTCGCCCGCGCGACGTCAGCGAAAAGTGGTGCACAACAGAAGAATGCGCAGTCCATACGGCGCGACGACGAAGCCCGGCCGTGGCGCACCGACCAGCTCCGCGGCGATGCGCCGCGGACCCAATCAGAGCGGCGGAATATGACCGATCAGCGCAAGTCCGCATCACCGGGGGACGGTTCGTCGCGGCATAAAGGTTCGACTTCGGCGCAGGGCAAAGACGCGGTGCGAGGTGGATGGCAGGGCGGTACCGCGCGGGTCGATCGGGAAGGTACCGCTGCCGGACAAGGGGATCGGGCGAAGCGCGGTGATGCGTCGAAACGATCCGCACAGGGGAATGACAGCCCCCGGAACACCGAAGCGAGGCAGTCCGGCGGTGTCCGCCGCGGGGCCTCGTCGGCCCCGGCAGGACGGCGCGGGAGTTCGGCGGCCTCGCCAGACCAGAGTGCGCACTCGCGGGACAGCGCTGCGGGATCCGGCGGGCAGCGACGGGGTAATCGCTCGGATGCTGCGAAGTCCGGTTCGGCGGGAGGAATCCAAGGGCGGCCGGGGAAGCGGTCTGCGGGCAGTGATGAGCGACGGTCGAATCGTGCGGGGAGTTCGGCCGCGACCGCAGGTGGTACTTCGGATCGGCGTGCAGATGCGCCGAAAGGTCGTCCTGGGCGGCAAAAGGATTCGGTAGCACACGGCGATCCGGTGCGGCTGGTGGCGCGGGATGTGTTGCGGGCGGTGCGGGAGCGGGACGCTTACGCGAATCTGGTGCTGCCAGGGCTGCTGCGCGACCGGCGGATTTCGGGGCGGGATGCGGCGTTGGCGACTGAACTGACCTACGGGGCCTGCCGTTCGCTCGGACTGCTGGATGCGGTGATCGCGGCGGGTGCTGGGCGGCCGGTTGCGGAGATCGATGGGCCGCTGCTGGATGTGCTGCGGCTCGGGGTGTATCAGTTGCTGCGCACCCGGATCGGGGCGCATGCGGCGGTGGATACCTCGGTGGCATTGGCCCGCACGGAGTTCGGTGCGGGTAAAGCGGGTTTCGTCAATGCGGTGCTGCGGCGGGCGGGGGAGAAGTCCGTCGACGAGTGGGTGAATGAACTCGCGCCGCGAGATCCGGTGGGCCGGTTGGCATTCGAATTCGCGCATCCGGTGTGGATCGCGCAGGCATTCGCGGACGCGCTCGGCGCGCGGGCCGGGGAGCTGCGGGACGTGCTGGCAGCCGACGATGCTCGTCCGATCGTGCACCTGGTGGCTCGTCCCGGCGATATCACCGCCGAGGAGCTGGCCCTGGTGACGGGCGGCGAAGAGGGTAGGTGGTCGCCGTACGCGGTCTACCTCGACGGCGGCGGCGATCCCGGCAAGCTGGAGCCGGTCCGCGAAGGCATGGCGGCAGTACAGGACGAGGGCAGTCAACTCGTCGCACTCGCGCTGACCCGAGCGGAACTGGAAGGTCCGGACAACGGCCGCTGGCTCGACCTGTGCGCCGGACCCGGTGGCAAGGCGGCACTGCTCGGCGCGATCGCCGCAATCGACGGTCATCGCGTCGACGCGGTCGAACCTGCAGAACATCGCGCCGAACTCGTCCGCAAGACCGTCCGCGACCTACCCGTCGACGTGCACGTCGCCGACGGCCGCAACAGCGGCCTCACTCCTGGCTACGACCGCATCCTCGTCGACGCACCGTGCACCGGTCTCGGCGCACTGCGTCGCCGCCCGGAGGCCCGCTGGCGGCGCACGCCCGCCGACGTCGCCGAACTGGTCGTCCTGCAACGCGAACTCCTCGCCGCCGCATGGGATCTCCTGCGCCCCGGCGGCGTAGTCCTCTACTCGACCTGCTCCCCACACCTGCTGGAGACGGTCGCTGTTGTCGCCGACGCCGCCCGCCGCACCGGCGGTGTCCAACTCGACACCCGCGACCTCCTCCCCGGCGTCACCGATATCGGCGACGGCCCAGGCGTCCAACTCTGGCCGCACCGCCACGGCACCGACGCCATGTTCCTGGCCGCCTTGCGTAAGCCTCTGGAGTAGCACCTGATCGGAGGCGCGACCAGCGGCCTGCGGCATTCGGCTCGGCAATAGAGCGGCGACGGGTCGCAAGTTCGTGCCAGGTGCGGCACGTGATCCGCACCGCCGGGTGGCGACGCCATGTTCGTGGCCGTGCTGCGTAAGCCTGTCGAGTAGCACCTGATCCGAGGCACCTCTGGGCTCGCTGCATCGCCGCACGCGTGCCGCATCAACATCGGCGGGCCTTGCATCGCTCGGCCTGGAAAGACCATAGAAGGTCCACCCTCGGAGGCGACATTCGTCCAAGTCGTAGCTGAGTCGGCGGCGCAGACTGATCGCATGGCGATGACATGGGAGCAGGTGGTGGCGCTGGCGATCGCACTGCCCGAGGTGGCGGAATCGACGTGGTGGCGCAGTCCCGCGCTGAAGGTGAGCGGTAAGGGGTTCGCGCGGTTGCGGTCGGAGGCCGAGGGTGGACTCGTGCTGCTGTGCGAGATGGCGGAGAAGGAGGCCATGCTCACCTCCGGTGACCCGGCCTTCTACACCACCCCGCACTATGACGGATATCCCTACATCCTCATCGACCTCGACCGGATCGAGCCCGATCAACTCCGCGAGCTGCTCGACGCCGCCTGGTGGTTGTCGGCGCCCGCGAAACTCCGCAAACAGCGGGCACGCTGACTCTGCTCAGTCGCGGGCCGACTGTTCGCGCAGGCGGGCAAGGGTTTTCGCGAGAATGCGCGAGACGTGCATCTGTGAGATACCCATGCGCTGGGCGATCTGGGTCTGCGTCATCGATTCGAAGAACCGCATGGTGAGGATGCGGCGTTCGCGTTCCGGGAGTCCGGCCAGCAGCGGACGGATCGCGACATACTCCTCGACCCGGTCGAATTGAGATTCCTCCTCGCCGAGAGTGTCCAGCAGCGATGCCTCGGTATCGCGCCCGAGTGAGGCGGCATCGATGGAGCTCGGCTGATAGGCGTTGCCCGCGATGACGGCTTGGGTCACCTCGTCGGGATCCACATCGAGTTCGGCCGCAATCTCTTTCGCGGTCGGGGAGCGGCCGAGGGATTGCGAGAGCGCGTCGATGGCCGCGCCGATGCGCAGATGGGTCTCCTTCACCCGTCTCGGTACCCGCATGGCCCAGGTGTTGTCGCGGAAATAGCGACGCACCTCACCCATGATCGTCGGCACCGCGAAGGACAGGAAGTTCGAGCCGCGCGAAATATCGAAACGGTCCACCGCGTGCACCAGACCGACCCGCGCCACCTGCGTGAGATCGTCGAACGGCTCACCGCGCCCACTGAATTTGCGGGCGATGTGATCCGCGAGCGGAATGCACCGGCCGATCAGCTCGGCACGCAGTGCGGTATGCCGCGCGGTACCCGGTGTACTGGCGGCGAGCTGCTCGAAAAGCGCGCCGACATCGTCGTACCCCGCGCCGGACGCCTTGAGGGTTTCGACTTCCTCGGCGGCCTCTTCGGTCAGCACGGGTTCGGCCTCGTCGTCTCGCGCGGCGTCGGACACGGTGTTCTCGTCCGCCACTACGCTTTCCCCCGGACCCGACGGAACTCCACCGTCGTCGGATATCCGGATGCGGCCGAGTCGAATGGGTCCTGTGTCGCTTGTACTTCATCTGTGAGGGTGCGCAGCACATGCCAGCCGAAGCTGCGCTGATCCGGCAGCCCCTCCGTCCCGGCGAGGCCGGTGACCTTGACGAGCAATTCGGTGTCACCCACGGTGAACCGGCAGTGCAGGCTGGTCGCCGGTGCTGCGACCGCGATCAGCGTCGAGCACACCTCGTCCACGGCCAGCCGGATGTCGGCCACCTCGTCGAGGGTGAAATCGCTGAGCAGCACCAGTGTTTCGGCGAGCCCGCGCACGATCGGCAGCTGCGTCACCGACGCAGCCACCCGAATCTCCACCGGGGTGCTGTAGAGCCCCTGTTCCGCCGAAATGTTGATCACCCTATGCAGGCTACCCACTCCCGGCCGGAGCAACCCTAGGTACCGGTAAGCTCCCGCGATGTGTCCTCTTCGACGTTTACGCGCCCGACCACGCCGATGATCGCCCCGTCCATCCTCTCCGCCGACTTCGCACGCCTCGCGGATGAGGCGAATGCAGTGCATGGCGCGGATTGGTTGCATGTCGATGTGATGGACGCACACTTCGTGCCGAATCTCACTCTCGGACTCCCGGTGGTCGAAAGCCTGTTGAAGGCCACCGATATTCCGCTCGACTGCCATCTGATGATCGACGATCCGGCGCGCTGGGCTCCGCCCTACGCGGAGGCGGGTGCGTACAACGTCACCTTCCATGCCGAGGCGACCGACGATCCGATCGCGGTCGCGCGCGATATTCGCGCGGCCGGCGCCAAGGCCGGTCTTTCGGTGAAGCCGAATACGCCGATCGAGCCGTATCTGGAAATCCTGCGCGACTTCGACACACTGCTGGTGATGAGCGTGGAGCCGGGCTTCGGTGGCCAGTCGTTCATCACGCATGTGCTGGAAAAGGCGCGCATCGTGCGTCGACTGGTGGACGCGGGCGAACTGCGGTTGATCGTGGAAATCGACGGTGGCATCAATGCCGATACGATCGAGGCCGCAGCGGAGGCGGGCATCGATTGTTTCGTCGCCGGATCCGCGGTCTACAACACCACCGATCCGGGTGCGGCCGTGGAAAAGCTGCGGCAGCAGGCTGCGGCGCTGCGCAACTCCTAGGTCGCGAATCTCCTAGCGGGCAGGCACTTTCCGGCTGCCGATGGCGCGCGTCGCCTCGATCACCGCGCCGAGCGGTGGCAGGGTCGTCGCGTTCTCCGGCGGCTGGATCCAAGTGCGATAGCCGGTTCGCTCGTCATCCGGTGAGGGCAGCACGACCTGGCTCCCGGTGCAGGCGACGGTCGCGTAGAGCCGGAACAGCTCCGCGGAGATGGCCGCGCTGAGGGTATCGGGCCGGGTGGGGCCGGTGATGAAGGTCCAGCGCCTGGCTCGCGGATGGTGCACCACCGGTGCCGGGATCTGCGCCTGGGTGAGCTGCTGCTGCACCTGTTCGCCCAGCTCTGCGGGCATCGTTATAGCGCCGTAATGGGTGCCGATATGGAGCAGGATGCGGCGTGACGTCGGGTCGATCGATGCCGGCATATGGAATTCGCGCCGATACTGCACACAGCGAACTTCCAGCGTCGAATCGACAAGAGTGGTCACGCAGCACCCCCATTGGTGTCGAACCTGATTTGACCCACTGCTGTCTCTGGCTTCCTCGAGTGGTGGATTTCCCTGGGTCGAACTCGCCGGACCGCGTCGGACCGGGTTGAACCGTTCCGCACTGCACTGCTCGGGTCGAAGTTGAACGATAGGAATCAACAACATAACAATCTTGCGACCGTTTTCGGCCCCGCGCAAGGTTTTGGTGTAATCGTGTCTCCGCTGGGTATTAAGAACCGTTCGACACTATGCGCCACAGATAAAATCCATTCGTGTGGTTCCGGAAATAGGAATAAATAATTGTCGTCGCCGGAGAAACGACGATATTTCCGCACGGATGCGTACTATTTCGCTTCGAAAAATAACTGCCGCTGGTTCGGTGCCGCTCGCGCTGCCCTGCGGTCCGCTTCCCGGGGGACTTGCCGAACCGCGGTATCGACCGACCGCTGGTTGGAACCGCGATGTCGTCTACGACCCGGCGTCGTTAGGCTGAGGTGAGATCGGCGTACCGGCGGGAATAGTCGCCGGATCCCGGCTGTTCGGCAACCGTAGAAACGACGCGACAGGGAGTCAAGGCATGTTCACAGGCATCGTCGAGGAACTCGGCGAGATCGTCGCCACCGAAGAGCTGGCCGATGCCGCTCGGCTGACGATCCGGGGCAAGCTGGTCACTTCCGATGCCGGACACGGTGATTCGATCGCCGTCAATGGCGTCTGTCTGACCGTTGTCGACGTGGTCGACGGCGATTCGTTCACCGTGGACGTGATGAAGGAGACGCTGAACCGCTCCAGCATCGGCGGACTCGGCACGGGTTCGCGGGTGAATCTCGAGCGCGCGGCCGCGCTGAACAGCAGGCTCGGCGGCCATCTGGTGCAGGGCCACGTCGACGGCACCGGCACCGTGCTCGCGCGCACGCCCTCGGAGAACTGGGAGGTCGTGCGGATCTCGCTGCCCGATGCGATCGCCCGCTATGTAGTGGAGAAGGGGTCGATCACCGTCGACGGCATCTCACTGACCGTCTCGGGTCTCGGCATCGCCGACGTGCCCGCCGCGGACGGAAACCGCGACTGGTTCGAGGTCTCGCTGATCCCGACCACCCTGTCCATGACGAACCTCGGTGCTGCCGCCGTCGGCACCAAGGTGAACCTGGAAGTCGATGTCATCGCCAAATACGTCGAACGCCTCCAGCAGCGCGGCTGATCCGGCCGGGCGGCGGCGACTCGCGATCGACGCCGTACTGTATGGGGGCACCTATTTCGAGATGGAGCACAACAGACGTGACCAGGTTCGACACCATCGAGCGCGCAGTCGCCGATATCGCTGCCGGTAAGGCGGTTGTCGTCGTCGACGACGAGGACCGCGAGAACGAGGGCGACCTCATCTTCGCGGCGGAAAAGGCGACCCCCGAGCTGGTCGCCTTCATGATTCGCTACACCTCGGGTTATATCTGTGTGCCGCTCACGGGTGAGGACTGCGATCGGCTCGGCCTGCCGCCGATGTACGCGCAGAACCAGGACAAGCACGGCACCGCCTACACCGTTTCGGTCGATGCCAGGGAGGGCATCACCACCGGTATCTCCGGCGCCGACCGTGCCACCACCATGCGACTACTCGCCGATCCGAACGCCAAGGCCGACGATCTGACCCGGCCAGGTCACGTGGTTCCGTTGCGCGCCAAGGAGGGCGGCGTGCTGCGCCGTCCCGGGCACACCGAGGCCGCGGTCGATCTGTCGCGGATGGCCGGATTGCAGCCGGCCGGTGTCATCTGCGAGATCGTCAGCCAGAAGGACGAGGGCCATATGGCCCGCACCGAGGAACTGCGCGTCTTCGCCGACGAGCACAACTTGGCGCTGATCTCCATCGCGGAAATGATCGCCTGGCGGCGCAAGCACGAGAAGCAGGTCATTCGGGTCGCCGAGGCCAGGATCCCCACAGCGCACGGCGAATTCAAGGCCGTCGGCTATCAGAGCATTTACGACGATGTCGAACATGTCGCGCTGGTCCGCGGCGATATCGATGACGGCGACGATGTGCTGGTGCGGGTGCATTCCGAATGCCTCACCGGTGACGTCTTCGGTTCGCTGCGCTGCGACTGCGGTCCGCAGCTGGACGCCGCACTGGAGATGGTGGCCCAGGAGGGCCGCGGTGTCGTGCTCTACATGCGCGGACACGAGGGTCGCGGCATCGGGCTGATGCACAAGTTGCAGGCCTACCAGCTGCAGGATTCGGGGCACGACACCGTCGACGCGAATTTGGAGCTCGGTCTGCCCGCCGACGCACGCGACTACGGCACCGGCGCACAGATCCTGGTGGATCTCGGGATTCGGTCGATGCGCCTGCTCACCAACAATCCGGCCAAGCGCGTCGGACTGGACGGGTACGGGCTGAAGATCACCGAGCGGGTGCCGATGCCGTTGCGCGCCAACGCCGAGAACCTGCGGTACCTGCGCACCAAGCGGGACCGGATGGGTCACGACCTGATCGGGCTGGACGAACTCGATCTCGGCGAGACCGCCCAGTGATTTCTCACCTCGACGCAGCCTGGAAAGGACACCGATGAGCGAGCGCAGCGAGCGAACCATGTCACAGCGTGCTTCGCGCATGCCGGAGTTGAGCGCCAGCGAGGCGCAGGCATGAGTGGCACTGGCGTACCCAGCTTCGAGCTGTCGGATGCCAAGGATCTGAAGCTCGGCATCGTCGCCTCGCGCTGGCACACCCAGATCTGCGACACGCTGGTCGCGAATGCCGAGCAGGTGGCCAAGGATGCGGGCGTCGAGCACATCACCGTGGTCCGGTGCGCGGGTGCGATGGAACTTCCGGTGGTCGCTCAGGAATTGGCCCGCTCACATGACGCGGTGGTCGCGCTCGGTGTGGTGATCCGCGGTGGCACACCGCATTTCGAATACGTCTGTGATGCGGTGACCGCCGGTCTTACGCGGGTGTCGCTCGATGCGGGTACGCCCGTGGCCAACGGTGTACTGACCACCAATAACGAGGCGGAGGCGCTGGACAGGGCCGGATTGCCGGGCTCCGCCGAGAACAAGGGCGAACAGGCCGCTGCGGCAGCGCTCGATGCCGCGCTGACGCTGCGCGCGCTGCGGCCGTAGACCATGCCGGTCGTTCGCATCTGGCGTAGAGGCCCGGCAGCGGCTGCCGAATCGGGCTCCGGCGAGTGGGAGCTCGAGGTGCGGCCGCATCGCGCGGTGCGGACCGCATGGACCGTGGCGGTGCTGCTCGTCGCTGGTTTCACTGCGGGCGGCATCCTGTTGCGCCACGGTTCGACCGGTGTGAACTTCCGCCTCGCGGACCAATTCGCGATGATCGGTATCGGCGTGCTCGGTGCGGCGGCGGTACTCCTGCTGACCCGGCCGCGCGTCCGTGTCGGCAAGCGCGGCATCTCGGTGCGGAACATCCTGGGGGACACCGAATTCCCCTGGGAATACATTCGCGGCGTCTCCTTCCCGGACCGAAAGTCCTGGGCCCGCCTCGAGCTCGTCGACGACGACTACGTCCCCCTCATGGCAATCCGCTCCAACGATAAGCAACGCGCCGTCGAGGCCTTGGACAAGCTGCGCGCACTCGGTGCGAAATACACCACCGCCGAGGAGTAGTCGGCAGCCGGATGTCAGCGTGTCGCCGAGGCATTCGCTGATGATCCGCTCATGACCTCCTTCCGGCCGAAATGCGTTTCGCCGTCGAAATGTGTTACCGCTGTTCTGGGATTCATGCAGGGCGAGCTGGCGCTCGACGACGGCCGGGTGCTCTATCCGATGCCGCAGACCGGATAGAGCAACCGCAGGTCAGCGGGTGTCGCCGAGGACGGCGCCTTCGCGTCTGGGATCCGCGCCGCCGATCCAGCCTTCGGCACCGTCGCGTTGCAGTGCGCTGAGGCCGCTGGATTGGGGAGCGACCGAGACCTGGTGGCCGAGTTCGCGCAGGCGTAGGACCAGTGGGTCGTGATCGCCGTTGTCGGTCGCGTTGATGGCGGGATGTTCGCCGCCAACGCCGGTCGCCGGACTGTTTCCGGCGCCGAACGCGACCGCGGAGACCGCCTGCTGCGGGTCCAGGCCCCAATCCAGCACGCCGACAAGGGCTTTCACAACGAACTGGATGATCACCGAACCGCCGGGAGAGCCGGCGACCTGGGTCAGATCGCCACGTGAGCCGTCGGCATTGTGGTCGAAGACCAGGGTCGGGCTCATCGAGCTGCGGGGCCGCTTACCTGGCTGCACACGATTGGCGACGGGGGCGCCGTCGGTGCCGAGCGGATCGGCGGAGAAGTCGGTGAGCTGGTTGTTCAGCACGAATCCGTCGACGAGATGGAATGACCCGAAGGCCGATTCGACCGTGGTGGTCATCGAGGCGGCATTGCCGTACTTATCGACGACCGAGATATGGCTGGTGCCGTGCTCGGGCGGCTGCGGACCGACACCGAGTGGCACCGGGCCGAAATCGCCCGGCTGCGCGGTGCCCATGCTGTGGCCGGGATCGATGAGACCGGCGCGCTGCTTCAGATAGTCCCTGTTCAGCAGGGTCTGCGGTGAATTACCCGGCAGCGGAATGAAATCCGTATCGGCGACGTACTTGTTCCGGTCGGCATAGGCGAGCCGCTCGGCCTCCGAGATCAGATGCACCGCTTCGGCCTTCGGCTTGCCGCCGTTGCGGTCGATATTGTCCGGCTTCAGCGCGGACAGATCGAAGTTCTCCAGAATGCCGAGGGTGGCCGCGACAGTGATGCCGCCCGAGGACGGGCTCGGCATACCGCAGATCTCGTGCGTGCGGTAGGTCGTGCAGAGCGCGGTCCGCTTCTTGGCCTGATATCCGGCGAGGTCGTTGGCGGTGATGAGGCTCGGGGTTCGCCCGCCAGCGGTGGATCCGGCCGCATCGACGATGTCGTGGGCGACAGCGCCGGTGTAGAACGCATTCGCGCCGTCGGTGGCAATGGCGTTCAACGTCTTCGACATTGCCGGGTTGGTCAGTACGGTGTCGGCCCGTTTCGGGGTGCCGTCCGGATTGAGGAAGTAGGCCTTCGCGGACTCGTCCACCGCGAGATCCTTGGCGGATTCGGCGATCTGACCGGCCAGGCGCGGACTGATCGGGAAGCCGCGATCGGCCAGTCCGATGGCCGGATCGAACAGGTCCCGCCAAGCGGTCTTGCCGTGGTCGCGATGCGCCAGTTCCAGCATGCGCAAGACGCCTGGCACGCCGATCGAGCGTCCACTCGCACGGGCACTCGGCTTCGGCTCGGTGCGATCGGTATCGCTGACCCAGCGCAGATAGTTCTCGGTCGCCGCCCCGGGGGCGATCTCCCGACCGTCGTATGCTTCGACGCTCTTGCTGGCCGCGTCGTAATAGAGCATGAACGAGCCACCGCCGATGCCGGAGGCCTGCGGCTCCACCAACCCGAGCACCATCTGCGCCGCGATGAGTGCATCCGCGGCCGTGCCGCCGTTGCTCAGCACCTCGCAGGCGGCTCTGGTGGAGACCGGGTTGGCCGTCGACACTGCGTAGGTCTTGGTGCGCACCGCCGTCATATCGGACCGGTAGCCGGTCGCGATCTCGGGATTGGTGCTCAGATCCTTGGTCGCGCCTGGAGCCGCACCCGCTGAGGTCGCGACCACCGGGGTCCCGTTCGGCGTCGCACTACACGCCGCGTTCGCCGGTGTGTCGTCGGATGAACATCCGCTGACAACGCCGACGATGAGCGTGAGCGCCGCCGCGGCGCTGACCCAGGTTCTTCGCGTGCCACTCATGGACGGCACTGTATCGCCGATCGCCGAGCGTCGCGGCAAATCCGGCGCTGTGGGCTCCCAGTACTGGTAAGTTCAGCGAAAATGGTTAGCGGGCAATTGCATTGAGCGCCCATTCGGACGCGATTTCAGTGAAATCGCGGAGGAATAGGCGCTGAGGCCAATTCCGCTCGCCCCCAATGACAACCGTCGTCATCGGTAGGCTGTCCCAGTGGCGATCGAGGCAGTTCTCTTCGACTTCTCCGGCACGCTGTTCCGGCTGGAACCCGATGAAACCTGGGCCGATATGGCCGGGGCCGATGGCAAACCCCTGGACCGGTCGCAGCAGGACGCGATCCTGGATCGGATGACGAGGCCGGTCGGTGACGGTGCGGTCTTCGACGCCGAGGGGCGGCTCGCATGGGAGCGGCGAGATCTGGATCCGGCCATGCATCGCACGGCCTACCGCGAGGTGATGCGACAAGCCGGGGTACCGACACCGGCGCTGGTCGCGCGACTCTACGACTGGATGCTCGACCCGCTCGCGTGGACGCCGTATCCGGACACCGGTGCCGTGCTGAAAACCTTGGCGGCACAGGGCATCCCGGTCGCCGTCGTCAGCAATATCGCCTTCGATATCCGTCCGGCGTTCGCCGCCAACGGTTGGGATCGGCTCGTCGCCGCGCACACGCTGTCGTTCGAAGTCGGTGCGGTGAAGCCGGATCCGCGGATCTTCCTGGCCGCGGTGGAACAGCTCGGTGTGCGTCCCGAGTCGGCGCTCATGGTCGGCGACAGTGCCGAGGCCGATGGCGGCGCGGTCGCGGCGGGCTGCGGTTTCGCGCTGGTCGATCCATTGCCGACGGTGGAGCGTGCCGAAGGTCTGCTCGAGGTATTGCGGCGGCACGAACTGGCCTAGCGCCCAGTATGTGATCTGCGACACACTCTGCTGGTCCTGAATGTCGATGTCCTCGAACTGAATTAGCTTGCTGTGACGCCCACCACATCGCGGTGCGCAAGCTCGACGGGGAGTGGCCATGGATGATGCCGAGGCATATTTCGAATCGTCGGTCGTGCGGACGGCGCGGCCGGTCGACCTGCCCGAATCGGTCCGCGAGGCCAGAGAGGCCGCATTGGGACTTGCGGGCTTCGGCCTCGCATATCCGGTTGTGATGGGTCTGATCGCCGGGGACGAGGCGGCCGGCTCCGCGGCACTGCAATTCGGCTGCAGTTGGGTGCTCGGTCTCGCGGTCCTGGTCCTCGGCCGTGGGCCGCGGGTGCGTCGCGTCGCGATCGTTTCGGTCATGCTGCAGTCCGTCGCGGTACTGCGGATTCACGTCGAGGCTGTCCCGGACTCGGCCCGGCTGGTCGTCGTCTTCTTCACGCTGGGCGCGTCGGCGACGATCCTGTACCAGCTTTCGCGACCGGAAGCCAAGGCGTGGTTCGACAACCGGGTCGCCGACGCCGAGTGGTGAACAGCTCGGATCAGGCGGGTTGTACGGATGGCTCGGCTGTCGGGAGATCGGACTGTGCTGATCGCGTGTAGCGCTGAGCGAGCACGGTGCAGGTCAATAGCTGGATCTGGTGGAAGACCATGAGCGGCAACACGATCAAACCGACCTGATGTCCCGCGAACAGGACCGAGGCCATAGGGAGACCGGTGGCCAAGCTCTTCTTCGAACCGCAGAATACGGTGACGATCTGATCGGGGCGGGCGAAGCCGAGGAGGCGACTGCCGACGGTGGTAATCGTCAGGACTACCGCGAGAATGCCTGCGCAAACCGCGACGATCGCCAGAAGCGCCCGCGGCGAGATGCCGCTCCAGATGTGTTCCACCATGCCCGCGCTGAAGGCGGCATAGACGACGAGGTAGACCGAGCCACGATCGACGGCCTTGGTCACCGTGGCATGCCGCAGCAGCCAGGTCATCCTGGGGCGCAAGAGCTGGCCCGCCAGGAACGGCAGCAGCAACTGAACGACGATCGCGAGGATCGCGGTAGGGGAGACGGTCGCATTGCCGGTGGTGTCCATCAGCAGCATGACCAGTAACGGGGTCGCGAAGACGCCGATCAGATTCGACAGCGAGGCACTGACCACCGCGCCCGCCACATTCCCGCGGGCAATCGAGGTGAAGGCGATCGATGACTGCACGGTCGACGGCACCAGACACAGGAACAGCACGCCGGTGTAGAGATCGTCGGTCAGCACCGATGGCACCAGCACATGCAACGCCAGCCCGATCAGCGGGAAGATCAGATACGTCACCGCCAGCACCGTCGAATGCAACCGCCAATGCCGCAACCCGGCGAGCGCCTCACGAGGCTCGAGCCGGGCGCCATAGAGCAGGAACAGCACACCGATCGCGATCTTGGTTATCCAGTCGAGCGCATCGGCCGCGACGCCCCGCGCGGGCAACAGCGCGGCCACCGCGACGCTGGCCAGGATGCCGAGCATGAACGCATCGATCCGGAGTTTGGCGAGGAACTTCACCGGTCGACCGTACGACTCGGCCAATTGAACGCGAAAGGCGTTCAGAACGATATCTGTAAACGCAAATAGTGATAATTGGGGGTGTGTTCGAACCCGAACTGCTACGCACCTTCCTTGCCGTCGAGCGCGCGGGCGGATTCACCGCCGCCGGTCGCATCCTCGGCCTGCGCCAGTCCACCATCAGCGGCCACATCGCCCGATTGGAGAAGGCCGCGGGTCGCGAATTGTTCCGCCGCGATACCCGCAATCTCGCGCTGACCGCCGACGGTGCGGCCATGGTCGGCTTCGCCCGGACCATCCTCGACGCGCAGGGCCAGGCCGAGCGCTACTTCTCCGACTCCACCCTCACCGGCCTGATCCGGCTGGGCGCTTCCGATGATGTGATGGCCCGCGAACTCCCCGACGTACTCCTGGAATTCCAGCGCACCCATCCGGGGGTCGACCTGGAACTCACCGTCGGCCTGAGTGAAAACCTCAAAACCCGCATGGAGACCGGTGAACTCGACCTGGTCGTCGGCAAACGCCTGCCCGGTGAACGGCACGGCGAACTGCTCTGGCGCGACCGCCTGGTGTGGGCGGGCCGTTCGGTCACAACGGAATTCGACGATCCGGTCCCGCTGGTGACCTATCCGCCGCCCAGCCTCACCCGCCGCATCGCATTGCAGGCGCTCGAACGCGACGCCCGCACCTGGCGCGTGACCTGTACGAGCGACAGCCAGCTCGGCTTGCGCGCTGCGGTCCTCGCCGGTCTCGGCGTCATCGTGCATGCCGAAACCCTGATCCCGGACGGTCTGCGCGTGCTCGCCGACCCGCGGCTTCCGGTGCTCGGCGACCTCGAATTCGTGCTGATCCGGCGGCGTACGACCCTGTCCGCGCCGGAGCAGGCGCTGTGCGACGCGATCGTCGCCAGTGCCCGCCGCTTCGGCTGAGCCGCGCCCGTGCGGATGTGTCGGAGCCGGTCGATAGGCTTGGATTCGTGGCAGATCCCGCGACCTACCGGCCGAAGCCGGGCACGATTCCCGTTGAACCCGGTGTCTACAAATTCCGGGACGCGCACGGGCGTGTGATCTATGTCGGCAAGGCGAAGAGCCTGCGCAGCAGGTTGAATTCGTACTTCGCCGATGTGGCGTCGCTGCATCCGCGGACCAAGCAGATGGTCACGACGGCGGCAGGCGTCGAATGGACCGTGGTCTCCACCGAGGTGGAAGCCCTTCAACTGGAATACAACTGGATCAAGGAGTTCGATCCGCGATTCAACGTGCGGTACCGGGACGACAAGTCCTATCCGGTGCTGGCGGTCACCTTGAACGAGGAGTACCCGCGGCTGTTCGTCTATCGCGGCGCGCGCAAGAAGGGGGTGCGGTACTTCGGGCCGTACGCGCACGCCTGGGCCATTCGGGAGACCTTGGATCTGCTGCTGCGGGTCTTCCCCGCGCGCACCTGCTCCAACGGAGTCTTCAAGCGGCACAACCAGATCGGGCGGCCGTGCCTGCTCGGCTATATCGACAAATGCTCGGCCCCGTGCATCGGCCGCGTCGATGCCGACGAGCATCGCCGGATCGTCGAGGACTTCTGCGACTTCCTGGCCGGACGCACCGATCGGATGGTGCGCGACTTGGAGCGCCGGATGCACGACGCCGCCGAGGACCTGGACTTCGAAACCGCCGCCCGGCTGCGCGACGACGTCCAAGCGCTGCGCCGGGCACTGGAGAAGCAGGCCGTCGTCCTCGGCACCGGCACCGACGCCGATGTGGTCGCCTTCGCCATCGATGAGCTCGAGGTGGCGGTCCAGATCTTCCACGTCCGCGACGGCCGGGTGCGTGGTCAGCGCGGCTGGGTGGTCGACAAATCGGGCGACGCCATCGACGGCCAGGAGGCCGGTGGCGAAGTCGCCGCACTGGTCGAGCAGTTCCTCACCCAGTTCTACGGCGAGCAGGCAGCACAGGCAGAACAGGGCGAGGGCGAGCAGGGCGAGGCCGAACAACCGGCCACCGCGGTGCCGCGCGAGGTGCTGGTGCCGGAACTGCCCGCTGATGCCGAACAGGTGGAGGAATGGCTGAGCAAACTGCGCGGCTCGGCGGTGCGGCTACGGGTGCCGCAGCGCGGTGACAAGAAGGCGCTCGCCGAAACCGTGCAGCGCAATGCGATGGAGGCGCTGGCCCAGCACAAACTCAAGCGCGCCGGCGATCTGACCTCGAGATCCGCTGCACTGCAAGACATTCAAGATGCCCTCGATCTCGACAGCGCGCCGCTACGAATCGAGTGTGTGGATATCAGCCACGTGCAGGGCACCGATGTGGTGGCGTCGCTGGTGGTGTTCGAGGACGGCCTGCCGCGCAAGTCCGAGTATCGCCACTACACGATCAAAGAGGCCGCGGGCGAGGGCCGCTCCGACGATGTCGGCAGCATCGCGGAGGTGACCAGACGGCGGTTCTATCGTCTGCGCCGCGAACGCGACGAGCTGGCGGCCGAGGAACTGACCTCCGGCCAGGAGAACGGACACGCCGCCGACGACCTCGCACTGACTTCACGCCCCGGCATCGACCCACGCACCGGCCGCCCGCGCAAATTCGCCTACCCGCCCAATCTCTATGTGGTCGACGGCGGCGCGCCCCAGGTCGCGGCCGCCGCGGAGGTCCTCGACGAACTCGGCATCACCGATGTCGCGGTGATCGGCCTGGCCAAACGGCTGGAGGAGGTGTGGGTGCCGGGGGAGAGCGATCCGGTGATCATGCCGCGCAACAGTGAGTCGCTGTATCTGCTGCAACGGGTGCGCGACGAGGCGCACCGCTTCGCCATCACCTTCCACCGCAGCAAACGCTCCCGCCGGATGACCGCCTCCGCACTGGACTCGGTGCGCGGCCTCGGCGAGTCCCGCCGGACCGCGCTCGTCACCCATTTCGGGTCGGTTGCCAAACTGAAGGAGGCCACGGTCGAGCAGATCACCGAGGTGCCCGGCATCGGTGTGGCGACCGCGAGGGCCGTTTTGGCCGCTTTGCGGGAGGAATAAGACACCTACGTTGTGTGTCTGCGCCCGATACCGGAACCGGTGCGGGATGATCGACACGCACCCTGACACAGATCCGGTAGGACATGACACGCGTCGAATCGAACAACAGTGCGGGCAGCCCGCGGTCGACCGCTGGGCGGACCGGCCCCGCGGGCACCCTCGGCGCACCTGTCGAACGCGGCGACGGCAACCCAGGGCAGCCAAAGGTCGAGGTGGTCATCGTGACCGGCCTATCCGGCGCGGGTCGCGGTACCGCGGCTCGTGTACTCGAGGATCTGGGCTGGTATGTCACCGATAATCTGCCACCCGAGCTGATCGGGCGGATGGTCGAACTCGGCGCCTCCGCCGAACCGCCGATTCGCAGGCTCGCGCTGGTCATGGATGTGCGCAGCCGTTTCTTCACCGGCGATCTCTCGGCCGTCACCGATCAGCTGCGGTCCGCGGGCGTGCCGACCAGGATCCTGTTCCTGGAGGCCTCCGATGACGTGCTGATCCGGCGCTTCGGCTTCGCGCGCCGACGCCACCCGCTGCAGAGCGAAAGCGCTGACGGTACGCTCTCGGCGGGCATCGCAGCCGAACGGATCCGCCTCTCCGCCGTGAAAACGGCGGCCGACCTGGTGATCGACACGACCGAACTCTCGATCCACCAGTTGCACCGCAAGCTGGAAGAGGCCTACGGCGGCGGCGCGCCCACCGCACTGCAGTTGACGGTGCAGTCGTTCGGATTCAAGTACGGGGTTCCACTCGATGCGGACATGGTGTTGGATGTGCGTTTTCTACCCAATCCGCATTGGATACCGGAACTTCGGGAACATTCGGGACAGGAGACAGTGGTCAGCGAGTATGTATTGTCGCGTCCCGGCGCGGCTGATTACTTGAGCACCTGCCACCATCTGGTCGACCTGACGACGAATGGTTACCGCCAAGAGGGGAAGCGATACATGACGGTGGCAGTGGGCTGCACCGGAGGTAAACACCGCAGCGTGGCGATAGCCGAGGCGCTCGGCGAACTGATCGGCTCGGCGGTGTTCGATTCACTGCAGGGAGAGAAATCCGGCCCGGCCGATGTCGTGCGGGTCGTGCATCGGGATCTGGGGCGCGAATGACGGGGTGGGAATCGGATCCCGCCATAGTTGCACTCGGTGGCGGGCACGGGCTGTATGCGACGCTCACCGCGGTGCGGCGGCTGACCAGAAAGATCAGCGCGGTGGTGACCGTCGCCGACGACGGCGGATCATCGGGCCGACTGCGCGCCGAACTCGGTGTGCCGCCGCCCGGCGATCTGCGCATGGCCCTGGCCGCGCTCGCCGCGGACGGCGACGATGTGTGGACGCGCACCGTACAGCACCGCTTCGGTGGCACCGGCGCGCTGGCCGGACATTCGGTCGGCAATCTGATCCTCGCGGGACTGACCGAGGTGCTCGGCGATCCGGTCGCCGCGCTCGACGAGGTCGCCAAGATGTTGCGAATCACCGGCCGGGTGCTGCCGATGTCGCCCATCGCCCTCGATATCGAGGCGGATGTTTCTGGGCTGGAAGCGGATCCGCGGGTGAGCCGCTGCATCCGCGGCCAGGTCGCCATCGCGACGACACCTGGCAAGGTGCGGCGGGTGCGGCTGATTCCGTCCGATCCGCCTGCCAGTCCGGAGGCAACCTCGGCCATCGAACACGCCGATGTCGTTGTGCTGGGCCCAGGTTCCTGGTTCACCAGCGTAATTCCGCATGTGCTGGTGCCCGAATTGCGTGACGCGCTGGTCTATACCAGAGCACGCAAGGTCTTGGTGCTGAATCTGGCCGCGGAGCCCGGAGAAACGGCGGGTTTCTCCGCGGAACGCCATCTACATGTATTGTCCCAGCACGCACCGGAATTCGTGGTCGACGAGGTACTGGTCGATTCCGGGTCGGTGCCTGAGGGTCGCGAAAGAGAACATGTGGCCAGGGCTGCCGAACAATTGCGGGCGCGAGTAACCTTCTCCGATGTCGCCGAAGCGGGAACCGACCGGCATCACCCCGGAAAGCTTGCCGCCGCACTGGATCAGCTGATCCGGCAACCTCGGCCACATATGGCAGGGCTTCGAGTCGAGGGACGGCACATGGGTCAGGATGTGCGTTCCGGGTTGGGTGGAAAGGAGCGCGTCTCGTGGCGATGACAGCCGAAGTGAAGGACGAGCTGAGCAGGCTCACGGTCTCGCAGGTGAGTTCTCGCAAAGCGGAATTGTCTGCGCTGCTGCGGTTTGCGGGCGGCCTGCACATCGTCGGCGGGCGGGTGATCGTCGAGGCCGAGGTGGATATGGGTTCCATCGCGCGTCGGCTACGGCGTGAGATCTTCGAGCTGTACGGCTACGGCTCCGATGTGCACGTGCTCGGCGCGGGCGGTCTGCGCAAGACCTCGCGCTATGTGGTACGGGTGTCCAAGGAGGGCGAGGCGCTGGCCAGACAGACCGGTCTGCTCGATGTGCGCGGCCGTCCGGTGCGCGGTCTGCCCGCACAGGTGGTCGGCGGCAGCATCGGCGATGCCGAAGCCGCTTGGCGCGGAGCGTTTCTCGCGCACGGCTCGCTCACCGAACCTGGTCGCTCCTCGGCGCTCGAAGTCAGCTGCCCCGGTCCGGAGGCCGCGCTGGCACTCGTCGGCGCGGCGCGGCGGCTCGGCATCACCGCGAAGGCGCGTGAGGTGCGCGGCACCGATCGGGTCGTGGTGCGCGACGGCGAGGCCATCGGCGCACTGCTGACCCGGATGGGCGCGCAGGACACCCGGATCGTCTGGGAAGAGCGCAGGCTGCGTCGCGAGGTGCGTGCTACCGCGAACCGTCTGGCCAATTTCGACGACGCCAACCTGCGCCGATCGGCCCGTGCCGCGGTCGCCGCGGCCGCGAGAGTCGAACGCGCACTGGAGATTCTGGGCGATGAGGTGCCCGACCATTTGGCCGCGGCGGGCAAGCTGCGAGTGCAGCACCGCCAGGCGTCCCTGGAGGAGCTGGGCCAGCTCGCCGATCCGCCGATGACCAAAGACGCTGTGGCAGGCCGGATTCGGCGGCTGCTGTCGATGGCGGACCGCCGGGCCAAGGAGTTGGGCGTACCCGATACCGAATCGGCCGTCACCGCCGAACTGCTCGACGAAGCGTGAGCCGAATCGCCGCCCCACGGGGCGGCGATTCGCTTTTCCGAGGCCGGGCTTGTCCACCCGGCTTACGGTCCGAAGCCCGCCGTGGCAGCGCCTGCCGGCCCGCTCGGAATGCAGGTGGCCGCAGTGGGGCACTGGATTCCATGGTGAGCCGAGACAAGGACACGGACGGCGGATTTGTGCACCGAAACCACATCCGCGGGCGTCTGCGCAGGTCCCGCGTTCTCAGGAATGTCAGGTGCGTGTCGGAGAGGCTACGGTCGGGCACTACTGTGGTCTATGGCATCGGAATGAATCCGCTTGAAAGCTGAGGAGCGATAACGTGACTGTCCGGGTAGGCATCAACGGCTTCGGCCGTATCGGACGTAACTTCTTCCGGGCGGTGGAGGCGCAGAAGGCGCTCGGCACCACCGACATCGAGATCGTCGCGGTCAACGACCTCACCGACAACGCGACGCTGGCCACTCTGCTCAAGTACGACTCGATCCTGGGCCGGTTGCCGCAGGAGGTGTCGCTGGACGGTGACGACACCATCGTGGTCGGCGACCAGCGGATCAAGGCGCTGGCCATCAAGGAGGGCCCGTCCGCGCTGCCGTGGGGTGACCTCGGCGTCGACGTGGTCGTCGAATCCACCGGCATCTTCACCGACGCGACCAAGGCGAAGGGTCACATCGCCGCGGGCGCCAAGAAGGTCATCATCTCCGCGCCTGCCAAGGGCGAGGACCTGACCGTCGTCATGGGCGTCAACGACGACAAGTACGACGGCAGCCAGAACATCATCTCCAACGCGTCGTGCACCACCAACTGCCTCGGTCCGCTGGCGAAGGTGCTCAACGACAGCTTCGGCATCGAGCGTGGTCTGATGACCACCATCCACGCCTACACCCAGGACCAGAACCTGCAGGACGGCCCGCACGCCGACCTGCGTCGCGCCCGCGCCGCCGCGCTGAACATCGTGCCTACCGGCACCGGCGCCGCGAAGGCCATCGGCCTGGTGCTCCCGGAGCTCAACGGCAAACTCGACGGCTACGCGCTGCGCGTCCCGGTCCCGACGGGCTCGGTCACCGACCTCACCGTGACCCTGAGCAAGTCGGCCTCGATCGATGACATCAACGCCGCCTACAAGGCCGCCGCCGAAGGTGCGCTGAAGGGCATCCTGAAGTACAACGTGGACCCGATCGTGTCCAGCGACATCGTCACCGACCCGCACTCGTGCATCTACGACGCGCCGCTGATCAAGACCATCGATGACCAGGTGAAGGTCGTCGGCTGGTACGACAACGAGTGGGGCTACTCCAACCGCCTGGCCGACCTCATCGGCCTCGTCGGCAAGTCGCTCTGACGCGCATGGCAGTCAAAACACTTCAGGATCTGCTGAACGAGGGTGTCGAGGGCCGGGGCGTACTCGTGCGCTCCGACCTGAACGTCCCCCTCGACGGGAACGGCGAGATCACCGACCCGGGCCGCATCATCGCCTCGGTGCCGACGCTGCGTGCGCTGGTCGAGGCCGGCGCCAAGGTCGTCGTCACGGCGCATCTGGGCCGTCCGAAGGGCGAGCCGGATCCGAAATTCTCCCTCGCTCCGGTCGCGGTGAAGCTGGCCGAGCTGCTCGGCCGCAATGTCCAGTTGGCCGGTGACGTCGTCGGCTACGACGCGCTGTCGCGCTCGGAGGGCCTCACCGACGGCGATGTGCTGCTGCTGGAGAATGTGCGCTTCGATGCGCGCGAAACCAGCAAGGACGATGCCGAGCGGACCAAGCTGGCGGCGGCGCTGGTCGAACTGGTCGGCGATGACGGCGCGTTCGTCTCCGACGGCTTCGGTGTGGTGCACCGCAAGCAGGCCTCGGTCTACGACGTGGCGAAGCTGCTGCCGCATTACGCGGGCACGCTGGTCGCCGCCGAGGTCGAGGTGCTGGCGAAGCTGACCGAGAACTCGGAGCGCCCGTACGCGGTTGTGCTCGGCGGTTCCAAGGTCTCCGACAAGCTGGCCGTCATCGAGGCACTCGCCCCCAAGGTCGACACCCTGGTTATCGGCGGCGGCATGTGCTTCACCTTCCTTGCCGCACAGGGCCTTTCAGTCGGCGCCTCGCTGCTGCAGGAGGAGATGATCGAGACCTGTAAGGGGCTGCTGGAGCGCTACGGGGACGTCATCCATCTGCCGCGCGATATCGTCGTCGCGAATAAGTTCGCGGCCGACGCGGACTCGAAGGTGGTGCCCGCCAACGAGATTCCGGACGGCTGGCTCGGCCTCGATATCGGTCCCGAGTCGGTGGACCGGTTCGCAGCACTGCTCACCGAGGCGAAGACGGTGTTCTGGAACGGCCCGATGGGCGTGTTCGAGTTCGAGAACTTCGCCGCGGGTACCCGGGGTGTTGCCGAGGCGATCGTGACCGCGACAGGCAAGGGTGCCTTCACCGTTGTCGGCGGAGGCGATTCGGCCGCGGCCGTGCGCGCGCTCGGCCTGCCCGAGGACGGTTTCTCGCACATCTCCACCGGTGGCGGGGCATCCCTGGAATACCTCGAGGGCAAGGAACTGCCCGGTATCGCGGTACTGGAGGACTGAACCATGGCACGCAAACCGCTCATCGCGGGCAACTGGAAGATGAACCTCAACCACCTCGAGGCCATCGCCCTGGTGCAGAAGATCGCCTTCGCGCTGCCGGAGAAGTACTTCGCCAAGGTCGACGTCGCGGTGATTCCGCCGTTCACCGACATCCGCAGCGTGCAGACCCTCGTCGAGGGTGACAAGCTGCTGCTCACCTATGGTGCGCAGGATGTTTCGACGCACGATGAGGGCGCGTACACCGGCGAGATCAGCGCTGCCATGCTGGCGAAGCTCGGCTGCACCTTCGCGGTCGTCGGCCATTCGGAACGGCGGCAGTACCACTCCGAGGACGACGCCACCGTGCTGGCCAAGGCCAAGCAGGCGCTGAAGTACGGGATCACCCCGATCGTGTGCATCGGCGAGGGTCTCAATGTCCGCGAGGCGAAGACCCATGTCGAGTACAACCTCGAGCAGTTGCGTGGTTCGCTCAAAGGTCTGACGGCCGAAGAGATTTCGAAGATCGTCATCGCCTACGAGCCGGTCTGGGCCATCGGCACCGGTAAGGTCGCCACCCCCGCCGACGCGCAGGAAGTCTGCGGTGCGATTCGCGCGGAGCTCGTCGAACTGGCCTCGCCCGAGGTCGCGGCGGGTGTGCGGGTGCTCTACGGCGGTTCGGTGAATGCCAAGAACGTCGGCGAGTTGGTGGCGCAGACCGATATCGACGGCGCGCTTGTCGGCGGTGCGTCGCTCAAGGGCGACGAATTCGCCACGCTGTCCGCGATTGCCGCGGGTGGTCCGCTGCCCTGACGGGTGAACGTTCGAATCAGCCCGGTAGCACGCTCGAGCGCGTGTTGCCGGGCTGATTTGCGTCGGGCCTTCCCGCTCGGGGCGAGGCATACCGGCGCCCGGGGATGCGATGCTGTTCGAGTCTCTGATCCGTAGGCCGACAAGGACTTTCACGTGAGATCAACGAAGGCGCGCGCACTCGTGACGGTTGCGCTCATGGCGTTCACCGCGTTCGGGGCCGGATGCTCCGACGATGCGGGTGGTACCGCGGACAATCCGATCAAGAGCGATATCACCTCGCGCTGGCATTGGATTGGATGATCGGCAAGACGGGCAACAACTTCATGCAGGAGGAGGCCGAGGGGACCTTCGGCGGCAAGCCGTACTACCGGCTCGGCACGCTCGGCTATTCGCCGACCGACGACCGCTACGAATGGTAGACGGTGGACAGCGTGACGCCGATGATGATGACCTACAAGGGCGCCAAGGCCAGCGGCAGCGCCGCCGACATCGAGGTGGCGGGGGAGTTCACCGATCCGGGTGTGCTCGGTCCGCAATTCGTCGGCAAGACGATTCCGATGCGGACGGTGCTCGAGCTGGAGTCGGCCGATCGGGTGACCATGGAGCTCTACTTCGCCCCGCCCGGGGAGGCGGAGCGGATTGCGGACCGGGTGATCCTGACGCGGAAGTAGTTGGGATCAGAGGTGATTCACGATGAAACCGCTGGCGGTGAGTGCCAGCTCGAGTGGCTCGTCGTGCGGGTCCATCGAGATCTCCGCAGTCCGCACGCCCGGATAATGCACATGTAACCGGTACAGGGTGCCGCGCAGGAGGTGGGCGAGTTCGGCGGGCTGCTTGGTGGCGTGCACGATGTACAGCCTGGCAGTGGTACCGGAAATGCCGACCGAGCATTCGGCCAGGAGTGCGCCGTCGGGGTCGATGAAGCCCAAAGTGAAGGTGGTGTGCAGGAATTCGTCGCGCGCAGCGAGTAGCGCGGCGACGGTATCCATATCCAAGCCGCCGTGTTCGGTGCGGCGGATGCGGCCCGCGGCGGTGTAGAGCTCGGCGTAGCGGACGAGGGTTACCGGGGACGGCGGCGCGGGCAGCTTCTCGATGTGGGCGGATGGAAGATCTGGCCACGGGCCGATCTCGGTATGCCAGGTGCGTTTGCGGTCCGGGTGGCGGAGATCCGGTGTGCGGGAGGCGTTTTGGTTCACGGCTGTGCCGCGCGCAGGGTCAGGCCGAAGCCGTTGGTATTGCGCAGGATCAGCGTGTCCGCGTCGATGGTCGCTGTTGTCTTGCCATCGAGGGCCTTCAGCACCGCCTGCTCGACCTCCATGATCTCCGGCGCGCACGCCATCCTCGTGGTGCCGATCTGGAACGTGACGTCCGGACCGTTGGCGGTGGGCGATGCGGTCGCGTGGCCGGTCATGCGATTGCATCCGGCGCTTCCGGCGATCCCACCGTCCGCCGTGATGGTGAGCGTCGGCTTCACATCGTCCAGCGTCTGGGAACGGATCTGCGCATCGGGCGTCATCAGGGCGGAGACGATCCATGTCGTGCCGATGAGCGGTTTGTCGGGCTGGGCGACCTTCTTGTCCAGCAACGTGACCGTTGTTTCCTTTCCGGTCAGCGTCAGTGTCGAATCCTCGACCCGCCATTTGGGCAGCGACGTCAGCACCTTGTCCTGCCAGCTATCGGCCTGGCTCCGTTCATCCGGACAGGCCACCAGGGTGCTCGAGAGCGTGCCGACATGCAGGATCCCATCGGTCAGATCCACCGTGCCATCGGCCGTATTGCAGCCGGAGTTCGCCGAGATCTTGCCATCGGTAAAGGCGAGCGTCATCGGTCCGCCGCCCGGAATCTGCTGCCCCTCGACCCCGATCGAGACAAATGTGCGCCCCATCGGCGACCTTGCCGGTTGGTTCTCCTTCTCATCGTCCCCCGAACATCCGGCTATCAGAGCGGCCGCCATAGCCAGAAGAATCCCGACGCGCACCGTTGTAGCCGACATGTAGCCGATGGTACGGGCGTTGCCGCTGGAAACCGTGCAATTCAGCTGGTCGCTGCGGCGGGTGCGACCGTCGAAACAGGTAGTGGGTTACTCATGCCGGTGTGTCGGGGCTGGGCGCAGACTTGGTTCCGGGGCAAGGATCGATGCGCGGCGATCCGCGTTTCGGAGAGGCGGTTATGAGAAGTGAGGCGCGAGCGTTTCTTGTCGCGGTGGCCGCGGCGGGTGTGCTCGGCGCGGTGACGGTACCGATGGCGGTGTCGGCGCCTACGACAACCACACCTGCGCCGACGACATCTTCGCCGACCACATCTTCGACAACCGCAGGACAGGCGGGACCGTGCACTACGGCTCGCACGGCGGTGGGGGAGACTTGCCCGCGTTCCGATCCCACTTTCGACGTCGCGCCAACCCGCGCGGAACGCGGCACACAGATCGCAGTGAACGGCACCTACTGGCCGTGTACTGTGGTTCGGCTTACCCCGAGCTGGTCCGGTTCGCCGCAGAACGCGTCGGTCACCCAGGGGACGTTCGCCACTTCCATTGCCGTGTCCAATCAGGCCGCAACCGGCCCGCAGACGATCAGCGCGGCCTGTGGCGAGGCATCTGCGGTCCGGCAGATCACGATCGCCCCTCGCTCCGGCACGACCGCCTCCACGACCACCAAGCCGATCCCGATGACCACCAAGCCGATCACGACGACCACCACACAAGCAGCTGTCGCGCAAACATCCGACACGCCGACCGCGGGGTCAGCGGTGGACAATCGGCAGCGGGGCAACCACTTCGGTGCAGTGTTGGGAACCGGCATGTTTCTCCTCGTCGTCGGTGTGGCGACGCTGGCACTGCGCCCGTGGCGTAGGCTGCCGCTCGGTCGCGCGTGACGAGGTCGTAGTCATCAGATCCGCACCAATGGCGAACGGCACGTAGTTCGACCCGTAGCTATGCTCGGGCCAGTGACCACTGCTGATGCGACGACACCTTTATCCACCTGGGCGCCGTTACGGTCGCGAATCTATCGGGCGCTCTGGATCGCGCAGCTGGTCTCGAACCTGGGTACCTGGATGCAAACCGTTGGGGCGCAGTGGATTCTGGTCGATGCGCCCAATGCCGCGACGTTGGTGGCATTCGTGCAGACGGCGACGACATTGCCGGTGATGCTGTTGTCGATTCCGTCGGGGGTGTTGGCGGATCTGTTGGATCGGCGCAGGTTGCTGGTCGGGGCGCAGTCGGCGATGGCGGTGTTGGCGGCGGTGCTCGCGGTGTCGACGGCGACCGGGCACACCACTCCGGGCGTGCTGTTGACGTTGCTGTTCCTGCTCGGATGCGGGCAGGCGTTGACGGCGCCCTCTTGGCAGGCGATTCAGCCGGAACTCGTTGCGCGCGAACAGATCCCGTCCGCCGCGGCGCTGGGCAGTATGAATATCAATATCGGGCGCGCGGTCGGGCCCGCCATCGCGGGCGTACTGGTCTCCGTGTCCGGGCCGACGCTGGTGTTCGCGCTGAACGCGGTGTCGTTCGTCGGCATCGTGGCGGTGCTGCTCAGCTGGCGAAGACCGGCGAAGGAACGGAAGCTGCCCAGTGAACGTCCGCTGGCGGCGCTGCAGGCGGGCACCCGGTTCATTCGCGCCGCGCCCGCGATCCGGCGGGTGCTGCTGCGCTCGATTCTGTTCATCGCGCCGGCGAGCGCGGTGTGGGCGCTGCTTCCGGTGATCGCCCGCGACGAACTCGGCTTGTCCTCATCGGGCTACGGCCTGCTGCTCGGCGCGCTCGGGCTCGGCGCGGTGACGGGTGCGGTCGGCTTGGGGCAGGTCCGTGCCCTGCTGACACCCACGCAGCGCTTGACCGCGGCAGCGATCCTGTTCGGCATCGCCTCGGCGGGTGCGGCGGTGCTGCACAGCGTGCCGGTGGTGCTGGTGCTGCTGGTCGGGGCCGGATTCGCCTGGCTGCTCGCGATGTCGACGATGAACTCGACCATGCAATTGCTGCTGCCCGCATGGGTGCGGGCGCGCGGGTTGTCGGTGTACATGCTGGTGTTCATGGGCGGTCAGGCGCTCGGTTCGCTGGTGTGGGGTCTGGTCGCCGGCGCGGTGGGTCCGGTGGCCGCACTGCTGGCGGCGGCGGTGCTGTTGGCAGGTTCCGCGCTGAGTTCGGTCTGGCTGCCGATCCGCCACAACGCGGAGGAGGTGGATCTGAGCCCGAGCGTCTTCTGGCCGGAACCGCAGCTCGTGGTCGAACCGGATCCCGAGGACGGGCCGGTGCTGGTGTTGCGCACCTACGATGTCCCGCCGGAGAAGATCGACGAATTCCTGGCCGCGATGGTGTTCGTCGGCCGGTCCATGCAGCGCACCGGCGCGATGGAATGGCGGCTGTACCGCGACGTCGGGGTGATCGATCGCTATGTCGAGGCCTTCGTGGTGCGCTCCTGGTCGGAGCATATGCACCAGCATCAGGTGCGGCTGACCGCTCAGGACCAACTGCGCGAACGGGCCGTCGCGGAGTTCATGATCGGCCAGGACACCGCCACGCACCTGGTTGCGGTAGACACACCGTAGGTCGTGTCGAGCCGGGGTGATTATGCGGGTACCGACCCGCACCCATAGACTGTCCGGCATGCGGATGTTCCTGGATATCCTCCTGATCGTCACCAGCGTGCTGCTGGTGCTGCTGGTGCTGCTGCACCGCGCCAAGGGTGGAGGTCTGTCCAGCTTGTTTGGTGGCGGCGTGCAGTCCAGCCTGTCGGGTTCGACCGTCGTCGAGAAGAACCTCGACCGCATCACCATCTTCACCGGTTTGATCTGGCTCATCGCCATCCTCGGCATCGGCCTGGAGATCAAGTTCGCCTGAGTTGCCCGGCGACGATGACGGCTGCCGCTGTCGCCGCCGCCAGCACGAGGGTCGCGATTACGAAGGCCATCGCATAGCCGTCGCCGATTACCGGTGCGACGACCAGCGGACCCAGCATCTGCCCCGCGCCGTAGACCGCGGTGAGTGTGGCCGCGGCCCGATGGTCGGTCAATTCGATGCCGATCTGGATCGCGAGCATGCAGATGCCCATGAACGTCCCACCGAACAGTGCCGCCGCGATAACCGCCGACCACATGGTCGTCGACCAGGCGAGCAAAGCCGACGAGGCGCACTGCGCGAGCAGCGCGAAGACCAGGGCGGTTGTCGGTGTCCAGCGATGTGCGGCAAGGCTCCAGAGCACCGCCGGTGCGGCGGCCGCGCCGACGATCACCCACATCGCCGAGCCCACGGTCGCGTTGTGTGCGCCGACGGCGGCGACCAAGAAGGTGCCGATCACGATATAGCCGACGCCTTCGAGCGAGTAGGAGATGAGCAGCGCGCGCCAAGCCGTGCTTTTCCGTTTCGCGTGGACCACCTCGGCACTCCGCCCGTCGTGAATATCCAGTCGGAAGGCGGGCAGCAGTAGTAAGGCGGTCAAACCGGCGGCACCGAGCCACATGCCCTGCCAGGACAAGACCGGCTGCGCGGCCAACGCGAGCAATCCAGTGAGCGCGATACCGAACCCGACCCCGCCGAAGGCGATGCCCGCAGCGTGCGCGCGGCCACCGAGCCGAGCGATCGCGCCCGCGCACCCGACGAATATCACCGCGCTGGCCAAGCCCGCGATGAATCGCAGCAGCGCGGGGATCACGGTCGGGCCGGGCAATACGACCAATGCTTCGCTGACCACCAGGACCACGGCCGAAATGCGAAAGATATTGCGGCTGTTCATCTCCGGACGGCGCGCGAGCAGCACCGCGCCCACCAGATAGCCCGCGTAGTTGGCGGCGGCGATGAGCGCGCCATCGTGGGCGTCGATGCGGTGCGCGTCCACCATCGCGGGCAGCATCGGTGTGTAGGCGAAGCGCCCGACACCGACGGCGCCTGCGAGGCCCGCACCTGCGGCTAGTGCCGGTGCCAGGGCGCGGCGCGGGGTGTCGAGGAGAGCTGATGCGGTCACAAGATCCGACGGTATGGCCCGCTGACAAGCCTGTGAAATGCTTTCTGCGCACGATGTATACGCTCGACGCATGGATATCGAGCTGCGGCACCTGCGGGCATACGTCGCGCTCTGCGAGGAAGCGAACTACACCCGCGCCGCCGCCCGGCTGCACCTCAGCCAGCCCGCGCTGACCCGAACCATCCAGCAGTTGGAGGGCCTGGTCGAATGCCGGTTGATCGAGCGCACGTCCCGGCGCTTCGAGCTGACCGAAGAGGGAGCCGAGTTGCTCGAACACAGCATGCGCATCATCGGCGATATCGAGACCGTCCAGGCGGATCTGCGCATGCGCGCCACGATCGAGGTCGGATTCTCCTGGCTGCTGCCCGATGCCTGGTTCGCCGCGATCCGCACCCGTTACGAGGCGCTCGGCGGCGGGATTTCGCTACGCCGCGTGGAGGATCCGATGGCGGCACTGGACGACCGCTCGATCGATATCGCCATCCACCGCAACGATATCTGGCTGCCGCACCATCTCGAATCCCGCGAAATAGGTTCGGAGCAGCGGGTGCTGGCGGTTTCGGTGCATTCGCCGCTGGCAACCGCGGGCGAGTTGCGCTGGGCCGATCTCGGACACTTTCCGCTGGTGGCCAATACCGTTTCCGGCACAACCAATGCTGAATCATGGGACGCTCCCGATCCGAACCGCACTGTCATCACCTGCACGAATTTCGACGAATGGATCGAACTCGTCGTGGCGGAACGCGGTATCGGTATCGTGCCGGTGCTGGCGCGCACTCGTGCACCGCATCCGGGTGTGGTCTATGTCGACATCGTGGATGCGCCGCGCTCGCATATCTATCTGACCTGGCGGGCCAAGCCGACGCCGTTGCGGTCGGTGCAGCGCTTCCTGAGCCTGGTCTGAATCTCAGTCGTTGCGCGGGATGCGGCCATCGACGTCGGTGAAACCGTATTCTTCGGCGAGATCCGCTATGCGCCAAGCCGATCCGGAGCGTTGGCTGCGGTCCGGATCGGCGGCCAGTGCGACGACAGCGCGGCCCGGAAAGCGGGGGGATTCGGCGTTGTCGAGGTCGTAGGTGCCCTCACCTGGCAGCGTAACGACGCGGCGGCCGTCCCTATCGCGTGGAACCATTTGCAGCAGTTCGGTGTCGACGATTCCGGGCCACAGCGAGACCACCGTGACGCCCGAGTCGGCGAGATCGTCGGCCATATCCGAGGTGAGCCGGTCCAGCGCGGCCTTGGCGACGCCGTAAACCGCGTTGTGCATATAGCGCTCGGCGCCGGGGGAGGAGATATTGGCGATCAGGCCCGCCGTTTCGATCAGCAGGGGAGCGGCGAAAGCGCTTGCGACGTAATGTGATCGGAGGCCGACGTCGAATGTCTCATCCCAAGCCTGCGGCGGCACCTCCCAGAACGGTTTGCCCAGCCAACGCGCGGCAGCGGGGGCGTTGTAGACGTTGTTCACCAGCACATCGAGTCGTCCGTGCTCGTTGCGGATCCGCTCGAATAGTCGCTCGACCGCATCGTCGTCGCGGTGATCGCAGACCACCGGAACCCCGACGCCGCCGAGCAGGTCGATCTCGGCCGCGGTCGCGTGCACGGTCCCCGGCAGGCGTCCCGGTGCGGCCGAGCGCCCGGTAACGAAGACGGTGGCGCCCGCCGCGCCCAACTCCAGCGCGATGCCCTTGCCGATGCCGCGGCTCGCGCCGGTCACCACTGCGACCCGGCCGCCTAGAACCTGAGGTATTCCGTTCACGATCCCGGGACATTACCGTGAAACAAGAACACGTTCTAGCAATTGGAGGCCGTAGTGGAATTGATCCATCGGTTCGTTACGAGCAACGGCATTCGCATGCATGTCGCCGAGCAGGGCGAGGGGCATCCGGTGATCTTCTGCCACGGCTTTCCGCATACCTGGTTCATGTGGCATCGCCAGCTCGCGGCCGTCGCCGCGGCGGGTTACCGGGCCGTTGCGCCGGATTTGCGCGGATATGGGCGCACGGATGTGCCTACCGATATCGAGGACTACAGCAACCGCGCTGTCATCGGCGATCTGCTCGGCCTGCTGGACGAGATGGGTGTCGAGCAGGCGGTCTTCGTCGGTCTGGACTTCGGGGCCGCGCTGGTGTGGGAGCTGGCGTTGCGCGCGCCGGAGCGGGTGAGCGGTGTCATCGTGCTCAATAATCCGTTCGCCCCGCGGCCACCACGCGCGCCATCGCAGCTGTGGGCCAAGGCCGCTCAGCGTCACTTCCTGCATCTGGACTATTTCCAGAAGCCTGGCGTGGCCGATGCCGAACTGGGCGGCCGCACAAGGGAATTCCTGGCTCGCGTCTACTACTCGCTCAGCGCCGACTACCACTATCTCGACACTTGGCGCTTCCCGGCCGAGGGCACCGGCTACCTCGACGTTCTCCCCGAAGCCCCGCTGCTGCCGTGGCGCTGGCTCTCCATCGCCGAATTCGACACCCTGGCACAGGATTTCGAGCACACCGGCTTCACCGGCGGTCTCAACTGGTACCGGGTGCTCGATCGGAACTGGGAACTCACCGCCGAATTCGCCGACGCCGAGATCTCCGTTCCGACGTATTTCCTCTACGGTGACCGAGACCCGGATATGGAGGGCTTCAGCGGGCGCGACCCGCTCGCAACTCTGCGTGCGAACGTTCCCGATCTGCGCGCCGTCACCAAGATCGCGGACGCGGGTCACCTCGTGCAGTTGGAACGCACCGAGGAGGTCAACGCTTTGATCACGAGCCACCTGCGTGACCTGGTCCCGAATCCGGCCCTCACGCAATAGCCGGTCAGCGGTATTCGTTGGTCAATTCGGGGTAATCGGCCCAGCTGGGGAGGGGGCGTCGGTCCAGGTAGGCGGTGAGTCGATCCAGCAGGTACTGCCAGCGCGGGCCGACCGAGGAGGCGTCGGCGGGGCAGATGTGGCGGCGGATCAGTTCGAGATTGGTGACGACGCCCACCTGGGTCATATGCATTTCGAGGATGCCGCCATCGATATGGATCACCAGATCATGTGGTGCGCGGCAGTCTTCGACACGGATTGCGATGGGGCCGGGGACCGGACCGTCGAACGGTTCGATGGTCAGGTTGCCATTGCCCCCGGTGACCTTGCCGAACCAGCGATCCAATTGCCTGCGTTCGGCGCAGGCGGACCATACGTCGAGTACGGGCATGCGGAACGACCGCAGGAAGTGCAGTAGCACCCGGCCCTCCTCGATCGCCCGATCGTGTTCGGGTCGTACCTCGCCGAGCATGGACATCGTGGTCATAGCCGTGCCCTTTCGCCGCTGGTCACCGTATGTCCACTGTATTTCCCCGGTGGCGCCCCCGAATCGGATTCGCCGGAAGTCGGCTACCGCGTGTCGGATCGTCGGCGCCACCGGGATAGATCTCAGGCCGCGATGAATCGCGTGCAATCGAATTCGTTGTTCAGCACACCCTGTCGAAAGGCATCGAACTCATCCTCGTCGAACAGTAGTTCCACGCCATCGATCGGCTGGGGAATGGCGGCGCGGAAAACATATCCGCCGTCGCGGCGCGATATCGCCAGATACCGATCTTCGACGTGACCCGCCCGCATTCCGGCCTGGAAAGCGTCGAACTGCTCATCGGTGAAGACGAGAATTTCCTGGTCGCGCAACGACATTCCGGGCGTGTAGCGTTCGTCGGCGAGCTTGTCGTCCCAGACCGCAGTCCACCCGTTCTTGCGTGCGATGCACACGCAATTCTGGTTGGGTGAGCTGAAGGTCGCCTTGCGGAATTCGGCGACGGTGAAGGTGGGCTGCGTCATTGCATGTCCTTTCAACAGTAGAGCAGGAGCCGCACGGGGTTGGCAGACCCGTTGCTCGTCCTTCAAGGCTTATAGCCAACGGCGGCGAAATTACACGCCCGCGCCGTATCTGCCCGGTCGACAGGTTGGTCCGGGCGCCAGTCCGGTGCGTAGGTGATACCGGGCTCGACCAGGTCCAGGCCGTCGTAGAGCGCGGTGAACTGGGCGCGGGTGCGCAAGGACACCGGATCGGAGGTCTCGTCATACAGTGCGGCGGCCGCGGCCATTTGCTGCTTGATCTCCGGACCGGCGTCGTCCAGGGACACGTGGGTCATCGCGGCATAGCTGCCCGAGGGGAGCCGGTCGCGTAGCCGCGCCATCAGCTCGTGCGGCTGGTCGGCGTCGGGCACGAACGGCCAGACGCTGACGATCAAGAGGCCGAGCGGCTGCCCGAAGTCGATCAGCCGCCGGGTATCCGGATGGTCCAGAATCAGGTCGGGATAACGCAGGTCGGCCTCGATGATGGCGGTGTTGTCGAGGGCATCGCCGTGCAGCAGGAGGTCGTGGGCGCGATTGACCGCTTCCAGATCGTTGTCGACATAGACCACGCGCGAATCCGGCGCGCATTCCCGCGCGACCTCGTGCGTATTGCCGACGGTGGGGAGTCCGGAACCGATATCGAGGAATTGCCGGATGCCCTGCTCCACCATGAATCGTGTTGCGCGGCGCAGGAATCCGCGGTTGTGATGCGCCCACACATCGAGGAACGGAAGTATTTCGAACAGTCGCTCACCGAAGATCTTGTCGACCTCGAAGACGGCTTCACCGGACAGGTAGTAGTGGTACATGCGGGCGGCGGATGGTCGGCTCGCATCAATTTCACGAGGCTCGAAGTCGGCGGACATCCGGGTGCTCCTGATTCGTCAAGTACTGGTGAATGTCTTGCGGCGCAACGATCGTGCGACGTGCTCCATGAACTTCCGGGAGTCCGCGGCGCCGAGAGCGGCGGCACTGAGCCGAGACCATACGGTTTCGCGGGCGGCCACCGCGGGTTTGTCATCGATGTAGCGGATATCGCCCTGGCTCTCCACGATCGCCATCTCGAGGTCGCCCGCGGCACCCGGCGACGGCACCCGGACCAGGGTGTACCGGTCCTCCATCCCCGCCCCGCGGGTGGTGACGGTGAATGGGAGTACCTGGATCAGGATGTTCGGCCGTCTGGACAGACTCGACAGATGTTCGAGTTGTTCGAGCATCACCTCGCGCCCGCCGTACTCGCGGCGCAGACAGGATTCGGACAGGATCGCGCGGAACTCCGGCGGGTCCGCCGCGGTCAGGACCTGTTGCCGGGCCAGCCGCGCCTGCACCGACTCCTCGACGGTGACCCGGTCGGCCACGACCGGAGTGACCGGTTCGTGTAGTGCGCGAATGTAGGACTCGCACTGGACGAGTCCCGGCATGATCTCCGCCTCGGCGGTGCGCAACAGACTGGCATGCGCCTCCAGATCGACGAGCAGCCGCAGGTCCTCGACGTAGGCGCGGCGATGGCCGGTGGTCCAGAAGCCGCGCTTGTGGTTGTCGCGGCGCAGTTCCTTGAGCGTCTCGACGTAACCGGGATCGGTGAAACCCAGTGTGGTCGTGAGGAGTTCGAGATCGCCGACGCTGATGGCCCCGACTCCGTTGATCAGCTGGTTGATTCGGCTCTGGGTCGACTCGATGATTTTGCCGGCCTCGGTCTGGCTGACACCCGCGGTGCGCACCATATGGTCGATCTCGCGTCCCAGCAACAATTTTCGCGCGGTCCGTAATCGAGTTCCCATGGCTCCCCAGCGTATCGGTCTGACGCTACTCATCCGATTCACTTCCTGGAGCGTGATAATCACGCTAGCATTACCACACCAAAGATATCACGGCACGCCGAGGCAGTGGGTGTCATCGAGGACCGTCCCCTGCGTCGCGGTTTGAGGGGGCGTCGGGGATGACGACAGCCACGAACGATCGTCGGATGGTGCGAAATGCCCAGTAGCGCAGAGACAACCGCGCAGCGCTGTCGGCACTACCAACGCGATCTGGGACTGCCCGCGGTGATAATGCCCGACACCGAGACGCGGATCATCGTGCAGACCGGACCCGTCAGTGCGGTGATGATGCCCTCGAGGCTGGCAACGGAAGTCGTCGCGGAGCAGCAGGGGCCGTTGGGGCCGGTGATCGAGCATCCGGCGTCGCGACGGTGGACCTTTCTGACCGGACCGTCCGGACCGTTTCCGGAGAGTCTGACGCCCGCGCTGCTGCGCTGGAATATCGGCGTCGCGTCGAAATACATTGTGCTGCCGTCTCCCGCTGATGAGCGGCGCGGATTTCGGCGCTGGATCCACGAGCCGCACAACAGGTTTCGGCCGTCGATGCGAGAAATCCTGGAAGCGGTGCTGCGGTTGCGGCGATAACGGTTCCAGCGGGCGCGCGGTACTCGCCGACACGAGGGGTCGGCGAGTGACGCGCGGTCCGCAACGGTTAGCGGGTAAGGAGTTTCGTGGCTGCGGATTCGATTCGGGATTCGTCGAGGAGGACGGTAGTGGCGGCCGGGCCCAAGGGGATGAAGGAGTCTTCGCTGGTTACGCGGGTTACGGGGCCGTTGAAACCGGCGTCGATCAGGGCGGTGCAGAGGGATTCGGAGACACCGCCCGTGTGGCGGGTTTCGTCGGCGATGAGGACTCGGCCGGTGGCGTGGGCGTGGTGAAGTAGGTCGTCGAGGGGGAGGGGCGAGAGCCAGCGGAGGTCGAGCACGCGGGCTCGGATGCCACGAGATGAGAGGCGTTGGGCCACACGCAGACTCATGGGGACGCCATTGGCGAAGGTGACGATGGTGAGGTCGCTGCCGTCGCCGTAGCTGCGGGCGCGGCCGATGGCGATATGGTCGGTGTCGGAAGGTGTTGCGAGCCAGGCGTTATCGCCAGGCCGGTGCAGGTCGCGGGTGTGGTAGAGGGCGATGGGTTCGAGGTAGAGGCACACGCGGCCGTCGACGCGAGCGGCGGAGACGCAGGTGCGGAGCATGGCCGCGGCATCATCGGCGCGAGCGGGGGAAGCGATGATCAAGCCCGGGATATCACGCAGTGCCGCAATGGAATTGTCGTTGTGGAAGTGGCCGCCGAACCCCTTCTGATAGCCATAACCGGCGACGCGGACAACCATCGGATTGCGGTATTGCCCCTGGGAGAAGAACGACAGTGTGGCAGCTTCCCCGCGCAACTGGTCCGCGGCATTGTGCACGTAGGCGAGGTACTGGATCTCCGGAATCGGCACGAATCCGGCGAGCCCGGCGCCCAGAGCCGTGCCCAGCACGCTCTGTTCGTCGAGCAGCGTATCGAAGACGCGGCGCACCCCGAACTGCTTCTGCAGCCCCTTGGTGACGCCGTACACGCCGCCCTTGCGGCCGACATCCTCGCCGAATACCAGGACGTCTTTGTCCCGGTCGAGCAGCGCGGCGAGCGTCTGATTGATCGCCTGCGCCAATGTCACCGAATCACCTCGTATAACTGAGTGCCCTCGACGCAAAACATCGGCCTGCACGAGGTCCGGGCGCGGCGGGGCCAGCGGTGCCATCACCGCAGCGGCAGAAGTCAATTTCGGTTCACGACAAACCAATTCGGCCATGGCGGCGACTCGGCCACCGATTTCGTCGTAGCGTGCGATGACTTCGGCCGGCGTGGCGACACCGGAAGTGACCAGGAGGCGGCCGGTTGCAACCACCGGGTCGCGGCGCAGGTCGGCGGTGATATCGGTGGGGCTGCGGTAGGCGGATTCGACATCGGATCCGGCGTGTCCCATGAGTCGTACGGTGCTCAGGTGGAGAAAGGCGGGCTTGCGGTGTTCGCGCACCCAGTCGACCACCTGGGTCGCGGTTGTCGCGACGTCGAGGAGATCGCAGCCGTCCGCGTCGAAATACTGCAGCCCGAGGCGGATGCCGTAGGACTGTTCGATCCAGCCCGGCGGGGTCGGGACGCTGATGCCGATGCCGTTGTCCTCGCATACGAACAGCAGCGGTAGTGGAACCCCTTGGTGCGCAGTGTGAATCGCGGCATTGATGGCACCGGCGGCAGTGGAGTGATTGGCCGACGCATCGCCGAAACTACAGAGCACCACCGAATCCGACGGCCATTCGCAGGTGACGCCGAGCCGAGCCGCGCGCTCGATCGCGAAGGCGAGTCCGACGGCGCGCGGCAGATGTGATGCGATGGTGGAGGTCTGCGGGATCACCGCGGCCGGTTTGCTGCCGAAAACCTTGTGACGGCCGCCGGATATCGGTTCGGTGGCAGCCGCGACCACGCCGAGCAGCACATCGCGGATCGGATCGAGACCGGGCACCTGCCTGGCCCGGTGCACGAAGAATGCCCCGGAGCGATAATGCAGCAGCGCCGGATCGGTGGGGCGCAGAGCCGCCGCAACCGCCGCATTGCCCTCGTGCCCGGACGACCCGATGCTGTAAAAGCCACGCTTGGCGCTGCCCAACCGGCGCGCCGCCAGATCGAGATGTCTACTGGTCGCCTGTGATTCGAACAGGTCCAGGCACTGGGCTCCGGTGAGCCCTACCTCCTCGAGCGGCTGTTCGACAGGACGGCTGGGCCGCGGCTCCAGCGCCGATAGCTCGGCACGGAACCGCTCCTCGAGGTCGACTCGCTGTTCGGTCACGCTGTGATCATCTCCGACAAACGCTGCTCCGGGGACGTGATTTCGGCGCCATTTCCGAAAGTATTCTGATCACCTCGGTAGTTGCGAGAAAATTCTTCGAGTACCTCGGTGTCGAATCGCGGATTTATCGGCCGCAGTCAGAAGGGTGCACAGCATCAGCCGGACTGCTCGGTCTCCTCGATCGTCTGCCGCAGCAGATTGCGCGCGGTATCCAGCTCAGCCGCCCGACGATCCAACTCCGCCAGCCGATCCCGCAACGCGGGCAACACGCTAGGACAGGCCCGCAACGCACCGTCGTCGACAGCGCACGGCAGCAACTGCCCGATCACCCGGGTCGAGAGCCCCGCCGCGAGCAATGCGCGAATCTGCCCGACACGCTGCTCGGCATCCGCGTCGTACTCGCGATACCCATTGTGGCGGCGTTCGGCCGACAGCAGCCCGACCCGCTCGTAGTACCGCAGCAGCCGCACGCTGGTGCGGGTACGGCCGGCCAGCTCACCGATCAGCATGATTTGACCTTCCCATGGTGTCAGGGATCAACACTCGAGCCCGCAACTCGATTCCATAAGGAGAGATGTTGATCATCGACGCACACAGCCACGTCCACGACCCGCTCACCGACCACATCGCACTACTCGATGAGGCAGGCGTGGACAAGACCATCCTGTTCATGACCCGACCACATCCCGAACGAGCCGGAAACCTCACCGAACTACGCGAAGAGATGGACCTGCTGACGCAGGCGCTCGCCGGCGGCGGCGCCCTCGGCCGCGAAACGGCCCGGCGCGAACTCGATGCCGCAATCGCCGCCTACCCGGAGCGCTTCATCGGATTCGCCTCGGTGCCGCTCGACACGCCCGATGCCGACGCGATCGTCGAACGCGACGTAGTCGGGCGCGGACTGCGCGGCATCGGTGAGTTGACCCCGCCGCCGGACCGAGCGGCCCTGATCGAGCCGGTACTCCGCGCCGCCACCGACCACGATGGACTTCCTGTCGTCGTCCACGGCGCCGCACCCACGACCGCCGCCGACCTGGGCACCCTGACCGACCTCGCGCGACGCTACCCAAGAGTACCGCTCGTGGTCTCCCAACTCGGCGGCGCGCACTGGATGGACGCGATCGAACTGGTCCGCGACACCCCGAACATGTACCTGGAACTGTCCACTGCCAGTATCGTTTTCGCGGTCCGCCTGGCCATAGCCGAAATTCCCGAGCGCACCCTCTTCGGCTCGGATGCCCCCTATGGCGACCCGGTCATCGCACGCATCACCGTCGAACGCGCTACCCGCTCACCACACGTGCGTGAACTGGTCCTCGGCGCAACCGCGCAGCAGCTGCTGAGTTAGCTCGCGGTATCCGGCAATGCCGCGGCGGCATCCCGATCCAACAGCCACGTAGTGGATTCCGACCCAAGTGCACCCGCCGAGGGAATCTCCACCGGATCCGCACCGGCAACCGCGGCGGCAACGGCTTCGGCCTTGGCGGCACCACCGACAACCAGCACAACATGGCGACTGCGCCGCACTGCGGGCAGCGTCAGCGTGACCCGCACCGGCGGCGGCTTCGGCGAATCCGGTACCGCGACAACGAGTTCGTGCTGTTCGCGCACCGCGTCGGTATGCGGGAACAGCGAATTCACATGCCCTTCGCCACCCATACCGAGCAGATGCAGATCGAAGGCCCCGTGCTCGGCCAGGTGCGCGTGCACTGCCGCCGCATACTCGGCGGCGGCTTCGACCGGATCCGGATACTCACCATCGGAGGTGGCAACCGGATGCACCCGCGACGGATCAACCGGCACATGATCCAGCAGCGCCTGTCGCGCCTGCAGATCATTGCGCTCCGAATCGCCCGCGGGCACGAATCGTTCGTCACCCCAGAACACATCGAGCCGCGACCAGTCGATATCGCCCGGTGCCTTACGGACCAGTTCCAACAGTCCGATCCCGGTCCCACCGCCGGTCAACACCACCGATGCGGAGCCACGTTCGGCCTGCGCCGCCACCACGACCGCGACGAATCGCGCGGCCGCGGCGGCGATCAAGGCATCGGTGTCGTCGTGTACTTCGACGGTGCTCGCGGGAACGTTCGCACGCTCACTCATAGGTCACCTTTTCGATTCCGGCGAGCGCCTCGGCATAGATCTCGTCGGCATCCAGCCGTCGCAGTTCCTCGGCGAGGCAGTCGCGAGTTTCTCGGCGCGCCAAGGCGATTCGCTGATCCGGATCACCGGTGCGGGTGAGCGTCGCGGTGCGCCCGGTCTGCGGCCGCTCGATCGCGATCGACACCGTCGGGCGATGCACCTCCACCCGCAACGCACCCGAGCGGCGACGCACCGGACAGTTGAGCCGGGCGGCCAACCAGCCCGCGAGCATATCCAGCGCGGGTTCTTCGCGCAGTCCGGAGATGATCACCGAATCCACCGGCTCGAACGGCGGTTCGTCCATGGCGGCCGCCAACAGCGCCCGCCAGTAGGTGATGCGACTCCACGCCAGATCGGTATCGCCGGAGGCGTAGGAGCCGAGCCGCTTCTTGATCGTCGCCTGCGGATCGGCGGCGAAGGTGGCGTCGGTGATGCGGCGAGTCGCCAAGCGCCCCACCGAATCCTTGGACGGGAACTCCGGGGCACCACGCGGCCACCACGCCACCACCGGGGTGTCCGGCAGCAGGAACGGGATGACGACGCTGCTCTCGTGGTTGATCAGATCCCCCTGCAGCCGCAGCACTATCACTTCGGCTGCTCCGGCATCACCGCCGACGCGGATCTGGGCATCCAACCGGGTCTCGGCCTCGCGATCCCCGCGCGCCAAAACGACCACACGGCAGGGATGTTCGCGGCTGGCGTCATTGGCGGCGTCGATGGCGTCCTCGGCCTCGGAACTGTCCAACGTGCACACGACCAGGGTCAGCACCCGGCCCATGGTGATCACACCATTGCTCTCCCGAAGGCGCACCAGGCGTTTGGTGACCTCGGAGGTGGTGGTCTGCGGCATATCGACGATCATGGCCGCCGCCATTCGCGCCCGGTGCGGGCCAGCATCTCGTCGGCCGAGGCCGGACCCCAGGTCCCCGCCTCGTACTGTTCGGGTTTACCGTCGGCGGCCCAGTGCTCGAGCACCGGATCCAGGATGCGCCAGGACAATTCGACCTCCGCGTTCACCGGGAACAGGGACGGCACCCCGAGCAACACATCGAGGATCAGGCGTTCATAGGCCTCGGGGGAGGATTCGGTGAACGCCTCGCCGTAACTGAAATCCATATTGACGTCGCGCACTTCCATGCTCGACCCCGGCACCTTCGAACCGAATCGGGTGGTGATGCCCTCATCGGGCTGCACCCGGATGACCACTGCGTTCTGTCCGAGTTCCTCGGTCATGGTCTGGTCGAACGGCAGATGCGGGGCCCGCTTGAACACCACCGCGATCTCGGTCACCCTGCGGCCCAGGCGTTTTCCGGTGCGCAGGTAGAACGGCACACCCGCCCAGCGCCGGGTGTCGATCTCGAGGGTGATCGCCGCGTAGGTCTCGGTGCGCGATTGCGGGTCGAAACCCTCCTCGTCGAGCAGTCCGACCACATGCTCGCCGCCCTGCCAGCCTTCCGCATACTGTCCGCGCGCGGTGGTTTCATCGAGGGGCTCGACGAGTTTGGTCGCCGAGAGCACCTTGATCTTCTCCGCCTGCAGCTGCTTGGGTTCGAAGCTGATCGGCTCCTCCATGGCGGTCAGCGCGAGCAACTGCAGCAGGTGGTTCTGGATGACATCGCGGGCCGCGCCGATACCGTCGTAATAGCCTGCGCGCCCGCCCAATCCGATGTCCTCGGCCATGGTGATCTGCACATGGTCGACGTAATTGGCATTCCAGATCGGTTCGTAGAGCTGGTTGGCGAAGCGCAGCGCCAGGATGTTCTGCACCGTCTCCTTGCCGAGATAGTGATCGATGCGGAATACCGTCTCCTCCGGGAACACCCGATTGACCAGCGCGTTGAGTTCGACCGCACTGTCCAGATCGTGGCCGAACGGCTTCTCGATCACCACCCGGCGCCACGGTTTGCGGCCCTCGCCCTCGGTTTTCGTCGCCTGGGCCAGTTTGTGCTCGGAGAGCTGATCGAGCACCACCGGGAACATATTCGGCGGAATCGACAGGTAGAAGGCGTGATTGCCGCCGGTGCCGCGGTCCTTGTCCAGCTTCGCCAGCACGTCGGCGAGTTTGGCGAAGGCGGAATCGTCGTCGAAGGAGCCCTGCACGAAGCGGATGCCCTCGGCCAGGTGGTCCCAGACCTCCTGCCGAAAGGGTGTGCGGGCGTGCGCTTTTACCGCATCGAGCACGACATTGGCGAAGTCCTCGTCCGCATAGTTCCGGCGCGCGAAGCCGACCAGCGCGAAGCCCGGGGGCAGCAGCCCCCGGTTCGACAGATCGTAGATGGCCGGCATCAGTTTCTTCCGGGACAGATCGCCGGTGACGCCGAAGATCACCATGCTGCACGGTCCCGCGATGCGGGGGACCCGCTTATCCCGCTCGTCGCGGAGCGGGTTCTTCCAGGTATTCGTCTGAGTGCCGGCCATCGGGTCAGTTATCCCCGGACTTGGCCAGTTCGCCTGCCGTGGCGGAAAGCAGCTCCTCCCACGACTTCTCGAACTTCTCCACACCCTCGCGCTCGAGCACGTCGAACACGTCGTCGAGGTCGATGCCGACTGCGGTGAGCTTGTCGAAGACCTCCTGCGCGGCCCCGGCGGTACCGCTGACGGCGTCGCCACGGATCTCGCCGTGATCGGCGACGGCCTCGAGGGTCTTCTCCGGCATCGTGTTCACCGTATTCGGTGCGACCAGTTCGGTGACATACAGCGTGTCCGAGTACTCCGGATTCTTCACACCCGTCGAAGCCCACAGCGGCCGTTGCCGATTCGCACCGGAGGCGGCCAGATGCGCGTAGGTCGAGGTGTGCGCTCCACCGTCGAAGACATCCTGGTATTCGGCATACGCCAGGCGCGCGTTGGCGACACCCGCCTGTCCGCGCAGTGCCAATGCCTCCGGTGTACCGATCGCCTCGAGTCGCTTATCGATCTCGGTGTCCACGCGGGAGACGAAGAACGAAGCGACCGAATGGACCTTGGCCAGGTCGTGGCTGGTGGCCTTGGCTCCGCGCAGACCGTCGAGGTAGGCGCCCATCACCTGGCGGTAGCGCTTGACCGAGAAGATCAGGGTCACGTTGACGCTGATGCCCTCGGCGATCACCCGGGTGATCGCGGGCAGGCCCGCCTCGGTGGCCGGAATCTTGATGAACAGGTTGGGCCGATCCACCGTCTTCCACAGGTCGATGGCCTGGGCCACCGTCTGCTCGGCGTCGAAGGCCAGGCGCGGGTCGACCTCGATGGAGACCCGGCCGTCGACGCCGTTGCTGGCCTCGTAGACCCCGGCCAGCACGTCGCAGGCCGCACGCACGTCGTCGGTGGTGATGGTCCGGATCGCGGAATCCACATCCGCGCCTTGGGCGGCAAGCTCTTTCACCTGGCCGTCGTAGGCGTGGCCCTGGCTCAGGGCGCCCTGGAAGATGGTCGGATTGGTGGTGACGCCGACGACGCTGCGGGTTTCGATGAGCTCGGCCAGGTTCCCGGACTGGATCCGGTCCCGCGACAGATCATCGAGCCACACCGAGACGCCCGCGGCGGAGAGGGCGGCGAGGTTTTCGTTCTGTGCCATGAGCTCTTATCCCTTCACGTTTTCCAGGGTGCGCTGCGCGGCAGCGACTACGGCTTCCGCGGTGATACCGAACTCGCGGAACAGGGTCTTGAAATCGGCCGAGGCACCGAAGTGCTCGATCGAAACGATCTCGCCCGCGTCACCGGTGAACCGGTACCACGGCATCGCGATACCGGCCTCGACGGCCACCCGAGCGGCGACCGCCGGCGGCAGCACCTCGTCCCGATATGCCTTGTCCTGCGCGTCGAACCACTCCACACACGGCATCGAGACCACGCGGGTGCCGATGCCCTGCGCCTCCAGCGTAGTGCGGGCGGCGACCGCGAGTTGGAGCTCGGATCCGGTCGCGATCAGGATTACCTGCGGGGTGCCGGTGGACGCCTCGGCCAGCACGTAGCCGCCCTTCTTGACGCCCTCGTAGCTGGTGCCTTCGACGATCGGCAGATCCTGGCGGGTCAGCGCGAGCGCGGACGGCCCGTCCTGGTGGGCCGGTTCGGAGACCGAGAAGTGCGAGGTGTGCTCGCTGCTGTCGCGCTCGAGGATGGTGCGCCAGGCGTAGGTGGTCTCGTTGGCGTCGCCGGGGCGGACCACGTTCAGGCCCGGAATCGCGCGCAGCGCGGCCAGATGTTCGATCGGCTGATGCGTCGGGCCGTCTTCACCGAGGCCGATGGAGTCGTGCGTCCACACGTAGATCGCGGGCACCCGCATCAGGGCGGCCAAGCGCACGGCCGGGCGCATGTAGTCGGAGAAGACCAGGAAGGTGCCGCCGTACGGACGGGTCGGTCCGTGCAGGGCGATGCCGTTCAGGATCGCGCCCATGGCGTGCTCGCGCACACCGAAGTGCAGGGTGCGGCCGTACGGGTTGGCCTTCCACATGCCGGTCGAGATCGACTCCGGACCGAAGCTCGGCGTGTCGGGCATGGTGGTGTTGTTGGATTCGGCGAGGTCGGCCGAACCGCCCCACAGCTCCGGCAGCACCGGCGCCAGCGCGGCGAGCACCTTGCCGGAGGCCTTGCGGGTGGCCATACCTTTCGGATCCGCCTCGTAGGTCGGCAGATTCGCGGCCCAGCCTGCGGGCAGCTCACGCTTGGCGAGCCGATCGAACAGCGCCTTGTTCTGCGGGTTCGCGGCGGCCCACGCGTCGAACTGCTGCTGCCAGGCCGCATGCGCCTGCTGGCCGCGCTCGACGACCTTGCGGGTGTGCGCGATCACGTCGTCGTCGACCTGGAAGTTCTTTTCCGGGTCGAAGCCGAGGATCTTCTTGGTGGCAGCCACTTCGTCGGCCCCGAGTGCGGCACCGTGCGCGGCGCCGGTGTTCATCTTGTTCGGGGCGGGGAAGCCGATGATGGTGCGCAGCACGATGATCGACGGCTTACCGGTCTCGGCCTTGGCCGCGGCCAGCGCCGCCTCGATGGCGACGACGTCCTCGCCGCCCTCGACCACCTGCACGTGCCAGCCGTAGGCCGCGTAGCGCTCGGCGACATCCTCGGTGAAGGCGATGGTGGTGTCGTCCTCGATGGAGATCTTGTTGTCGTCGTAGATCACGACCAGGTTGCCCAGCTGCTGGGTGCCCGCGAGCGAGGATGCCTCGGAGGTGACGCCCTCCTCCATATCACCGTCGGAGGCGATGACGTAGATGAAGTGGTCGAACGGGCTGGTGCCCGGTGCGGCGTCCGGGTCGAACAGACCGCGCTCGCGCCGTGCCGCCATCGCCATACCGACCGCGGCGGCCAGACCCTGCCCCAGCGGGCCGGTGGTGATCTCGACGCCGTCGGTGTGGCGGAATTCGGGGTGGCCCGGGGTGAGCGAGCCCCACTTGCGCAGGTGCTCGAGATCGTTCAGCTCCAGACCGTATCCGGCCAGGTAGAGCTGGATGTACTGGGTGATGCTGGAGTGACCGCAGGACAGTACGAAGCGGTCCCGGCCGACCCAGCTCGGATCGCTCGGGTCCAGGCGCATGGTGCGCTGGTAGAGCGTGTAGGCCAGCGGTGCGAGGCTCATCGCGGTGCCGGGGTGCCCGTTCCCGGCGTTCTGCACCGAATCGGCGGCTAGAACCCGAACGGTGTCGACGGCCTTGGTGTCCAGATCCGTCCAGTCGTCCGGGTGATGCGGCTGAGTGAGGGCGCGGATGTCGTCTGTGACTGACACGACCGAGGTTCTCCTGACATTGTTTCGTCGACGGTGGCGGAGGGGTGCGCGCACGGCAGCTGTGGAATGCGAACCGGGTTTACCCCAACCACCCTAGATGTGCTCGATGACCGGCATGTGAGGAACCCGGCTTAGTTCGGGTGTCGAATCGCTCCGACAGTGTGCCGGAGCGAGGGGCTATGGAAAGAAGGCTGTGCGGCTGGGTCTACCATCGTGTGTAGTAGTTGCCGCCTCGCACCAGCTCGAGAGGGGAGTGCGGCGGCGGTTTCATGCCGGATGCGATGCACAGCGTGCGAGGAGAGACAGTGCGGATTGGGCAACAGCCGGGTGGCAATAGTGCACACGGCTCCTCCGCGACGGCGCTGGCCGACCGGTTGACCGGCGACGGCCTGCTGTCCCGACTACTGCGGCGACCCCTCGCCTACATCGCGTTGACCAAGCCGCGCGTCATCGAGTTGCTGCTGGTCGCGACCATTCCGACGATGCTGCTGGCCGACCGCGGCCATGTCGACATCCGGCTGATCCTGGTCACGCTGTTCGGTGGTTGGATGGGCGCCGCGAGCGCCAATACGCTCAACTGCGTCGCCGATGCCGATATCGACAAGGTGATGAAGCGGACGGCGAAGCGGCCGCTGGCCAGAGCGGCGGTGCCGACCTCGCACGCCTTCGTCTTCGGTGTCACGCTCGGCATCGGCTCCTTCGCCTGGCTGTGGTGGCAGGCGAATCTGCTCAGCGGCCTGCTGGTCGTCGCGACGATCCTGTTCTACGTCTTCGTGTACACCCTCGGCCTCAAGCGCCGCACCTCGCAGAATGTGGTGTGGGGCGGCGCGGCCGGATGTATGCCCGCGCTGGTCGGCTGGTCGGCGGCGACCGGAAATATCGGCTGGCCCGCGATCGCGCTGTTCGGTGTCATCTTCTTCTGGACGCCGCCACACACCTGGGCTTTGGCCATGCGCTACAAGGAGGACTACCGCGCGGCCGGTGTGCCGATGCTGCCGGTCGTGGCCACCGAGCAGGCCGTCACCAAGCAGATCGTCATCTACACCTGGCTCACCGTGCTCACCACCCTCGCGCTGGTCCCCGCGACCGGTGTGGTCTACGCGTCCGTCGCGCTGGTGGCCGGGGCGTGGTTCCTGCTCATGGCGCACCAGCTGTACTCCGGTGTGCGGCGCGGTGAATCGGTGAAGCCGCTGCGACTGTTCCTGCAGTCCAACAACTATCTGGCCGTGGTGTTCTGTGGTCTGGCGGTGGATTCGGTGCTCGGGTGGGACACGATCGGCAGCTTCTTCGGCTAGGTCAGCCGATATATCCATCGGCTGCCCATCGCGCGGCCGCCACCGCAGTAGGTGATCCGTCGATACCGGCGAGGATCGACCGCCGGTTGGCGAGCGTTGTCATCCTTCCAAGGTCTCACCCGAGGCGCAGGTGTGCAGCGGGCCGCCGGGCACCGGAGTCGAGGAGCAATGGCCTCACTGCTGTTGATCGCCGGTTACGGCAGCAGGACGATCGAGCCGGTGGTCTTGCGGCCCTCGAGATCGCGGTGCGCCTGCTCGGCCTCGGCCAGCGGATATGTAGCGCCGATCCGCACATGCAGCGTTCCGTCGGCGATCGCGGTGAGGATATCGGTTGCGCGCCAGAGTAATTCGGCACGGTCGCGGGTGTAGTGCACCAGCGTGGGACGGGTGACGAACAGCGACCCTGCCGGGTTGAGGCGCTGCAGATCGAAGGGTGGTACCGGCCCGCTGGCCGCGCCGAAGAGGGCCAGCATGCCGCGCACCCGCAGAGATGCGAGGCTGGCCTCGAAAGTGGCCGCGCCGACGCCGTCATATACGGCCGCGACGCCGACGCCCTCGGTGCGTGCACGAACCTGATCTGCGAGATCATCGCTGTAGCGCAGCACCTCGCTCGCGCCCGCCTCGCGGGACAGTTTTTCCTTCGCGTCCGAGGAGACGGTGGTGATCACCCGCACGCCGCGCGCCGCGGCGAGCTGGGTGAGCATCAGGCCGACGCCGCCCGCGCCCGCGTGCACCAGCACGGTTTCGCCGGGTTCGGGCTTGTAGATCGATTCGATCAGGTAGTGCGCGGTCATACCCTGCAGCAGCGCCGAGGCGGCTACCGGTGCGTCGACACCGTCGGGCACCTTGACCGCGACCGCCGCAGGTACCGCGACCCGCTGGGCATAGCTGCCGGGTGCGGCCGCCCAGGCGACCCGGTCACCGACTGCGAATTCGGTCACATTCGTGCCGATCTCGGCCACCACGCCGGTGCCCTCGGCGCCGGGAATATAGGGCACCGCCTGCGGGTAGCGGCCGGTGCGGATATAGGTATCGATGAAGTTGATGCCGATCGCCTCGGTGTCGACGAGCAGCTGATCCGGACCGATCTGCGGATCGGGCACCTCGACGTAGTTCAGGACTTCGGGACCACCGTGCTCGGAAACCTGAATAGCGCGCATGAGATCCGTTCTACACCCACGGGGGCTGGACCCGAACGTACCGGTCAGTAAACTAACCGCCATGAGTGTTGAAGCCGCCGCCCCAGTCCAGCTGTCGGGTTCCCTGGTGGATTCGGTCAAGGGATTCGTCGCCGAGCACGGCGGCTCCGCCACCGCTGTACTGCAACCGATCGGCCGCGCGGGCGTGCGCGTCACCCTGGTCGGCTCTGACGGTGTCCTCGGTGACCGCGTGGTCGACGATCTGGCGACCGCCAAGGAATTGGTCGAGACCATCAATGGCCTGACCGAGGCCGATGAATGGGACCGCGAGCTGATCTCGGTGGTCACTCCGCGCAAGGGGCACTGGGCCAAGATGGCCGGTTGGGTCGCCCGGCAGACCCGTTTTCCCAAGGCGCGCAACGAGAACTGAACCGTTCAGCCTTCCTTGGTCGCGCCGTCCAATTCGCGAGTCTCGCCTGGGACGGCGCGCAGGATCCGCCGCACGACCGGGCCCGCGAAGATTCCCGCGAGCCGGGTAAATGGCCAGATGCCGAGGATCAGCAGCAGGATCAGACCCCGCGCCTGGTAGATGAGCGGTGCATGCTGCATGGCTTCGGGATACGGATCGATGGTGACCAGCGAGCGGAACCACGCGAAAAGCGTTTCGCCGGTTCGATATTCGCGTGCCACCGTGGTCGGATCGTATTCGATGATCACCCCGGACAGCAGCGCGGCCGTCAGGGCCGGGAAGGTTATGCGGTCCAGCGGGGTGATCACCGGACGCGACGGGCCCGCTATCAGATCCGGTAGGAACAGCAATACCGCCCCGATCGTGGCCGCGGCGACGCCGCCGATCTGCACGATCGTGGTGACCACGTGCAGCGCACCGGAGGGGCGGGCATGCGGTTCGGCGGTGATCACATTGATCAGGCGGGTGAGGACTATGAGGCACACCCCGGACCGAAATGCCGTCGATCCGAACCGCTGGCTGCGGTCCATGTCCGGATAACGGGTGTAGCTGCGGAAACCGTCGCGCCGGTAGCGCCACACATGACCGAGCACGAACAGCACGAACGCGCCGTAGGGCAGCGCGATCCACAACAGCGATGTCACGGCGAGTTCGCTTTCCGCTTGCCGACGATCGGACGTATCACGGTCGCAGAGACACCGAATGTCGAACAAGGGACCAACGGCCCTTACCGAAGGGTACTTCGCGCGTAGGCGGCGAATCGTTCGAGGATCGCCGCCGACTCGCGGCCTACTTCGGGAGCTCGACCTCGCCGTTCTGGTGCCCATTCGTACTGAGATTCATTGCGGGCAGCAGAGATTCGCGTGCGATCGAGGTGAGCGCACCTGCCTGCTGAATGATCTCGGCCAATGCCGAGGTGACACCCTGTGCGCCGTTCAACACCGTGAACTGATCGACGTGCTCGAACGGCGCCGCCGCCGCGGCGACGATCTGCGGGAGCTTCTCCGCGATCTGCTGTGCGATGACGGCCTCCTGGTTCTGGCTCATCGCCTCGGCGCGCTGCTGGATACCCGCGGCCTCGGCGGCCATATGCGCGCGCACCGCGTCTGCCTCGGCCAGCCCCCTGGCCTTGATGGCGTCTGCCTCGGCCTGACCGGTGAGCCGGGTGGCCTCGGCCTCGGCGGCGGCCCGCAGTTTGATCGCCTCGGCCTCGGCGAGTGCCTGCATTTTCGTCTGTGCCGCAGCGGCTTCCGCTCGCAAACGGGTCTCCTGGGCGTCTGCCTCGGCCTGGCTGATCCGCGCGTCACGGCCCGCGGTGGCCAGTGTGGTCTGGCGATAGGCCTCGGCATCCGCCGGCTTGCGGATCTCGACCTGCAGCTGCTGTTCCTTCTGCTGTGCTTCTAGTTGTGCGACGCGCGTTGCCATTTCGACGACTGCCTGGCGAGCCTTGGCATCGGCGAGCGGGCCCTGCTGGGCGGCTTCCTGACTCGCGCTGTCCACCTCGGCCTGATAGCCGGCCTTCTTGATCTGGGTGTCACGCATCGCCAGTGCGATCTGGGCCTGTGCTGCCTGCTCCTGTTCGATGGCCTCGCGCTCGGCATTGGCGCGGGCGATGCGGGCCTGCTGCTCGACCGCGGCCTGATGCGGAATCGCAAGATTGGCGATGTAATTCGAGCCGCTGGCGATGGATTGAATCTGGAAGCTGTCGATCACGAGGCCGAAGGACTCCATTTCCTGCGAGCACCGGTCGCGGACCTGCTCGGAGAATTTGTCCTGGTCGCTGATCATATCCTCGACGGTCATCGAACCCGCGATCGCGCGCAGATGGCCGACGAAGACATTCTGCACCTTGGTTTCCAGCTCCTCGGCCGGGCGGTCCAGGAACCGGCGGGCCGCATTCGCGATGGAGCGGTAGTCGTCACCGACCTTGTAGACCACCACACCGGCCAGCTGCAGACTGATCTTCTGCTGACTCACACAGGGGACGGTGATCTGACTTTCGTGCGCCTCCAATGAGATTCGGCGCACCTTGGTCAGTCCGGGTGCCACCAGACTGCCGCGTCCAGTGACGATCCGGAAGCCCATGCTCTCGCCGAAGGACTGTTCTTCGCCCGCGCGGAATCCGGAGATGATCAGTGCCTCATCGGGTTCGGCGACCCGCCAGGACAGCCGGAACAGCACGGCGGCCAGGAACAGCACAACAGCGGCGATGCCGACGACGACCAGTATCAGGACGTCCATGATGAACCTTCATTTCAAGGGAGTGACTTCAACCGTGCGCCCACCCAGGCTCCCGACCACGAGCACCTGGGTATGCCTCGGAATGGTTGTCGCCCCGTCGGCAGGGCGTGCGAGAAATCGCTCGGTGCCCGCCCGCACCTCGATCAGAACTTCGCCGAGATGGTCCGGCTTGATCGTCGCGGTGACGCGGGCGATCTTGCCGATCACGTCTGTCGCCACCGACACCTCCCTGCCGCGGTTCGACCACTCCACGGTAGACCGCGCGGTTTCCGAGAGCCGTTGGCGCAAGCGATCTTTACGTTTCCCTTATGCCCTCTGGTCTCGTGCCTGTCTCGAGTCAGCCCAGCGCCTTGACAATCTCCGCGGCCAGCGGCGCCGACGATGCGGGATTCTGGCCGGTGTAGAAATTGCGATCGATCTCGATATGCGGTGCCCACGGCTCGCCCTCGCGGAAATCGACGCCGAGCTCGACCAGCCGATCCTGCAGCAGCCACTTGGCCTTATCGGCGAATCCGGCTTGTGCCTCTTCGGCATTGGTGAATCCGGTGACCTGGTAACCGACGAACGGGGAATCGCCGCCGATGGCGGTCGCGAGCAGCGCGGCGGGCGCGTGGCAGACGACGCCGAGCGGTTTGCCCGAGGCCAGCGCGGCATTGAGCAGGGCGCCGGAGTCGGCATTCACCGACAGATCTTCCATCGGTCCGTGTCCGCCGGGGTAGTAGACGGCGTCGTAGTCGGCCAGGTCGACATTCTCGAGCCAGATCGGGGTGCGCAGTTCTGCCGCATCGGCCAGGGTCTCGGCGATCTCCGCGGCACCGTCGGCACCGCCGTTGACCTCGGGTGCGAGACTGCCCTGGTCGACCGTGGGTACGACGCCGCCGGGAGTGGCCACCACAATCTCATGACCCGCCGCCTTGATGGCCTTGTACGGAGCCACGACCTCTTCGGCCCAGTAGCCGGTCGGATGTTTCGTGCCATCGGCGAGCGTCCAGTAGTCGACGCCGGTCATGACGAAAAGAACCTTCGACATCGTGTGCCTCCTGATCGGGGATTAGGGTCGACGCGCTGACGCATGCGGCGTGTCAGTCCGTCGCGATGTCGACGTTAGGCACCCGTTCATCGAAGCGCCAATAGGATCGCCAATAAGAGACATCGGAATATTGATGGGTCTCCGGTTCCGGGTGCGGGCGCCGTCCGGATCGTAAAGTAGGGGACGATGAACGCGGATAAGGCGAGCGAGCTGGCGGCTCGGCGGGTCGGCACCGCGCATGCCGACGCGCAGCACCGCGTCGCGCTCGCCGAGAGCTTCTATCCGCCGGAACTCCGCGCCTACCGTCGGGCCGAAATCGCTTTTCTGCAATGGGAACTCGCTCGCGGTGTGCTGCACGCCGATACCGGCAGCCCGTGGTGGCGGGCCATCAACGACCGCTTACTGCACGACAAACTGGAGGCCGCGCTGCTGCATCACGCCGATGCCCGGGACGCGTCGACGCCCGGTGCCCGGCTGTGGCTCGAGTTCCTCATCGCCCCTTCGCCCGCGGCGTGGTACCGGGCGCACAATCGCAGCATCGTCGCCGGTTATCTGGAACATCAGGAGTTGGCCGCGGCCGAATTGCCCGCCGAGCGGTTGATGATCAATGTGACGCTCATGCGGGTGCTGTTCACCCACGTCCTGGTGGCGCGGCCGACGCTGGCGCTGGGCCGGTTCGGGGCCCTCGGCGGCTGGTCGGCCGATCCGCGCCGCAGCTCGGTTCGGCTGTTCCTCGACCTGCGGAATGTTTTTCCCGAGGTGTATCCGCTGGCGAATATGTCCGTCGATGCGGTGCTCGCGCTCGAGGGGCGCGTGGCGCGGGCGCTCGATTACGGTCTGATCGTGCCCAAGTTGGAGCAGATTTATGCGTTCGCCGCGGAGCAATTGGATGAACCGACGATCGTCGGGCTCGTCGAGAACGGCGATCCGTGCTATGCGGGATTGCGCATCGAACGTGGGCAAATGGCATCGGATGCTTTGATCCGAACACTCGCGCGCGTCACTCGGCCGCGGTTCGGGTAGCCGTCGTTCATCCGTGAGCGACTCAATAGTCCCCGCGCACAAGGTTTTTCGGCGACTCACCAGCCGCGAATCGGACGATCTCCGCAGCGACAACAGCATAGGCTCGTTCGAGACTGCCTCGGCTACTTCCCGCGACATGAGGTGTCAGCAACAGACCAGGCGCTGTCCAGAGCGGATGCTCGGGCGGAAGGGGCTCCGGGTCGGTGACATCAAGGGCTGCGCGCAATCGCCCCGAAACCAGTTCGGCCAGTAGCGCTTCGGTCCGCACGATCGGTCCGCGCGCGACATTCACCAGCACCGCGCCGTCGGCCATCTCGGCCAGGAATTCGGCATCGACCATGCCGATGGTCTGATCGGTCACCGGAACCATCAGCACGACGACGTCGAATTCGCTCAGCAGCCGCGGCAATTCGTCGACACCGTGCACGCCGTCGCGGGCGGTCGTGCCGACCAGCGTCAAAGTCGCGTCGAAAGCTTCTACCCTGCGGCGCAATTCGATACCGAGATCACCCGCGCCGATGCCGAGGATCCGCTTACCCGCCAACGTATCCGTCCGATGCTGATACCAGCGCTGCTCGCGCCGCAAATCGGCGAACTCCGTCAGCTCGCGATAAATCGTGAGCAGCGCCGCGACCACCCACTCCGCGGAACTGCCGCCGTGCGCACCCCGTGCATTCGACAGCACCACCCCATCGGGCAGCCGACCGATCCACCGTTCGGCGCCGGCCGTCAGCATCTGCACCAACCGCAACTTCGGCAACCCGGCCATATCGATCGAATCGGGCCGAGCCAGAAACGCCGGAACCAGCACCTCCGCCAACTCCGCCTCCGCGGGCAGCGGTTCGCCGGGCGAATACCGCACCGGGCGAATCCCATCGAGCCGGGCCAATACCCCGACTCCATAATCATCTGGCACAAGGACAGTGACCGGCATGTCTGCCAGGTTAGCCGCGTCCGCCGCCGAATTGCATCCGATCATCGGACCATTCACCGTGGCCGCCGCCGCCGAAGCGCGCCAACGCCTCGAGTATCGCGTTGCGCATGGCCGGGCTGCCGGTATGGCCGGAATCCTCGATGACCCGCAGTTCCGCACTGGGCCAGGCCTGCGCCAATTGCCAAGCGGTGTAGAGGGGGCCGGACAGATCGAGAGGTCCCTGGATCAGCACCGCCGGAATTCCCACGAGCTTGTGTGCCTCACGCAGCAGGACACCATCGTCGAGCCATACGGCTCGATATCCGGGAACGGTTGTGGCGCTTCGGTACTCGACGCTGATGGGCGCATCGGAACAGTGTGCGCTATGCCAACTGTTCGGCGGAGTTGGAGATCGACGCCGTGACGCGTTCGCGGGTGCGCAGGGAAGCCCAGAGGGCGGCGGTGGCGGCGGTGCAGGCTGCGGCGCCGCCGACGTGGGTGGCGACCAGGGCGGCGGGCACGTCGGTGAAGTACTGGACGACGCCGACGAGAGACTGGGCGCAGACCAGGCCGAGCAGGACGAACAGCCGGGTGCGGACGGCGGGGGTGATACCGACGGCGAAGAGGCCGAAGGCCAACCCGATGAGCAGTGCGAGATAGCCGACGAGCAGTTGCGAGTGCAGATGCACCAACGTGACGATCTCGACCTGTAGGCGTTCGACCGGTCGCTCGATGCTCTTATCGCCCGCATGCGGTCCGGCCCCGGTGACCAGCGTGCCCGCGATGAGGACCCCGGCGAGCGCGACCCCGCTCAGCCCGGTGAGCCAGCGCAGCGGCGCGGGCGCCTGGATTACTTCGATGCCGTCATCGGGTTCGCTGACCTTTGCGAACATGACCACCGCGACCCACACCATCAGCATCGACGCCAGCAGATGCACCGACACCGTCCACCACAGCAGACCGGTGCGCACGGTGATACCGCCGATGACCGCCTGCAGCACTGTGCCGCCCGGCATCAACCACGCGTACACCAGCACCTCGCGCCGGCGACGGGCGCGGGTGACGGCGAGCACGATGAGCGCCGCGCACAGCGTCACCGCGAAGGTCAGCATGCGGTTGCTGAATTCGACCGTCTGATGCAGCACCGGAACCTCGGCCACACCGGTCGGGGTGAAGCTGCCCGGGAAGCACTGCGGCCAGGTCGGGCACCCGAGTCCGGACGCCGTGACCCGCACGATCGCACCGGTGACGGCGATACCCGCCTGGGAGACGATGACCGCGATGGCGATCAGTCGCTGCACCCGCAACGAGGGCAGCGGGAGCAGATCGACGAGTCGCAGGAATGCGCGATACAGCACCCAACGATCGTAGCCGGGCCACTTCGGCCACCCGCACCCGGTCTACTACATCCCGTCGTTGCCCCGACTAGTCGAAGCGGAAGAAACGGATGGCGAGGAAGCCGGAGACGCCGCCCCAAGCGGCGAGGACGGCGATGCCGAACCAGTCGATGCTGGTGCGCATGGCGTCTTCCAGCGTGACGGCCAGCGCCCCGGACGGCACCAACCGTACGAGCACATTCACCGCCGAAGGTAGATCGTCGGATGCGAACACGATGCTCGATATACCGAGCATGACGAACCACAAAATATTCGCCAGCGCCAGCACGATTTCCGCCTTGAGGGTGCCGCCGAGCAGCAGACCCATTGCCGCGAAAGTGGCTGTGCCGAGCGCGATCACCAGCGCGCCGAGCGCGAGCCCGGCGAGTTGCGGTCGCCAGCCGAGCGCGAATCCGATGGCCCCCAACAGAATTGCCTGCATCACCACCACGATCAGCACCGCGGCGCTCTTGCCCGCCACGATGCCCCAGCGGGGGAGTGGGGTAGCGCCGAGGCGTTTCAGCGCACCGTAGCGCCGGTCGAATCCGACCGCGATGGCCTGTCCGGTGAAGGCGGTCGACATGACCGCGACCATCATGACCGCGGGCACGATCTTGTCGACCCGGTCCTCGCCGAGGTCTCCGAACGGCAACAGGCTGAGCCCGACCAGCAGCGTGATCGGAATGAACATGGTGAGCAGCAACTGTTCGCCGTTGCGCAGCAACAGGATCAGCTCGAGCCGGGTCTGCGCAGTCATCATGGCGAGGCGGCTGCTCGGGCGCGGATCGGGCGTGAAAGTGCCCGGCGCGAAGCGGTTCCCGGCGAGATTTGGCTGATTCATCCGCGTAGGTCCCGTCCGGTGAGTTCCAGGAAGACGTCCTCGAGGCGACGCTGATCGATCCGGATATCGGTGGCCAGCACATTCTGCTGCGCACACCATGCGGTCACCGTTGCCAGTACCTGCGGATCGATCTCACCCTCGACCAGATATTGACCGGGCATTGTCTCGCGCGGCGAGAAGCCTTCCGGTAGAGCGGTTTTCAACAGTCGCAGATCGAGTTTCGGCGGGGCGGTGAAGCGCAGCTGCCCGGCCGCGCCGTGTGCGGTGACCTCGGCGGGTGTTCCGGAGACGACGATCTGTCCGTGATCGATGATCACCAGTTGGTCGGCCAGTTGCTCGGCCTCGTCCATCATGTGCGTGGTGAGCAGCACGGTGACCCCGTCACGGCGCAGCGCGTCGATCAACTCCCACACGATCAGCCGGGCCTGCGCGTCCAAGCCCGCGGTCGGTTCGTCGAGGAAGACGATCTCCGGCTTCCCGGCCAGCGCGCAGGCCAGGGCGAGCCGCTGCTGCTGGCCGCCGGACAGCCGTCGGTACGGAGTGCGCCGGTTGTCCTGCAGGCCAAGGGTTTTCAGCAACCACTCGGGATCGAGCGGGTCAGCCGAGTAGGCGGCTACCAGATCGAGCATCTCGCCCGCGCGCGCACCCGGGTACGCGCCACCGCCCTGCAGCATGACGCCGATGCGCGGCCGCAGCCGGTCGGAGTCGGCGATCGGATCGAGTCCGAGCACCCGGACCGAACCGGCATCCGGAGTTTTGAACCCCTCGCACATTTCGACCGTCGTGGTCTTGCCCGCGCCGTTCGGGCCGAGCAGGGCCAGCACCTGTGCCTGTTCGACCGCGAAGCTGATCCCGGCGACGGCGGCGGTTTCGCCGTAATGCTTGACGACGCCGTCGATACAGACGGCGGGTTCCGAGGCTGCGCTCACCATCGCGCCTCGGTGCTCGGCTCCGTCGCGTCCAAGGGTGCTGTGCCCATTGTTCGCTCGCTTCGCTCCCTCACGGTGTCACACGGTAAGCCGTCGACGGATGTGACCCGGACGACACCCCTGCCTCGTCAACTCCGCGGTCCGGAAGAACCGGCCGCGGTGGGCGCGGTGTCGGCGCCGAGTTGGTGTAGCCGCCACGGCAGCGACTTGCGGGTGGCGAGGATCATCAGCGTGCAGGTGAGGATGGTGATGCAGGCCGCATAGATAAGGACGAAAGGCTGGATTTCGCTGCCGGAGGGCATGAGCATGACGCTGATCGCCGCCGAGGCAATCGTGGCCGGGACCCGGAAGGCGGGTCGGCTGGCCCACGCCGCGAGCGGGACGATGCCCCAGAGCAGATACCAAGGCTGCACCACCGGAAACAGCAGGACGACCGCGCCGAAGGCGACGCCGAGCGCACCGACCGGATGCAGCCGCCCGCGCCAGGTGGCCACCATCAGCCGCACCACGATCAGCGAGGCCGCGACCGCCGCGATCGGCCGGGTGATGCTCAACAGGGCAGTGGTGTGGTCGCCCAATCCCAGTAGAACGCCGCCGAATCCGGTGACGACCCCGAGCGCGGTGGGCAGCGACATCCAGCTGCGTACCGAGTTGGCCATGGTCAGGGTGTCTATCCAGCCGAAACCGAGACCGCTGCCCAGGCATACCGCGAGCATGACGGTGCCGGTGACGCAACCGAGGAATAGCGCGGATCTGAGCACGGCACGCCAATCGCCGCCCCATTTTCGGCTCAATGCCATCCACACGAATGCCAGTGCCAGCATCGATGGAATCTTGACCATGGCGGACAGTGCGATCAGCGTGGTACCCGATAAGAGCAGCACGAGTGCGTGTCCGCGCGTCGGTCCGATATTGCTCAGGGCCGCCAGACAATATTCCAACCCGACCAGCATCAGGCCGAGCATCATGGCCTCGTTGTGCACACCGGATACCAGGTGGAATATCACCAGTGGGTTCACGGCGCCGAGCCACAATGCGGCTACCGGCGATACTCGACAGCGCTGGGCCAGTCGCGGCAGCGCCCAAACGATGCAGGCCACCCCGAGCAACGCCAGCATTCGGTGCAGCAGCACTCCGGCGAGCATATTGTCGCCGACGATTTCGGCGATGCCCTTGCCCAGCCAAATCGAGAGAGGCCCGTATGGCGCGGGCGAATTCTGCCAGATATTGGGGACGCTGCGCGTCAGAATATGGTCCTGGCCGAGTCCCTGTACCGGGCCGACGTCGTAGGGATCGAGTCCGCTCGCCGCGATCTCACCCTGGGCCAGATAGGAGTAGACATCCTGGCTGAACATCGGCGGTGCGACCGACAGCGGGATGATCCACAGCAGCAGTGTGCGGTCGAGTTGTGATCGGCTGATGCGGCGAATGCGGTTGGACTGCAAGCCGAGTGCGAATCGGCCGAGCAGCAGCCAGGCCAGCATGACGATGACCGTGCCGACCATGGTCGTCGCCAGTCCCGAATTGTGCACCCGCGCGGGCAGTCCGAGAATCGCCTTGCCGTAGGTCGGATTCTGGAGCGTGGGCTGGGCGCCGAGGCCGAGCGCGCCGATGGCCATCATCACCGCACCCGTCGCGCCCAACAGGCGGACGCGGCGCAGCTGTGCGGTCTCCTGCGGGTTGAGTTCGGCGGCTTCGGGTTCGTTGATGTGCAGGGTGTCGCCGACGGTGTGGTCGGGCGCGACATCCAGACCGATGATCCGACGCCCCAGCGCAACGGCGGTGCTGATGGGCGCGGTCCGACGCAGGCGAATCAGGGTGGTCGACCGGCTGCGTTCGACACCTGGTTCGCCGTGTTCGCCTGACATCACGCGGTCAGCGTAGCCGATACCACCGGGGTGTCCGGTGCCCCGCGGAACCGACCGCTGGGCACGTTCGGACCAGGCACAGGCGCGACCGCGGAAGTTCGAACCGGGCCCGCTGTCAGGTGTCGATGAAGCTGGTCACGGTGCGCTGACGGATTTTCGGCACCGAGGTGTGGCCTAAATCGCACTCGTAATTTCGTCGGGTGCTCGGGCCGGTCGTCGCGCGAGACCCGCAGGTAACGAACGTGTCGCGTCCCAACGCGGCCGGAAAAGCGCTCCCGTGCAGGTCATCGGCCCGTTCAGCTCAGGGCACCCTTATTGGATTCCGGGAACGAATTCCGTCACACTGGTGTTGTGAAAACCGTGGGTTTGCCGCACGACGAGGATCGAGGGGCCGGTCGCCGTACCGGTGCCGGGTCCGTTGCTGCGCCCGCGCCCCTGGTCACGGGCGGTGAAGGACATACTCGCGCCGCCGTGGTCCAGCTGCTGCTCGAAGAGGGCCCGATCACCGCGACCGCGATCGGCACCAAGCTCGGCCTGACGCCGGCCGGTGTCCGTCGGCACCTGGACGCGCTGATCGAATCCGGTCAGGCGCGGGCCAGCCGCTCGGCGCCGTGGCAGCAGAAGGGCCGCGGCCGCCCCGCCAAGCAATATCAGCTGACGGCCGTCGGCCGGGGACGGCTCGGCCACGCCTACGACGATCTGGCCGGCGCGGCCATTCGCCAGCTGGGTGAGGTCGGCGGCGAGCAGGCCATTGCCGATTTCGCGCGCAAGCGGGCGAGGACCATCGTCGAGGGCATCGAACCGGTCACCGAACACACCCCCGAGACCACCACCGCCAAGGCGGACGAGATCGCCGAGGCTTTCACCGACGCCGGATTCGCCGCGTCCACCCGCAAGGTCGGGGCGGGCGTGCAGATCTGCCAGCACCACTGCCCGGTGGCCCACGTCGCCGAGGAATTCCCGCAGTTGTGCGAGGCCGAACTCGAGGCTTTCCGGGACCTGCTCGGAACCCACGTGCAGCGACTTGCGACGATCGCCAACGGCGACTGCGCGTGCACTACCCATGTGCCGCTGTTCGTTCTCCCTATCACCGATAACGCTTCCCATAAAACCGCTGCACAGCCCGCAGCGGTACGTACGAACGACTCCGGAAGGAGTGCCGAATGACGACGACCACCGACCAGGTGCAACCGCTCACCCAGGAAGAAACCATTGCTTCGCTGGGCAAATACGGTTACGGCTGGGCCGATTCGGATGTGGCCGGTGCCAGTGCACAACGAGGCCTGTCCGAGGCTGTCGTCCGCGACATCTCGGCCAAGAAGAACGAGACCGAGTGGATGCTCGAGCACCGGCTCAAGGCCCTGCGCATCTTCGATCGCAAGCCGATGCCCAACTGGGGCTCCAACCTCGACGGCATCGACTTCGACAACATCAAATACTTCGTGCGCTCGACCGAGAAGCAGGCCGAGAGCTGGGAAGATCTGCCCGAGGACATCAAGAACACCTACGACAAGCTCGGCATCCCCGAGGCGGAGAAGCAGCGCCTCGTTTCCGGTGTCGCCGCGCAGTACGAGTCCGAGGTCGTCTACCACCAGATCCGTGAGGACCTCGAGCAGCAGGGCGTTATCTTCCTCGACACCGATACGGCGTTGAGGGAGCACCCGGAGATCTTCCATCAGTACTTCGGCTCCGTGATCCCGGCCGGTGACAACAAGTTCTCCGCGCTGAACACTGCCGTGTGGTCGGGTGGTTCGTTCATCTATGTGCCGCCGGGCGTGCATGTCGACATTCCGCTGCAGGCCTACTTTCGGATCAACACCGAGAATATGGGCCAGTTCGAGCGGACCCTGATCATCGTCGACGAGGGCGCCTACGTGCACTACGTCGAGGGCTGCACCGCGCCGATCTACAAGTCCGATTCGCTGCACTCGGCGGTGGTCGAGATCATCGTGAAGAAGGGCGGCCGCTGCCGCTACACCACCATCCAGAACTGGTCGAACAACGTCTACAACCTGGTCACCAAGCGTGCCAAGGCCGAGGCCGGCGCGACCATGGAGTGGATCGACGGCAATATCGGCTCCAAGGTCACCATGAAGTACCCGGCGGTCTGGATGACCGGCGAGTACGCCAAGGGCGAGGTCCTCTCGGTCGCGTTCGCCGGCGAGGGCCAGCACCAGGACACCGGCGCGAAGATGCTGCACCTGGCGCCGCACACCTCCTCGACCATCGTGTCGAAGTCGGTGGCGCGCGGTGGCGGCCGGGCCTCCTACCGCGGTCTGGTCCAGGTCAACAAGGGCGCACACGGTTCCAAGTCGACCGTGAAATGTGATGCGCTGCTCGTCGATACGATCAGCCGCTCCGACACCTACCCCTACGTCGACATCCGCGAGGACGACGTGACCATGGGCCACGAGGCCACGGTCTCGAAGGTATCGGAAGACCAGTTGTTCTACCTGATGAGCCGCGGCATGACCGAGGACGAGGCGATGGCGATGGTGGTGCGCGGCTTCGTCGAGCCCATCGCCAAGGAACTGCCGATGGAATACGCATTGGAACTGAACCGGCTCATCGAGCTGCAGATGGAAGGGGCCGTCGGCTGATGGCGACTGGTGTCATTGGAGCGATTGAAGGCGAAAACCCTTCGGTCAAGCCGATTCAGAACCCGGGCGCCGGGGCCGCGGTCAACAAGGGCGAGGTGTTCTCCTCGTTCGATGTGAACGCCTTCGAGGTGCCCTCGGGCCGCGATGAGGTGTGGCGGTTCACCCCGCTGCGCCGCCTGCGCGGCCTGCACGACGGCACCGCAGTGTGCGACGGTAAGGCCACGGTCGAGGTCGGTTCGGTCGACGGTGTGCACGTGGAGACCGTGGCGCGCACCGACTCTCGCCTCGGTTCGGCCGGCGTGCCGTCGGATCGTGTTGCGGCCCAGGCCTACTCGGGTTTCGAATCGGCCACGGTCGTATCGGTCGGTGCCGAGACCGAGGTCGCCGAACCGGTCGTCATCACGGTGACCGGTCCGGGTGAGGGCAAGACCGCCTACGGCCACCTGCAGATCCGGCTCGGTAACTTCGCCGTCGCCACCGTGGTCATCGACCAGCGGGGCAGCGGAACCTACGCCGAGAACGTGGAATTCGTGCTCGGTGACAGCGCGAAGCTGACGGTCGTCGCGGTGCAGGACTGGGCTGACGACGCCGTCAACGTGACCGCGCACCACGCGAAGCTGGGTCGCGACACCACGCTGCGGCACATCGCCGTGACGCTCGGCGGCGACCTGGTGCGCTTGACCGGCACCGTCCGCTACGACGGTCCGGGTGGCGACGCCGAACTGCTCGGCCTCTATTTCGCCGACGCGGGTCAGCACTTCGAGCAACGCCTGCTGGTCGATCACGCGGTGCCGAACTGCAAGTCGAGGGTGCTGTACAAGGGTGCGCTGCAAGGTGATCCGCATTCGCCCAAGGGCGATGCCCGCACGGTATGGGTTGGCGACGTGCTCATCCGCGCCGCCGCCGAAGGCACCGATACCTTCGAGGTGAACCGCAACCTGGTCCTGACCGACGGCGCCCGCGCCGATTCGGTGCCGAACCTGGAGATCGAGACCGGTGAGATCGCCGGCGCCGGCCACGCCAGCGCCACCGGCCGTTTCGACGACGAGCAGCTGTTCTACCTGCGCGCCCGCGGTATTCCGGAGGATGCGGCGCGACGCCTCGTGGTGCGCGGCTTCTTCCACGAGATCATCCAGAAGATCGCCGTCCACGAGATCCGGGAGCGGCTGGAGTCGGCCGTCGAGGCCGAACTCGCCGCGATCGGCGTCTGACCGCCGCCAGCGATTGCTTGCAGGTCGGTCGAAACAACACAGCCATATACCCCCACGAAGGAATCCACATCGATGACCACCCTGGAAATCAAGGACCTGCACGTCGAGGTCGCCAACCCGGACGAGTCCGGTGCGCCCATCAAGATCCTCAAGGGCGTGAACCTCACCATCAAATCCGGTGAGACGCACGCGATCATGGGCCCGAACGGTTCCGGCAAGTCGACGCTGTCCTACGCGATCGCCGGGCACCCGAAGTACACGGTGACCTCCGGTTCGATCACCCTCGACGGCGAGGATGTGCTCGCGATGTCGGTCGACGAGCGGGCGCGCGCGGGTCTGTTCCTCGCCATGCAGTACCCGGTCGAGGTCCCCGGTGTCTCGATGTCGAACTTCCTGCGCACCGCCGCTACCGCGGTCCGCGGCGAGGCCCCCAAGCTGCGCACCTGGGTCAAGGAGGTGAAGGAGTCGATGAACGAGCTGGAAATCGACGCCGCCTTCGCCGATCGCAGCGTGAACGAGGGTTTCTCCGGTGGTGAGAAGAAGCGCCACGAGATCCTGCAGCTGGGTCTGCTCGAGCCGAAGATCGCCATCCTGGACGAGACCGACTCCGGCTTGGACGTCGACGCGCTGCGCATCGTCTCCGAGGGCGTCAACCGCTACAAGGAGCGCGAGAACGGCGGCATCCTGCTGATCACGCACTACACCCGCATCCTGCGCTACATCGAGCCCGAATTCGTGCACGTCTTCGTCGGCGGTCGTATCGTCGCCGAGGGCGGCGCCGAGCTGGCCGAAGAACTCGATGCCAATGGCTACGTCCGCTTCACGCACGGCTCACCCGCCCCGTCGGCTGCGCCGACTGCCGTCCCCCAGTCCGCTACCGCTGGAGCCTGATATGACCGCCACGGTCCGCACCCTCGATGTCGCCCGGATCCGGGCCGACTTCCCGATCCTGAGCCGCACGGTTCGGGACGGGAAGCCGTTGGTGTACCTGGACTCCGGCGCGACCTCGCAACGTCCCCTCGCCGTGCTCGACGCGGAACGTGAATTCCTCACCGAGCGCAATTCGGCCGTGCACCGCGGTGCGCACCAGCTGGCCGAGGAGGCCACCGACGCGTACGAAGGCGCGCGGGCCGATATCGGCCGGTTCGTCGGCGTGGACGCGGACGAGATCGTATTCACCAAGAATGCGACGGAATCGCTGAATCTGGTGACGTACGCGTTCGCCGATGACCGCTTCCCGTACCACGTCGGTCCGGGCGACGAGATCGTCATCACCGAGCTCGAGCATCACGCGAATCTCGTGCCCTGGCAGGAGCTCGCCCGCCGGACCGGTGCGACCCTGAAGTGGTACGGCATCACCCACGACGGCCGGATCGACCTCGATTCGCTCGAATTGTCTTCCGACACCAAGGTTGTCGCGTTCACACATCAGTCGAATGTGACCGGTGCGGTCAGCGACGTCGCCGAATTGGTCCGCCGGGCAAAGGAAGTCGGCGCGCTCACCGTGCTGGATGCCTGCCAGTCGGTGCCGCATATGGCGGTGAACTTCCGTGAGCTGGGCGTCGACTTCGCCGCGTTCTCCGGGCACAAGATGCTCGGCCCGTCCGGTGTCGGGGTGCTCTACGGGCGGCGTGCGCTGCTCGAGGAGACCCCGCCGTTCATCACCGGCGGCTCGATGATCGAGACCGTCACCATGGAGGGCAGCACCTACGCGCCGCCGCCGCAGCGGTTCGAGGCCGGTGTGCCGATGACCTCGCAGGTGGTCGGATTGGGCGCGGCCGTGCGGTATCTCGAACAGATCGGCATGGATGCCGTTGCGGCGCATGAGCACACGCTCACCGGTGCCGCGCTGGAGGGACTCGCGGCGATCGCGGGTGTGCGGATCATCGGACCGAACGAGAATATCGATCGCGGCGGCGCGGTGTCGTTCGTGGTCGAGGGCATCCACGCCCATGACGTCGGGCAGATTCTCGACGATGAGGGCGTCGCCGTGCGAGTCGGTCACCACTGCGCCTGGCCGCTGATGCGTCGTCTCGGCGTGCCGGCCACCGCCCGTGCGTCCTTCGCGGTTTACAACACCCTCGATGAGATAGACCAGCTGGTAGCCGCCGTGCGGAAGGCCCAGAGCTTCTTCGGAGTTGCATAAGACATGCGCATGGAGCAGATGTACCAGGAAGTGATCCTGGATCACTACAAGCACCCGCATCACCGCGGGCTGCGGGAGCCGTTCGGTGCCGAGGTGCACCACGTCAACCCGACCTGCGGTGACGAGGTGACGTTGCGCGTCCAGCTCGACGACAACGGTGATGTCGCCGATGTGTCCTACGACGGTCAGGGCTGTTCGATCAGCCAGGCCGCCACCTCGATCCTCACCGATCAGGTGATCGGGCTGCCGGTGCAGCAGGCGCTGAAGGTCGTCGACTCGTACAACGAGATGATCTCCAGCCGCGGCACCGTCGAGGGCGACGAGGACATGATCGGCGACGGTATCGCGCTGAGCGGAGTGTCCAAGTACCCGGCACGGGTCAAATGCGCACTGCTGGGCTGGCTGGCGTTCAAGGATGCGGTGATCCGGATATCCTCCGCGGAAGAGGCCAAGCGGACCATGGGCAGCGACATCTCCACGAATGGAAAACGGCATGAGTGAGACACCAGTCACCGAAACGACCGAGCAGGTCGAACTTTCGGCCGAGGACATCAAGCAGCTCGAGGACATCGAGGAGGCGATGCGCGACGTCGTCGACCCCGAACTCGGCATCAATGTCGTCGACCTCGGCCTGGTCTACGGCTTGAGCGTCGACCAGGACAATATCGCCACCCTCGATATGACCCTCACCTCGGCGGCCTGCCCGCTGACCGACGTCATCGAGGACCAATCCCGCAACGCCCTGGTCCGCTCCGGCTTGGTCGAAGACCTCAAGATCAACTGGGTCTGGATGCCCCCGTGGGGCCCCGACAAGATCACCGAAGACGGCCGCGAACAACTCCGCGCCCTCGGTTTCACCGTCTAGCACCACGAATCCGGCCGCGCCCGAACCCATTCGCAGCGACCCCGACCATCGGTCGGGGTCGCTGTGTTTCGCGCCCCGTCGTCACATTTCACGGCCGGGGGTGGTCATAGCGATGGCGGGCAGATGTCCGTCGCCGCCGCATCGCGGTGGATGACCTGCGGAAGAGGGAACATGTCGCAACGCTTGCGGTCGGAGCGGATACGTACCGGGCTCTATTGGTTTCTCGGATTCGAGTTCTTCGTCGGCTTCGCAACCAAGTTCTGGCCCGGGTCTACTTTTTTCGGGCCCGCCTATTCGGAGAAGTTCGCGGAGTGGGGATTTCATCCGAACATGCGGTTCGTGGTCGGTGGGCTGGAGTTGATCGCCGCCGTGCTGCTGGTGCTTCCGCGCCGGGAGAGCAGATTCCTGGGCGCGGCCATGTTGGTGCTGGTGCTGACCGGGGCGGTGACCACACACCTCATCGATGACGCGCCGTTCTGGCAGGGCACGTCGGCGCCGATTCATCTGGTGATCATGATGGTTGTCGCGCTGGCGAATTGGCCGGTGGACTGGCGAGATGTGGTGCCGCCTTGGGGCTCGTCGGCGTTGGCGGCACGAGGAGCCGTGGCGCTGGGGGATCGCTGACCGACGGGTTGTCCAGCTCTGGTGATACAAAGATTTGGACAATTCGGATCGGAACGGTCAGGATTCGATCCGCAGCTATTTTCGGAACTGGGGAGCGCAACACATGTCACTATCGTCCAAGGCTGCCATGGGTCTGGTGGCCGCGTCCGCGGGTGCGTTCGTCGCCGCCGGTGCCGGTACCGCACAGGCGGACGATGGCCTCTACGGCTCATTGGCGATTTCGGTCTCGTCGCGCGGCGACGCGACTCTCGGATGGGCGTACAACTACTCGAACTGGGCGGATTCGGACCGCGCGGCGGTGCAGCAGTGCGGACTGTCCAGCTGCCATGTCATCGTGCAGTTCGCCAATGCGTGTGCCGCGGTGGCCCGCAATGGCGACGATCACCTGGGCTGGGCGTGGGCGCCGACACGGGCCGAGGCCGAGCAGCAGGCGATCGCCAATGCGGGGCCGACCGCACCGCCGCCGCTGCTGAACTTCGGCAGTTCGGCGCCGCGCGAACCGCGCATCGTCGATTCGCAGTGCACCGCGAACGCGGGCTGAACGGAAAACCGAGTGCGCTCTCGACACGATCGGCGTCGAGAGCGCACCTGGTTGCGGCCGCGCCGAGGATCAGCGGCGCAGTACCTTTCGGGCAATGGTATTGACCAGTAACTGAATCCCCTGCACGCCGACGATAATGATCAATGTCGCGACCAGGGTGACCTGCCAGTCGAAGCGCTGATCGGAGAAACGTAGCGCGCTAACTCCCGGTTTCAGCCGTCGGGTTAGCGCATCGTCGCGCGACCTATTGGGCCCGGGTTCGAACATGATGGCGATAGTTGGCGAGTCGCGGTATGACTGTCAATGTGTCCGTGGCACTTCGCGGCAACTCGAATGTCATGTCCCAGTGCGCATTTCACCTCATCTGGTGCCTAGGGTACCGGCGCGGTGTCTCGGTGGACACATGGGGGAGCGAGGAGATGAGCGAATGATGCGGCGGATCTGCACGCCGCACTTGCCGAGCCGGAGACCGAATTCCGCAGGTGGGTGGCGCTTACTCCGAAATGCGTTCGGTGCTCGCCGCGGCGAAGGCCCGTGCGGCTTCGCGGGTGGCATCGGTATTGGGTTGCAGGGCACGGGAACCGGCGAGTTTCGTGCGCAGGTGTTCGGCGACGGTGATCGGGGCGTATTTACTTCCCGCGCCGAGGCAGGAGGGGAGTGTTTCGATGACGGCGTCCGGATTGCCGTCGTGGAAAAAGGCTGCGCTGCGACGTCTTTGGATGGTTCCGTCGGTGATCGGCGGCGTGACGCGGTGCAGGGTGGACAGCCAGCGTTCGTTGGTCCAGCGCGCCATCACGTCGCCGAGATTGACCAGTAGGGCGTTGTCGGCGGGTTGTACATCGTGCCAACGGTTATCGGCGCCGACGACCTGGAGACCGGGGACCTGGTCCGCCCACAAGACGGTGACGATGCCGTAGTCGGTGTGTTCGCCCATCCCGGTGAGTTCGTCGTCGAGATCCACGGTGCCCGACGGCAGCGCGTAGTTGTTCATCCGCAGGACGTCGAGGGAATGGTCGGTGAACCTGGTGAAGTAGCCCGGTGGCAGTTCGAGGGCGTCGGCGAAAATGGTGGTGAGGGTTCGCGCGATCCGCGCGGCGTGTGCGAAATAGGTCTTCACGGGGGCGCGGAAGCCGGGAACCTCTGTCGGCCACAGATTTTCGGCGTAGTCGTCGGCAGACAACTCGACCTCCGGATAGGCGGCCGCGGAGATGCCCACATTGAATGCCTCGAAGTAATCGTTCATGCGGGTGGCGTACGCGCCGCCGAGGCTCAGGCTGAGGCTCTCGCTCTTGGGCGGTGAATAGCCGCGATTGATTTCGGGCGGGGTGCGATAGCCCTGTTTGGTCACGGGTTCGAGGTCGAAGAAGCTGTCGAGTGCGGCCGCGAAGTCGTCGAGCACCGGCTGCGGGATGGCGTGGCCGGTGATCTGCATGAAGCCGACCGTGCTCGCGGCGGCGTCGATCGCGCGGGCAACAGTCCGGCGTTCGGCTGCGGAACCATCGCCGACATATGACGAGATATCGATGACCGGCACTTGGAATTCCACGGCAGTGTCCTTCCCTCGACAACACCTTGATGATAGGCGACAGCAATGAATCCGCATCGAGCCCGGTCAGCGCATCGGTGAGTGGTTCGAATCGACCGGTGTGAGCAGCCTCCATCTCATCTCCGAGGCGCTCCAGGTGGAGGTTGCCGGTCATCGCCCATCCGCCCTGATTGCGCTGGTGCGATTCGGCAGCGCGGGCGGCCCGCAGCGGCGATGATTTCCGGGTGGACGACATCACGTATCGGGACACCCGGCTCGCACTGCACGCGGTGGGGGAGTTGTTGATCGCGGGCCCACAATATCGGCGCTTCGGGACCATCCGGCTACGGGTGGTGCACGGTGGTTTCGGCGGTGCGCAGTGGCCGGTCTCTGTGGTCGGCACCGATCTGGTGTGGCCGGAGGGCCGGGTCGCGCTCGCGGGCACCTTCGACAAGGTCGCCGCCGCCGCGGGCTTCGAACCCGAGGCACCGGCCAATGTCTACGCCGATACCACCGGAGTCGACCCCGGCGACCAGCTCGCTGTCGATGCGGAGGCGGCGGGGCTCATCGCGGACTGGTTCGCGCTCGGGGATTCGACACTGCGCTGCACAGCGCCCGATGTCATCCCGGTGCTGTGGCCGGAGCATTTCGATCTCTCCAGCACCGTCAATGAAGTCAATTACGGTGTGTCACCGGGTGATTCGGCGCATCCGGGTCCGTACGCCTATGTCGGCCCGTGGACGCCGCGCACCGGCGAATTCTGGAACGCCTCGTTCGGCGCGCTGCGCTCGCGCGAGGAGGTGAACAACGCCGCCGCCCTGCTCGATTTCTTCGAAGAAGGCAAAGCGCGGGCCGCCGAGTCCTGACGCTCACCTTGCGAGTGAGTGCAGGTAGGCGCTGGTGGTTTGATCGGCAGGAAAGTAGGACTCGATGGCGATCTCGTCGAGGGTCACGTCGAAGGCCGCGCCGAACCGCATGATCGTATTGAACAGCGACAGCTGCGTGCCGCGGTGGTCGAGATGGATGGGCAGTGCGACCTCGGACGGATCTACCTGCGGGAAAACGCCTTCCGACGCGAAAGCGCTCAATTCCGTGTGTAGCGCGGCCAATTCGGGATCGCCGGATAGCGCCGCCTGCCGGGCGAGCCGAGGCAGCAGGAACCCGCGCACCTGCTCGATATTCCGCACGCGCGGCGCGAACCCCTTGGGATGCAGACCGATTCGCATCATGTTTATCGGCGGCTCCAACAGCTCCGCGGCCACACCCTCGAAGAACATCTCAGCCGCCGTGTTGGCGAGCAACAGATTCCACTGCCGATCGATGGCCAGCGCGGGAAACGGTTCGTGGGCATCGAGTACGCGCCGGACCGCGGCGCGCGCCTGCGCAAGATCCGGATCGTCGAGTGCGCGATGCCGGTACGTCGGCGCATATCCGGCCGCGACCAGCAGCCGATTGCGTTCGCGCAACGGGATGCCCAGATGTTCGGCGAACCGCTCGACCATCGCCGGGCTGGGAATGGTGCGCCCGGTCTCCACGAAACTCACATGCCGCGTGGAGATGCCCGACTGCACGGACAATTCGAGCTGGCTGAGTCGGCGCCGCAGCCGCCACTCGCGCAGCAGCGCTCCGACGGGGCGTTCGGTATCCACCCGGCCAGTATCACCACATCACGCGAGCAGTCGCCATTACATGCCTGGTAATCGACAGGCTTACCGTGCGCTTGCGATGGTTACCGCCATGACGAACAACCTGGCAACCCGCAATAGGGATCTCTTACTGCACGGCCTCGCCGAGTTCAGTGCGGGCAATATCGAGATACTGCGAGACCTGTTGCACGAGAACTTCATCGAGCACAGTCCGGGCAATCCGTCCGGCCGTGACGCCTTCATCGAATTCATCGCGAACGCGCCGGTGGCCGCGGCCCGACTGGAGATCAAACGGGTCATCACCGATGACGAATATGCGGTCGTGCACTACCACATGATCGCGCCCGACGATGCCAACGGTGTGGCGGTGGTGGATATCTGGCGGCTGGTCGACGGCGTGATCACAGAGCACTGGGATGTCGTACAACCGGTGCCCGACGCCGACCAGCTCCCGCACGGCATGTTCTGATCCGGGCTAGCGGGCGCCGCGCCCCTCACCGGCCAGTCGGCCGCGGCGGATCAGCGCCCGCTCGGTGCCCGGCGGCACCGCAGGCAGGGCGTCGTCCGTGGAATCCAGTTCGGGCTCATAGGGCGACCCAGCACGCGTTATCCGGGCTGTCCAGATGTTCGGCCACCGAGGTGAGCGACCACGAGGTGTACGGCTTCGTGGTGGTGAGTTGTCGGTTATGCGCCCTTGCGGGCCGCTGCTTTCTTCGCGGTCTTCTTGGCGGGCTTGGCGGCGGTCTTCTTGGCCGCAGACGTGGTGGCCGCAGACTTGGTGGCCGCTGCCTTGGTAGCCTTCTTCGCCGGTTCGGCCTTGGCCTTGGGCTTGGCGGCTGTCTTGCCCGAACTCTCGGCGGTCCGTCGTCCACTGGCCTCCAGGCTGCGTTGCAGTGCAGCCACCAGGTCGACGACCTCGGCGTCCATCGCGGCGGGCGCCTCCTCGGGCTGACTGACCACCTTCCCGGTGCCGCTGGCGATGGCCTCGTCGAGCACCTTCTGCAGCTCGATCTGGTACTCGTCGGTGTATTGCTCGGGATCGAAATCATCGGACATGGTCTCGACCAGCGTCTCGGCCATCTTGATCTCCTGTGGCTTCGGCTCGGCGACGCCGTCCAGGGATTCGAAATCGACGGCGCGGACCTCATCGGGCCACAGCAGCGTCTGCAGCACCAGTACGCCGTCGCGCACCCGCAGTGCCGAGAGCCGGGTCTTCTGTCGGAGCGTGAAGTGTACGAGCGCGGTCCGATCGATGCGTTCCAGTGTGGTCGCCAGCAGGACGTAGGCCTTGGGGGTATTCGAGTCGGGTTCGAGGTAGTAGCTCTTCTCGAACAGGATCGGGTCGATCTGGTCGTTGGGTACGAACTGCAGCACCGGAATCTCGTGCTTCTCGGCGGCGGGCAGCTTCGAGAAGTCCTCGTCGGTCAGGATGACCTTGTCACCCTCGGGGGATTCATAGGCCTTATCGATATCGGCGTATTGCACGGACTTGCCGCAGACCGTACAGACGCGGTCGTACTTGATCCGGCCACCATCCTTGGCATGCACCTGGTGGAACCGAATGTCGTGGTCCTCGGTAGCCGTATAAACCTTGACAGGGACGTTTACCAGCCCGAACGCAATCGAGCCCTTCCAGATAGCTCGTGCCATTACTCCATCATGGACGAACCCATTCGAATAGGCGAGCGAATCGGAATCCCGAGTGTCGCGGTCGCGACGCGCCGACGCAGCGGTGCGGGCAGGGCGGCGAAGAGGGTGCGCATGGCGGCGACGGTGCCGCCGAGATCGGTGCGGCCCGATAGATAGGCCCGTTGCTGTTCCGGTGGCAGGGTGAAGAAGGCGTCGAAGAAGACGGGAAGGTCGGCGGGCGGCAGTGCGAGCAGTGCGCGCAGGCCCGCCGACCGCAACGCGTGTACCGCTCGCGCCCGGGCAGGCCATGCCGTCGCATCGAGGGCGACGGTGTCGGCGGCGGCGAGCGAGGCGGTGACGCTGTAACCCGTTGCGGGATGGGTGAATGCGCCCGCCGCGCCGAATCGTCGCTGTCCGGGGTGGCCGCCCTGCACCGGAAAACGCACGCGCTCGATCGGTTCGGTGCCGGTGAGTTCGATTCCGCGCGAGCGCAACCGGTGGTGCAGCCGGTCGCGCAGTACCGCGGTGTCGAGGGCGGGGCGTCCGGCGAGGCAGGTCTCCTCCAGCAGCATCGTCTCCGCGCTCAGTGGCACCGCGTACAGAAACGACCGTGGCGCATCGGGTTCCGCGCCGTTGTCCATGCGCCAGTCCATGAACAGTGGTTCGATGTCGGCGTCGCGTCGCACGACCATGCCGTACGCGGTTTGCTCGGCGAGTTCGGGAGAGCGGGCAATTCCTCGTGCGTCGATAACACGTTTTGCGCTGAATATTGTTTCCGAAGCCAAAGTCACTGTGTTGTGCCGAATTTCGACAACCCGATCGGTAACTATTTGTGCACCGTCGAGATTCAGCGAATCCCGTAACCGCGCGGAGTCGAAGACGACATAGGTTCGGTCGAGTCGATGCGACCTCGTACCCCAGGCCTTCGGATGCTCCACGGTGGTGGCGATGACCGAAGGATCCAGCCATCCCGGCAGCTCGTCGTACCACCCCGCATACGTTGCCGACCAGCGTCGATCCGGCACCGGATCGATTGCGGTGACCGACATTCCGTGCGCGAGACAGCGGTGCGCGAGCGCGCGGCCGGCGGGTCCGAGTCCGCAGACGATGAGGTCCGCGGTCATCGCATTTCCCATGCGGAACGCGGATGCCGGTGTGGCACAGCGAGTTCGGTGGTGTGCAGGGCGGACCCCTTCGTTGTCGGCGCGGTTCGTCGGTCGTGCGGAGCTTACTGCCGGGCGGCCGGGTCACCGTTGCGCTGTGATAGTTCACGGATATCGACGGTGACATTCTTCATAATGCGATCATGTCAGATCTCGCTTTTCCAGCAGCGATGTGACTCGCCAGTAGCACCCGTGCTGTCATCTGGCTGGTCACATTGTCCGGTGCGCCGTATGCTCGGCGTTGTCAGTCGGATTGCCCAGGGTCGGGCAATCCGGATCCGATTACCGAAATCAATGTTGTTTTCGGAACCTTCTGTTCTCGCGATCGCGTGGAACGGAATTCCCGCATCATCTGCCCGCGGCCATTGTCATGCCAGCCGGGGAGTTCGTGCTGCCCGTCTCTGTCGAAAGGACCGCTACGGTGAATTCTTCCCGATTACGCGCCCTGGGAGCCGCCCTTCCGGCCGGCGAATACACCACTTCGGAAGTACTGAGTCGGATGACGAGCGGCGGCGAGTTCGACGTCGAGCGAATTACCGGCATCGGTCATCGCTATATGGTCGACCGCACCAGCGAGGACACCCTGACCCTCGGCGCGCGGGCCGCGCATGACGCGCTGGCGAAGTCCGGATTGGCTGCCGCCGACCTGGACATCATCATCTGCGGCGGCACCACCGTGCACGACGGATTCCACATGGTCTTCGAACCGTCGGCGTCACAGGAGATCGCCCGGCGCATCGGCGCGGTCAATGCGTCCGGTTATGACGTGGCGAATGCCTGCGGCGGCACCATGACCGGAATCTATCTGCTGGACAATCTGATTCGCGCGGGGGTGGTGCGCAATGGCATGGTCGTCACGCCCGAGGTGATCTCGCCGGTGACCGAGGGTGCACTCGCCGAGGCCGTCGATGTGCGCGATCCACAGTTCGCCGCACTCACGCTCGCCGATGCCGCGGTCGCGATCATTCTGGATCCCGCGGTGGACGAGGAAGACGTGCTGCACTACGTCGATCTGACGACCTGTGCCGAGTTCTCGCCATTGTGTATTGCCAAACCGAGCGATGCCAGCGAGAACATGATCATGTTGACCGATAATCTCACCATGCAAGCCGCGCCGCGCCGGGAAACATGGGCGAAATTCCATCGCGACATCCTCGCAAAGCGCGGCACCACATTCGCCGACGAGAAGTTCGACTTCATCGTGTTCCACCAGCTCGGCGTCGGATTCACCGAGAAGCTCGCCGAATCCGGCGGCAAGATTCACGGCACCGCGATGCCGCCTCGGCTGGCGACCGTCGAAAAGTATGGCAACACCGGGGCAAGTACGCATTTCCTGGTGCTGCACGACTACATTTCCCGAGGCGAGATCCCGAAGGGCGCCAAAATCTGTTTCGTGCCGACGGCCTCCGGAATGGTATTCGGTGTCCTTTCGGCAACTGTCAGCGCATTGGTGGGATGAAATGACGTTCATTATTCGGCGGTCCGCCGTCAGCGGCGACCCCACCCTGGGTTCCATCGACCACGCCGTGCGGGCGGCCGGGGCGTGCCTCTCGGGCGCGGGCGTCGAGCCGAACGATATCGACGTGCTGATCAATGTCGGCGTCTACCGCGACAGCAACATCGTCGAACCGTCCAATGCGGCGCTGATCCAGAAGGAATTGGGGATGCACCTGGACTACCAGGCCGGCTCCTCGCGGGCGGGATTCTCGCTCGATCTGCGCAATGGGGCCTGCGGCGTGCTCAACGCATTGCAGGCCGCGGGTGCGCTGCTGGAGAACGGCACGGTCGAGCAGGTGCTGATCGTCGGCAGCGACGCCCACCCCGGCGGCGTCGAACACGCATCGGCCGGCTTCCGCTATGCCGCGGTCGGTGCCGCCTTGCTGGTGACCAAAGGGATCGATGAGGGCACCGGCTTCGACCGCGTGCATATCCCGGCGCCGCTGCCGCGCGCGGTCGGCACCCATCCCGGTATCGCCGGGTACCTCGATCTGAAGGCAATGGGTAACGACGGACAGCGCTCGATCACTGTCGATATCGCCGACGATTACGCCGAATTGGTCAGCGGCGCAGCGTTTGCCGCGGTCCGCCCGTACCTGGCCGAACGTCCGGAGAGGCAGCGCGTGCTGGTCACCAATAACCCAGCGCCCGACTTCGCGACCACCCTGGCGAGCGAATTCGGTTTCGTCCGAACCCATCAGGCCGCGACCGGCGACTTGGACGCGGGCAGCTCGGGTTTGATCATCGGCTACCACCAGCTGCTCGAGGCCGGTGAACTGTCGGCCGGTGACGAATTGCTCCTGGTCGCCGCGGGATCCGGTCCGATCGCCGGCTGCGTGAGCTACACCGTTCCCGCCGGCGGTGCGGGGTGAGCCAGGAGCCCGCAGATCTGAGCGCGCTGCTGGAGCACCAGATCCGGCAGCGCGCCGACCTGCCCGCCATCAGCTATCCGACCGTCGCGCATCCCGAACGTGCCGGGTGCGCAACGGATCTCGGATTCGCGGTGCTGACCTTCGCTGAACTCGGCGCGCGGGTCGAGGCCTATGCCGCGGCCTTCGAACGGATCGGAATCAGCAAGGGTGTCAAGACCATTGTCATGGTCAGACCCGATCCCGATCTGTTCGCGGTGATCTTCGCGCTGTTCCGGGTCGGCGCGGTGCCGGTGGTGGTGGATCCGGGTATGGGCGTGCGTCGCATGCTGCACTGCTTCCGCAGTGTCGGTGCGGAGGCGTTCATCGGCATACCGCTGGCTCATCTGGTGCGGCTGGCGGCGCGGCGCACCTTCGGTTCGGTGCGGGTGCATGTGACGGCCGGACGTTCGTTCTGGGGTGGGCACACCTTGCTCGCCATGCGGCAGACGCCCGGTGCGGCCGCACCCGAAATCGCCCATGCGCCCGACGATCTGCTGATGATCGCTTTCACCACCGGCAGTACCGGACCGGCCAAGGGGGTGGAGTTCACCAGGGCCGGATTCGCGGCCTCGCTGCGGGTGATCGAGCAGTTGCACGGCCGCCCAACGGGTTTCGTCTCGCTGACCTCGGTACCCCTGTTCGGCATCTTCGATCTGCTGCAGGGTGCGCATGTGGTGCTCGGGCCGGTCGATCCGGTGCGGGTATCCAAGGCCGATCCGGCACTGCTCACCGATGTGGTCCAGAGTTTCCATGCCACCGATATCACCGCATCGCCCGCCCTGCTCGGTCCGCTCGGCGAATATCTGACAAGAACCGGGATCACGCTGCCGAGTCTGGTTCGGGTGATCTCGATGGGTGCGCCCGCGAACCTCGATGCGCTGGTAGGGGTCAGGGCCGCTCTCGGTGAGTCCGCGCGCGTCTTCACCACCTACGGTGCGACCGAGGCATTGCCGCTGACCACCCTCGAATGGTCCGAACTCGACGAAACCCGCAAGCAGACCGCCGAGGGCGCGGGCACCTGCGTCGGCCGCCCGATCGCGGAATCCGACAGCGATACAAGAGTGCGGATCATCGCCGTCTCCGATGACGAAATCCCCACCTGGCGTGAAGATCTCGTGCTGCCGCAGGCGCAGATCGGCGAAATCGTCGCCACCGGTGCGCAAGTCAGCACCGCCTATCACCGCGACCCGGCCGCCGATGCCCGCAACAAGATCGACGAAACCTGCCCGGACGGCTCTGTGCGCCGCTGGCATCGCGTCGGCGATCTGGCCTGGCAGGACGAGTCCGGTCGGCTATGGTTCTGTGGCCGCTCGGCGCAGCGGGTCCGCACCGCGGCCGGTGACCTGTTCACCGTCCAGTGCGAGCAGATCTTCAATACCCACCCGGACGTGCACCGCACGGCGCTCGTCGGTGTCGGCGAGCCGGGTGCGCAGATCCCGGTGCTGTGCTTCGAATTGCGGTCCGGGGTGGCGGAATCCGAGATCTCGCGGGTCCAGCGGGAGCTGTGGTTCATCGCGCGCGAGCGCGAATTCACCAGGTCCATCAAGGTATTCCGCGCCCATCCCGGGTTCCCGGTCGACATCAGGCACAACGCCAAGATCGGGCGCGAGGAGTTGGCCGTATGGGCCGGAAAGGGGATGACGCCATGAAGGCATTGGTCACCGGGGCAACCGGATTTCTCGGCAGCCATCTCGTCGACGCCGCGGTGGCGGCCGGTGATGAGGTACGTGCCATCGTCCGGCCGTCGAGCGATCTCGGCTACCTCTCGACGGTGCCCGAACTCGAAACGGTGGCAGGCGATCTCGGCGACTACGAAGCGCTGGTCACCGCGTGTAAGGGTGCCGATGTGGTGTATCACAGTGCCGGACTGGTCGCCGAGGTCGGCAGTCGGGCGCAGTTCTGGGAGGCCAATGTCGAGGGCACCCGGCGGCTGATGAAGGCCGCGCAGGAGGCCGGTGTCGGCCGGTTCGTCTTCGTCAGCAGCCCCTCGGTGGCGACCTCCTATGACACCGACCGCTTCGGCATCGACGAGTCCGAGCCGTACGTGACCGCCCCGAAGAGTCTGTACGTGCAGACCAAGGCCGCCGCCGAACAGCTCGTCCTGGCCACCAACACCCCGGATTTCGTGACCTGCGCGCTGCGACCGCGGATGATCTGGGGACCGCGTTCCTCGGGTTGGATGACGCTGCTGCTTCGAAAGTTGAAGTCCGGCAGGCTGCCCGACCTCTCCGGCGGCAAGAACGTCATGGTGTCGATCACCTACTGCGAGCATGCCGCGCAGGCCTGTCTGCAGGCGGCGCGCTCGGATCAGGTCGCGGGAAATGCCTACTTCCTCGCCGATCTCGAGGATGTCGATCTGTGGAGGTTCGTCAAGGATCTCGCCGTCGCCTTGGACCTGACGCCGCCGACCCGCACCATTCCCAAACCGGTATTCGACGCCGCCATCGTGGTTTTCGACACCATATGGCGAGTGCCGGCGATCAAGGAGCGCTTCGCGCCGCCGCTGTCCAGCTGGACCACCGCGGCACTGACCGTCTCCAGTACCTATGACACCAGCGCGGCCACCCGGGATTTCGGCTACGCGCCGACGGTCTCGCTAGCCGACGGACTGGCGGCCTACGTCGACTGGGTCGGCCAGATCGGCGGCGTCGACGCCGTCATCGCTCGCGGATGACCAGGAGACTCGCATGATGACCACCCGGCTCACCAACCGCCCGACCGGCACGAATGCGGTGCCGACCGCACCGGGGGCCCTACCCCTCATCGGCCATTCTCACCGCCTCGCGCGCAGGCCGTACCGCTTCCTGCAGACGCTGTCGGACCTCGGACCCGTGGTGCGAGTGAAGATTCCGGGCTACGACACCTACGTCGTCACCGAACCGGACCTGATCCGCGAGGCCTTCGTCGGTCTGTCCGATCAGGGGGCGATGATCGATCGCGCGGAGGCGCTGCTCGGCGCCGGCGTCACGGTGCTGTCGGGCCCGCAGCACAAGCGGGAACGCCGAATGATCGCCCCGGCCTTCGCTCGCGGCCGCATCGCGCAGTACGCCACCGTGATGACGCGTCTGGGCGCGGAGCAGGCCGATGCCTGGCGCGACGGTCAAATGGTGGTCGTCAATACGGAGATGCACGATCTGGCACTGCGCACCGTCGCGGGGGCGCTGTTCAGCGGCGACCTCGGCGCGGAGACCGGCGCGGAAATCCACGAGATGCTCACACCGGTCATGACGCTGCTTGCCCGCCGCGTCACCCGCCCGGCCTGGATCGACAAGCTGCCACTGCCCGGCAACCGCCGCTTCGAAGGCCTTGTCGCCGGGATGAAGTCGGCGACCAGCAAGATCATCGCCGCCTACCGTGCGGACCTGGCCGCCGATCCGAACCTGGATCACGGCGATCTGCTGGACACCCTGATCAAGGCCCGTGACGAGGACGGTGTCGCGCTCACCGATGCCCAGGTGCACGACGAGCTGATCAACTTCCTGGTCGGCGGCACCGAGGCGACCGGCATGACGCTGTCCTGGGTCTTCCATGAGCTGGGCCGAAATCCCGAGTTGGAGGCCACTTTCCACGCGGAGATCGACGCGGTGCTCGGCGGTCGTCCGGCCGAATTCGCCGATCTCGGCCGGCTCGATCTGACCAAACGGATCGTCACCGAAACTCTGCGCATGTACTCGCCGTGGCTGACCGTCCGCGATGTGCCCGCGAACTATGAACTCGGCGGCGAGGCGTTGCCGGAGGGTGCCATGTTGCTGGTGTGTCCCGTTGCGGTGCACCGGGATCCGGCGATCTTCCCGAATCCCCACAAATTCGACCCGGCCCGCTGGCTGCCTGCGGCAATGGAGTCCCGGCCCAAGGGCGCGTACCTGCCGTTCGGTATGGGCACTCGGCAGTGTCCGGGAAACGTGTTCTCGCTCACCGAGGTTGCCCTGCAGGTTGCTACGATCGGCGGGCGCTGGCGCCTGCGCCCGATGCCCGGTATCGCGGTGCAAGAGACGGTGATCGGCGCTCTGGTGCACCCGAAGTATCTGCCGATGCGGGTGGTGGCCAGGAAGGTGCAAACCGGGCACGTCGCGGATTCGTCAGGGAGCGAGCGCGGCGCGGCTTAACGAGTGATGAGGGTGTGGCGGTGTTCGAACTGACCAAGCTGACCATTTCGAGCGACCTGCAAGCAGTCGCTACGCAGCGCAGCAAGTGGATTCTCGGCGTCTTCGCCGGTCTCGCGCTGATACTGGGGATGCTCAGCTCGACGTTGTTCCACAAAGTGCAGGGCGGTGGCTACAGCGATCCCGGCGGCGAATCCAGCCGGGCCACCGAGATTTTGCGCGATACCTTCGGGCAGGCGCCGCCGAACTTCGTGCTGCTGGTGCACACCGACACCTCCGTCGACGATCCCGAATCGGCAACGGCCGCAGTGAAATTGGCGCTGAAGCTGAAGGATGAGCCGGGTGTCGCGGGTGTCATGTCGTACTGGATGGACAAGTCGCCCGCGCTGCGCAGCGCCGACGGCAAATCAGGGCTGATCGTCGCGAGCATTCTCGGCGAGGAGGGTGCGGTCGACCAGAAGGTCGGCGGTCTGGCGGATCGTTACGGTGGCACGCACGGGCCGGTGCAGGTGCGCGTCGGCGGTTACGCGATGTTGTTGCACGAGACGGTGCAGCAGAGCGAGAAGGACGCCGTCCTCGGCGAATCCATCGCCTTCCCGATCACCCTGATCGCCCTGCTGTTCGTATTCGGCGGTTTGGTGGCGGCCAGCCTGCCGCTGGTCGTCGCGGCGGTGACCGTGATGATCACCATGGGCGCGCTGTGGATGATCACCCTGGTCACCGATCTCGCCGCGACCGCGACCAATGTCGCCACTCTGCTCGGCCTCGGTCTCGCGATCGACTACAGCCTGCTGATCATCAGCCGCTACCGCGACGAATTGGCCGCCGGCGCCGCAACGGGTCCTGCCGTCGCCGCGACCATGCGTTCGGCCGGACGTACCGTGGCTTTCTCGGCGGTCACCGTCGCGGTCGCGCTGTCAGGACTGCTGTTCTTCCCGCTGCTCGCGGTGCGTTCCATGGGTTATGCGGGTCTGGCGGTCGCGGCGATCGCCGCGACGGTGTCGCTGACGGTGCTGCCCGCGATTCTGCTGCTGCTCGGCAGCCGCATCGATAGCGGCCAACTGGGCTGGTTCTTCCGTCCGCAGCGTCCCGCGCCCGGTGAGGGTTTCTGGCATCGGCTCGCGGTGTTCGTGATGCGCAAGCCGATGCCCATCGGCTTGGCGGTCGCGGCCTTCCTGCTGCTGCTCGGGACCCCGTTCCTCGGTGTGAAACTCGGCTTCCCGGACGAGCGGGCATTGCCGGAGTCGATGAACAACCGGCAGATCACCGAGACCATCCAGCGCGACTTCGCCGCCACCGACACCAATGGACTTTTCGTCGTACTGCCCGAGGGCAAATCCGGGCTGGACGCCTACGCCAGGAAACTCTCCGAAATCGACAATGTCCGTCGCGTCGACACCGCCACCGGCAGCTACGCCCACGGCGGGCAGCTCGCCCCGGCCATGGCGCAGCACGCGCGCTTCGAAACCAAGGACGCCGCATACCTTTCGGTGACACCGGACACCAGCGATCCGGCGCTGCTGGATCGGGTGGCCAAGGAGTTGCGCGCCGTGCCCGCACCCGCACAGCGGTTGGTCGGCGGTATCGCGGCCGCGAGCGCCGATTCCCTCGATGCGGTGACCTCGGCGCTGCCCATCGCGCTGGCCTACGTGGTGATCATCATGCTGGTCGTACTTTTCCTGCTGACCGGCAGCGTGGTGCTGCCGCTGGTCGCGATCGTGCTCAGCGCACTCAGCCTCACCGCCACCTTCGGCGCGCTGGTCTGGATCTTCCAGGACGGGCACCTGTCCGGCCTGCTCGATTTCACCGTGACGGGGGATCTGCCGCCGACCGTGCCGGTCATGCTCTTCGGTGTCGCCTTCGGTCTGGCCATGGACTATCAGGTATTCCTGCTGTCACGGATCCTCGAAGAATACGAACGCACCGGCAAGAACGAATCCGCGGTTGCCCATGGGCTCGAGAAGATCGGCCGGATCGTCACCGCCGCCGCAGTCCTGATCTCCCTGGTGTTCCTGGGATTCCTGGCCTCGGACATCACCTTCATGAAGTCCTTCGGCATCGGACTGCCGCTGGCGGTGCTGGTCGATGCGACCCTGGTTCGCGGTTTCCTGCTGCCCGCGGTGATGAAACTGCTCGGGGACTGGAACTGGTGGGCGCCCGGCCCGCTCGAAAAGCTGCACGAGCGTTTCGGATTCGACGAAGGACCGTCCGCGCCGTCACTGCCCGATCCGGAAGATCTGCGCCAGCCCGCCAGGGTATAGAAACGCCGACGGCCGTGCGGTATTCGCCGCACGGCCATCAGTTCTGTTGGGACGGTTCAGATTCCGCCGGTAGACAGCAATCCGCCGTCGACGCGGATCGTCTCACCGGTGATCCACTTGGCCTCGTCCGAGACCAGGAATCCGATCAGCTGCGCCACATCCTCCGGCGCGCCGAGTCGCTTCATCGGGTACACGCTCGCGGCCCGCTCCTCATCGGCCGAGTACAGCGCATCGGCGAACTTGGTCTTGATCACGCCCGGCGCCACCGCGTTCACCCGGATATTCGGACCCAGCTGCCAGGCCAGTTCGTCGGTGAGCCGGATCAGCGCGGCCTTCGACGCGCCGTACGCCGCGATCACGCCGGTCGAACGCAGACCCGCGACACTGGCCACATTCACCACCGCACCGCCGTGATCGCGCATCCAAGCCTTGTAGGCCTCCTGCACGTAGCCCAGTGCGGCGACGACATTGACGTCGAAGATCTTGCGCACCGCCTCCAGATCCGCATCCATGAGCGAGCCGTAGACCGGGTTGATACCGGTGTTGTTGATCAGGATGTCCAGCGAGCCGAACTCCGAGACCACCCGACTCACCGCGGTGGCACGGCTGTCCGGATCACCCGAATTGCCCGCCAGCGCGCTGACCTCGCCCCGATGGCCGAGCGCCCGCAGCTCGGCGGCCGCCTCCTCGAGCGGTTCCGGCTTGCGGGCGGTGATCAGCACATTTGCGCCGCGGCGAAGCAGCTCCGCCGCGACGGCCTTGCCGATGCCCCGGCTGGCCCCGGAAACGAGTGCGCTCTTGCCCAACAGATCGGTCGTCATGTGATGGCACGCTACCGCAGTAGCTGGATCGTCGAGCTCTCGGACACCGGACCCGCTCGAGCTCGGTGTTCCCAACCGCGGGAGTACGGACAACAGTCGTCGGTGCGCATCGGATTACGCTGCCGGACAGGGTTTCGGCGGAAAGGTGTGGAGCATGACGGACGATACATCTGTCGATACGTCGCTGCCCTCGCGTCCGGATGCGCCTATCGTCGACTCCTACGTCAGCCACGTGGAGACGGTACTGGCGAAGTTGGTGAAGCCGGTGGGTAACGGTTCAGCGAAGTCGATTACGGTCGAGGATCTGAAGGGCCTAGGGGAGTCGCAGCTGAAGTCCGGCGATCTCGTCTCGAAGTACGATGCCAAGCAAAGCGACGACACAAAATACCGAGACGACCTGAACTCGCTGGACAGCAATATCGCCGAGATCGCCTCGAAATCGGCCGACGTATCCAACACCGTGACCAAAGAAGTAAAAAGCCTCGTGGCCACAATCAAACAGGAGCTGAGTTACGAGAATCTGCCGAATCTGACTGATATGCCGCCGAACTCCAGCATCGAGCTGCAGTTGAAAGCCATCGACAAGATCGGCAAGGCCGTCGAAAAAACGGCGAAAACGGTGTCGGACGCGCAAGACGCATTGGATGACAACGCCGGAAAGGTCACCGACCCGGAGTCGGACCACAGCGGAAGTGCCCCGAATTCGATCGGTAGCGGTAACCAGTTCCCCGCCTATACCGGGAGCGGTGGGAACAGCCGTAATAGCAGCGGACCCGCAGGTCTCGGCAACAGCGCGAGTGCGCAACCCATTGGCAAAGGTCAGAAAGCGACAGCCAGCGAGATCTATCAGTACCTGCTCAGCAAGGGCTTCACCCCGGCCCAAGCGGCGGGCATCTTGGGCAATATGCAGGTCGAATCGGGCTTCGATACCGGCGCCTACAATCCGGGCGAAGGCGCCATCGGCCTGTGTCAGTGGGAGGGTGGTCGACGAGCGAATCTCGAGGCGTTCGCCGCCGCGCAAGGCAAATCGGTCACCGACTGGCATACCCAAGTCGATTTCATGATGCACGAACTGCAGGGCACCGAATCGAACGCGTATGCACACCTCAAGTCGGCGAACTCGGCAGGTGCCGCGGCGGCGGCCTTCGATCAGTACTACGAACGAAGCTCCGGCGAGGCCCGCGGACAGCGCGTCGCGAATGCCTCCAGCATCGCCTCCAGCATGGCCGGCGTGGCTGCCTAGCGCCGATCGCGGAGTTAGCGCGGTCACACCTGGATCGTGGGGTGTCGGAAGCACCGCTGGCACCAGGTAAAATCGGTGGTTCTTGTGCGGGTTCGCGTCGCACAATCGAACAGCAACCGACCAGCACCACGTACCCGTAGGAGAAGCCTGTGATCACCGCGACGGACCTGGAGGTCCGGGCCGGAGTCCGCACCCTGCTGTCGGCCCCCGGGCCCGCGCTGCGGGTGCAGGCCGGCGACCGGATCGGACTGGTCGGACGCAATGGCGCGGGCAAGACGACCACGCTGCGCATTCTGGCGGGTGAGGGTGAGCCCTACGCCGGAAAGATATTGCGCTCCAGCGATATCGGCTATCTCCCGCAGGATCCGCGCGAGGGCAATCTGGACGTACTCGCCCGCGATCGCGTGCTCTCCGCCCGCGGCCTGGACACCCTGCTGCGCGATATGGAGAAGCAGCAGGCGCTGATGGCCGAGGTGGTCGATGACGCCGAACGCGAGAAGGCGGTGCGCAAATACGGGCGGCTGGAGGAACGCTTCTCGGCGCTCGGCGGCTATGTGGCCGAGAGCGAAGCGGCGCGCATCTGCAATAGCCTCGGCTTGCCCGATCGGGTACTCGGCCAGGCGCTGCGCACGCTCTCCGGTGGTCAGCGCCGCCGAATCGAGTTGGCGCGCATCCTGTTCGCCGCCTCCGATGGCAGCGGCGGGCGCTCGGACACCATCCTGCTGCTCGACGAGCCCACCAACCACCTCGACGCCGACTCCATCACCTGGCTGCGCGGCTTCCTGCAGAACCACGACGGCGGCCTGATCGTGATCAGCCACGATGTCGAACTGCTCGGCGATGTGGTGAACAAGGTCTGGTTCCTGGACGCGGTGCGCGGTGAGGCCGACGTCTACAACATGGGCTGGCAGAAATATCTGGACGCGCGTGCCACCGATGAACAGCGCCGCCGCCGCGAACGCGCCAATGCCGAGAAGAAGGCCGGCGCCCTGCGCGCCCAGGCCGCCAAACTCGGCGCCAAGGCCACGAAAGCCACTGCGGCACAGAACATGGCCAAGCGCGCGGACCGCTTGATGGCCGAACTCGACGAGGTGCGGGTGGCCGACAAGGTCGCGCGGATCAAATTCCCCGAACCCGCCACCTGCGGCAAGACCCCGCTGATGGCCGAGAACCTGACCAAGGTCTACGGCTCGCTGGAAATCTTCACCGGCGTCGATCTGGCCATCGACCGCGGCAGCCGCGTCGTGGTGCTCGGTCTCAACGGCGCGGGCAAGACCACGCTGCTGCGTCTGCTCGCGGGGGTGGAGACGCCGACGGCGGGCGGTCTCGTGCCCGGTCACGGGCTCAAAGTCGGCTACTTCGCCCAGGAGCACGACACCCTCGACGATCAGGCCACGGTGTGGGAGAACATCCGCCATGCCGCGCCGGATGCGGGGGAGCAGGAGCTGCGCGGACTGCTCGGCGCGTTCATGTTCTCCGGACCGCAGCTGGAGCAGCCCGCGGGCACCCTCTCCGGCGGTGAGAAGACCCGTCTCGCGCTGGCGGGGCTGGTCTCCTCGGCGGCCAATGTGCTGCTGCTGGACGAGCCGACCAATAACCTGGACCCGATCTCGCGCGAACAGGTCCTCGACGCGCTGCGCACCTATGCGGGCGCGGTCGTTCTGGTCACCCACGACCCGGGTGCCGCCGAGGCGCTGTCCCCGGAACGGGTGATCTTGCTGCCGGACGGCCAGGAAGACCACTGGTCGGCGGAATATTTGGAACTGATTCAGCTGGCCTGATCCGGGGTGATCCGGCCGGAGTTTCGTTGCGGGCGGTGGGTTTTCGCCTCCCCGGGATCGGATCTCCGGTGATATTCATCACAAAGACCCGTTGATCACAGCTCCCCGAGTGTCTAGCCTGGAAAGACGCGGCTCGGCGACTCGGAGGAAGCCATGAGCGACAGGCCCACACAAGTCAAGGCCACACTGGGTAAGGGCACACGCGTCACGGGGAAATCACGAGACCGTTTGCAAACCCAGCTGAAGAAGCAGTACGAGGCGGGTGCCAGTATTCGATCGCTGGCCCGGACCACCGGCCGCTCCTACGGCTTCATCCACAACGTGCTGGTGGAGTCGCACGTGCAGCTCCGCAGTCGTGGCGGTGCGAACCGCCGCAAGAGCCAGTAGCGTTCCTGGATCTGGATGCCGGTGTCGGCGAATGGATTTCGCCGACACCGAGCGAGATCGTGCGCGCTAATAGCCCGGCACCGCGCCGTCGCCGTTGACCAGCAGGTTGGCGAGGCTGCGGAACATCGGCAGGCCCGTCTTGATCTCCAGATACGCGAACTGGCCCTGTGGGTTGACCTCGAGGAAGTAGTACTCACCGTCGAGGCCGAGGCGTAGATCCAGCACGCCGAAGCTCAGGCCGAGTGCGCCCATCAGCGTGGCCAGCGACTTGCTGACCGAGGCGGGCAGATGCTCCGGTACGAAGTCGACAGTGGTGTCCAGCCGGGAATCGACCCGGCCGACCCCGGACTGCGAGTCGATGCGCACCGCCCATTCGACGCCGTCCATCCACACCACACGCAGATCGCACTGTGCCTCGACGTAGTCCTGGAAGGTGGTCGGCGCGGAGCGGATGCCCGCGAGGCGGCCGAAGTCAGCCCTGGTAATCAATCGGGTTTCGGCGAATTCGGCGCGTCCGGTGCCGGTTCGCTTGTAAACCACCGAGCCCGAACGTGATTCGACGAAGCTGCGCGCCTCGTCCGGATCGTTGGTGATGAGCGTTTCCGGGATTACGAAACCGGCTCGCCGTGCGGTCTCCAACTGCACGATCTTGCGGCTCGCGGTGCGATCGGCGCCGGGGTCATTGACCCAGTACGCCGGTATCGACCACAGCAGACCCTGGATGAAGCCATCGCATTCGGCTTGGCGGTAGGCGTCATCCGAGGCGCGCACGCCGGCCGGGACCTGTGCGGGATGCGGTCTGCGCCACCAGACCGAGCGGACGTCGTCGAGTCCGATCACGTGCGACAGCGACCGCGTGGTGCCGTGCCGATCGAGCCGGAAACTTCCGGATTCGCGCGGGAAGTCGCGCAGGTCGAGGTGAATCGGGCTGAGCCCGTGGTGTTCTCGCAACGTCGCCGCCATCGCGGTCCCGTGCAGATCATCGGATTCGGAGACGATGAGGACCGAACCTGTCCGGCGCGCCGCCATGCGCAGTTCCGTTCAGTCGAGACTGTCGCAGTTTATGCCGTCGTCGCTTGTCGCGAGCGATTTGGTTTGGCAATAGGTGAAGGTCGCACCGCTGGGGCCCGCGCAATCGGCGAGCTGCAGGCTGTCGGCCCAGGATGCGGTGAGTTGTTGCAGCGCTTCATCTCCCAGTGCCGCGGAGGGCTCCTCGGCCAGTGTCATCGGCCGGTCGACGAGGTCGATGCGCAGGCGGCGGGTGAAATCGGCGGTGGCGCCGGGACGGATATCCATCAGCACCGGTCGGCCGTCGCGCTCGGTGGTCGCGCTGTCGGTCCAGTCGAGGACTCGAAGTACATCGTCGCGGCGGAAGGTCCAGGTTCCTTCGGTCACTCTGACCGTGAAATCTCGTTCCGACTCGGCCACCAGCAGCCCCTGCAACGCGGGGACGCGGTCACCCGCCGGCCCGGTACCGGGGAGGTGGATTGCGTCGGTCATAGTGAGCTCTCCGATCTGCTCGCGATTTGCCAGGACCCCCGAGCGGGAACTGGATCATATCGCGCAAGGGGTCTCGCACGGTCCGGATCGCGAGATTTCACCGCCGCTGGCAAACCAGATTTCGGCTCGGGATGCACTAGCGCCGAAAGTTTTTCGGTGTGCACCCGAATGGGCTCCGGCAATCGTCGAGCTACTTCCGAACGGTTCCGTGCGATCGATATTGCCCGGGATTGGCGGCTGTGCATCCGTTGGCGCGGATCTGCTCGCCGCGGTTCAGAGTCCGAGCAGATCCGGTTGTTCGGCGATGGCCCGCAAGCGTTCGCCGGGATCGGTGACCAGTTTGCGTGCGGTGAGATCCATGATCCTGAGAACCACCTCGACCTCTGCTGCGACAGTACCGTCGAGCTTGCGCATCTCTTGGCGGATTCGGAAGATCTTGCCGCCGGCTCCTCCGCCTCATCGGGTCTTTTGCCGGTCGTGGGTGCATCGACTGTCTCGTCGCGGACCGGCGGGTCGACTGCTTGGTTGCCCTGTGGGCGTACCCGCCGAGTTACCCATGTGCGTACGAAATCAGTTGTCGCTGCATTGCTTCACGAATCGCGCCGGTTCGCGTTGCGCTCGGCCCACCATTCGGGCGACTCGACGAACCAGTTGTCGTATTCCTCCTGCGATGCCGCCAGTTCTTCGAAGGTGGCCTCGCCCTTGACCAGCCGGTCGAGCAGGCGGAAGTAGCCGAAGCGCTCCACCGCGGGCATCAGGGCGATCAGGATCCGCGCGGAGCTGTCCGGGGCGGCGCCGAAGGCGTGCGGCATGAGCTTGGGGACGACGATCGACCCGCCCGCTCCGACAGTGACGATCTTGTCCCCGGCCAAGACCTGCAGCTCGCCGTCGGCGACGTAGAACAGCTCGTCCGACTTGGTGTGGTAGTGCGGTGCCGCGCCGTCTGCGCCCTTGTCCATATTGACCTCCAGGTGGCTGACCGCGCCGCCCGCTTCGTTCGAATCGATGAGCAGGCGCATGGTGACCGAGGGGGTCACCAGGGTCTCGGCATCCTGCGGCTGGCGGATGGCGAAGGTGCGGTCGGTGGTTGCGTTCACGATGCTCTCCGATTGTTCGGTGGTTGATAATTCGCTACCGAACTATATAGCAGCGAATAGAATCTTGTCCATGGATGAGATCGGACGGGATCCGGTGGATGCGATAGTCGAGCAGTGGCGGCGGGAGCGGCCGGACCTCGAGCTGGAGGCGATGGGCGTGATCGGGCGGCTGGGTCGGCTGCTCGTGGTCGCGCAGCGAGATATCGAGGCGGTCTTCATCGCGCACGGACTGCAGCGCGGCGAGTTCGATGTGCTTGCCGCACTGCGTCGTTCGGGCGAGCCGTTCGAATTGAACCCTTCGGTGCTGGCCGACACGCTGATGCTGTCGCGCGCCGGAATGACCGGTCGGCTCGACCGTCTGGAGTCGGCGGGGTTGGTCCGTCGCATCGCGGATGCGGCGGATCGCCGCGCCATCAGGGTGGCGCTCACCGAGACGGGTCGCACGCTGATCGACAAGGTCGTCACCGCGCATACCGAGAACGAAACCAGGATGCTGTCGGTGCTTTCGGCGAAGGATCGCCGCGACTTGGATCGGATCGCCCGGGTACTGCTCGGCAGCCTCGAGGGTGGCGCGAAATAGGGTAGTTCGCTACTCGGGTGCTGGGCCGGTCATGGGTTCACCATGTGGTGATGATCGACATCATCACCCTCCGCGGCACGGGTGAACCGCGGAATACCAATGGGACGCCCGCCGGCATGCTGCGCGATGTCACGAAACTGCTAGATCCCGGCCGTTTCACCGCCTTCGAGCCGGATTGGCCCGCCTCGGTCGGGCCGAGCCCGGATCTGTGGGGCCCTTCGCTGGATACCTCGATCCGGCTCGGTGTTGCCGCGGGCGTGCGGGCGATTCAGGACTCGCCGAATGTCTGCGGGCTGCTGAGTTATTCGCTCGGAAGTATCTGCGCGAGCAAGATTCTGGAGGGAGTGCGGTCGGGTAAGTACAAGAACACCGACGGCTCGCCCCTGGAAATCGCCTTCGCCGTCAATATCGCGAACCCGCTGCGCAAACGCGGCCACTCGGTCGGCAATCTATGTCCGGCAACGACTTACGGCCTGCACGGGGAACGCGGCGCCTGGCCGGCCCTCGATGTCAAGGAGTATGCGAATCCGGGCGATATCATCACCGCGTCGCCGGGCGACTCGCCGCTGCGGGTCATCGATGTCGGCATCTCGCCGTTCTCGTTCGTCGAAGGTGCCCGCATCGGAAATGTGGCCCCGATGATCTTCGCCGAATTGCTGCGGTTCCTGATGACCGATCCGATCGGCAATCTCGATCGCTATGCGGCCGCGGTCAACGGTGTCATCGGCTATCTGACGCCGTGGCCGGACGGTCAGCACGTTCTCTACTCCGGACACAATATGCCCGGCACGAATGTCCTGTGGACCACCCATGCCGCCGACTATCTGAATGCCAACTACTGACCCGCCCGGGCCGGTTTCCGCCGGGGATGGGGCCACCATCATTCCCACTCTCCCCGGCGGCGTCGCACCAGAGGTGGCGGCTCAATCCCCCTGTGCGGCAGCGGAGATTGGCTGCCACTCGCGCCAGAGCGCCAGGCGGGATTCGTAATCCGCGGTGGCGATGGTCAGCGGGACCTCACCGAGGAAAATGCGCAGCGGCGGCTCGGGCGCATCGACGACCGCGAGGATGGCGGCGCTGGTGGCGGCCGGATCGCCCTGGTGCACCGCCGAGCGTTGGGCGGCTCGGGCGGCCCTGGCCGCATCGTAGGCGGGGAGCGGGGTGGCATGCTGCGCCGAGGGGCCGCCCCAGTCGGTGCCGAATCCGCCCGGTTCGATCAGGGTGACGTGAATGCCGAAGGGTGCGACCTCCTGGGCGAGCGCTTGGGAGAAACCCTCCAGCGCCCACTTCGACGCGTGGTAGGCACCGAGGTTCTGGAAGGCGGAGATGCCGCCGATACTCGATACCTGAACGATGTGGCCGCTGCCCTGGGCCCGCAGGATCGGCAGTGCCGCCTGGGTGACCCACAGTGCGCCGAAGACATTGGTTTCCAATTGGGCGCGGAACTCGTCCTCGCTGAGTTCCTCGATCATGCCGAACTGACCGTAGCCGGCATTGTTGATCACGATATCGAGCCGCCCGAATCGCTCGGCGGCCTGCTGTACCGCGGCGAAATCGCCGTCCCGATCGGTGACGTCCAGGCGCAGTGGCAGGAAGCTATCCGGGTACTTCGCGACGAGATCGTCGAGTGTGCTGGTATCGCGCGCCGTGCCGGCCACTTGATCGCCGCGCTCCAATGCGGCGAGTGCCCATTCACGGCCGAACCCTCGTGAGACTCCGGTGATGAACCAAACTTTGCTCATGTGACCCACGCTAGTGACCTGGAGTGCACTCCAAGCAAGTATTCATCGCGGTCGCAGCGTAACCGGCAGCGCTGAGGGCGACAGGACGAAGTCTCGATTGGAGGCGCGCACCGTATAGTTCGGGTCGGGTGTCGGGCGCCAGCGGGCCAGCAGCGCGGCGGCGGCGAGGCCGATCTCGATCATGGCGAAATGGTCGCCGAGGCAGCGGCGACGACCGACGCCGAACGAGAGGTTGGCCTTCTTGTCGATATCGGCTGCGCGCTCGGGCGACCAGCGATCCGGGTCGAACGCTTCCGGATCGGCGTAGTAGCGCTTGTTGTGCTGAACCAGGTAGGGGGAGAACATGATTGCTGTGCCGTCCGGAACGGTGAGTCCGCCGATGGTGACGTCGCCGTCGGCGGTGCCCGCGCTGATCCACGGCCCCCAGAACCGAAGTGTCTCTGCCACAACCTGTTTCAGGTAGGGAAGTGCGCCGAGATGATCGGCGCGGACCGGGCCCGTTCCCACGACGGAATCGAGTTCGGCATACAACCGCTCGGCGATGTGCGGGCGACGCATGACCTCGTGCCAGAGCCAGCCGGTCAGCGATGCCATCGAGCCGACGCCACCGGCCAGCATGAGGATCGCTTCGTCGATGATGTGCTCATCGGACAGCGTCGCGCCGGTCTCGCTGTCGGTGTGCCGGATGAGCGCCGAGACCACATCGTTGAAATCCTCGTCGCGGCGGCGGTATTCGGCGATGACAGCACCGATGGCCGTGCGCAGGTGGCGAGCCTTGGTGCGCCAGCGCCAGTTCGAGATGAGCCGCAGTCGGCGCACCTGCGGGGGCAGCGCGGTGCGCAGAATGACCTGACTGAGCAGCCATGGGACGCTGTCCCGGATCTCGCGGCGTGCGTGATCGCTGAACTCGGCGGTGAACAGTGTCGAGGAGACCGTGTCGAGGATCAGGCCGTGCGCCTCGTCCATGAGATTCACGCGTCCGCCCGAAGGCAGTCCCGCCGACCAGGTTTCGGCGATATCGGCCGCCGACCGCGTGTATTCGGCGAGCCGGCTCTGCCGCAGCGCGGGCGAGATCATGCGCCGCCGCAGCTTGTGTTCTTCACCGTGCAGAACATTGACGGATCCGCCCGCGACATCCTCGATGGCCTCACGCAGATCGTCCCGATTGAGTTCGGCATCGCCGAGCCCGACCTCGCGGACGAGATCCGGTGTGGTGAGCAGATATCCGGTCTTCTGGCCGAACCGCAGGCGCACGATCGGGCCGAGATCGGCCAGCGAGGTGACGAAGCCCGGAGCGTCGCGCAGGGCCTGCAGACTGTGGCCGACCAGTGGCAATCGACCAGGCGCGGTCGGTACCTCCGAAAGCGATTGCGGCATGACCAGCTCCGGGCTGCGCGCGGACTCGGCCCTGGCCTGTCGATAGATTTCGAGCACGGTCCCGATGTGCTGTGACTGGCGCACCGAGTCGCCGTATTTGCTGAGAATCTGGCGCATTTCCGCGAGCGTGGCGCGATCGGCGTCGAGCTCGGCGATGGTGTCGGCGATCGCTACCGGCGACGGATCGGCGGTGCGAATGCCGCCCCCGGCAGGCACCGACTCGTCGAGATCGGGATCGCAGTAGATGATCGGCAGGCCGGCCGCCACCGCCTCCAATAGGACCATGCCCTGCGTGTCGAAACCGTTGGAGGGGAACAGCAGTGCGTCGCCTTCGGACATGGCAGCAAGGCATTCGGCCTGAGTGGCCCTGCCGTGCAAGCGGATTCGGTCCGCGAGTCGATATTCGGTGATGACGGCGGCCGCCTGGGCCTGCAGGTCACCGTCGCCGTAGACGTCGAGTGCGCAGTCGTCGAGATGCCGCACTGCCTCGATCGCGGCGAGCAGCCGCTTCTCGGCCGACAGCCGCCCACACCAGATCAGCCGCAATGGCGCGTCGATCGTGCGTTCGGCAACCGGTGTGCCGCCGAGGTTTTCGATGAGCTCGTCATCGACACCGTTGGATACCACCCGAAGCGGCCGGGTCAGACCGTGGGCAAGCAGTTGGTCGGCGAAGTGCTGGGTCGGCGCGATGACCCGATCCGCGGCCTGGGCCTGACCGACGATCGGCCACCAGGCATGGCGTGCCGCACGGCTTTCGGCGCGGTGCGGCATATGCGTATCGTGCGGTACGAACCGGCCGTGCAGGGCGCGTAGGGCCAACGCCGCCGGATATGGTGCGGGCGAGGTGTTCTCGATGAACGCGTCGTCGCGGCTCTGGGCCGTGTGGATCAGCGGAATCCGGTGTCGCCGTGCGGCTTTCATCCCGGCGATGGCGACACCGTAGGTGGTGTGGGTGTGCACGAGGTCGATCGGGCCGCGTGCGGCGAAGGCGGCGTCGATGAGTTCGGCATTGTGCTTGGTCGGCAGCACGACCGGGAATCCGTTCACCGCGAAACCGCCGGCGGCGCGCAGCGGCACCACATTCGGGAGCTGGTCGGCGCCCGGCTGCGGCGCGACGAACAGGGTGACGCGGTGACCTGCGCGTTCGAGTCCTCGGCACAGCGAAGCGACCGCGGTCTGGACCCCACCGAGGGTGGCCGGGTGGTAGTCCATGAACATCGCTATGTGCACAATGGCACTGTACTGACACATCGCCGCCGTGCGGAGCCCTCAATTCTGTGGAATATCCGGTCGGCGTCGTCAGGGGACCCGATACCGAAAGAGCCGCCGTGAAAATAGCGATTCCGCTCACCGGAACCCGCGGTGATGTCCAGCCCGTCGTGGCGCTGGGACTCGAGTTGCGCCGTCGCGGCCATGATGTGCTGCTCGGGGCGCCGCCGAATCTGGTCGAATTCGCCACGGCCACCGGACTTGCCGCCCTCGCCTGCGGACCGGATGTGCAGCAGCTCTACAGTTCGGACGCCGGGCAGCGGGCACTGGCCGCAGGAAACACCTTGCGGCTCATGCAATTGGTAGCCCGGCAGATGGCCGATTATGCCCAGCAGATGAATCGAGAAGTCATCGACGTTTGCACGGGTGCGGATCTGATCGTGGCGAGCACCGTCACCGAGGATCGAGCGAGTTCGGTTGCGGAGGCAATGGGGGTTCCACTGGTCAGCCTGCATTATTTCCCCTGCCGCAGTAATGGCGCATATCCGTTTCCGGGTGCCCTGCCGCCGCGGTGGAATCCGCCTGCGGCCGTGAATCGTGCGACATGGGCGGTGGCGGAGAATCTGCGCCGGGTGGTATTCATGCGTTATCTCAACGATCTACGCGCGACGCTCGGGCTGCCGAAATCGCGGGCGAGTACCGCGGCGGTATTGGCGCGTGCGCATGTTCCCGAGGTGCAGATCTACGATCCGGCGTTGGTTCCCGGATTGCCCGAACAATGGGATGAGCGCAGGCCGTTCACCGGATTTCTTACCCTCGATAACGCTGCCCGCGAGGCCGTCGGTGATCTGGCCGGCGACCATGCGGGCATTCTGTCGTGGATCGGGGCGGGGGAGCCACCGGTGTTCTTCGGATTCGGCAGTATGCCCATTCGGGATACGGCCGCGGTGCTGGCGATGGTTACCGAAGTGGCTGCTCGTTCGGGTGTGCGCGCATTGGTCAGTGCGGGGTGGAGTGATCTGGATATTGCCGATGCGCAGGCAGGGCCGAATGTAAAGGTTGTCGGTCCGTTCGCGCACGATCTGGTTTTTCCATATTGCGCCGCGGCGGTGCATCACGGCGGTATCGGGACGCTGTTCGAGAGTCTGCGCGCCGGATTGCCGACGCTGGTGTGCTCGGTGTCGTTCGAACAACCGATGTGGGGCGGGCAGGTCGAGCGCCTCGGGTTGGGGGCACATCTGCCGTTCACGCAACTGACCGAGGCCCGGCTGGAACAAGGCGTCGCTTCGCTGCTGACGCCCGAACGCCGGTCCCGCACAGCGGAATTCGCGAAGACACTGAGCACCGAGGACGCCGCCGCCCGCACCGCCGACATCATCGAAGCCGCCGCCAGGTGACCGACGTCTTCGCCGACACCGTCGTCATGTTCCGCCGCTGTGCCCGGCACACCCTGCGCAGCCGCGACACCCTGATCATTTCGCTGCTCATGCCGATTCTGGTGATGTTGCTGTTCACCTACGTCTTCGGCGGTGCCATCGATGTCGGCGGACCCTATCTCGACTATGTGGTGCCCGGAATCATGTTGCTGTGCACGGGTTTCGGCTCATCGATCACCGCCACCGCCGTCTCCACCGATATGACGAGGGGCAGCATCGACCGCTTCCGCACCCTGCCGATGTTCCGTCAGGCCGTGCTCGCCGGCCACGTCGCCGAGGGCGTTGTCCGTAATCTCGCGGCCATCGCGATCGCGGTCACGGTTGCGCTCGCACTCGGCTACCGTCCCCAGGCGGGACCACTCGGCTGGCTGGCGGCCCTCGCGGTAATCACCCTGTTCGTCACCGCCATCTCCTGGATCGCCGTCGCTCTTGGTCTGGTCGCCAAGAATCCCGAAGCCGCCGGCGGCCTCACCTACGCCATCATGTTCATCCCCTACATCAGCAGCGCCTTCGTCCAAACCACCACCATGCCCCACTGGCTCCGCGGCTTCGCCGACTACCAACCCGCCACCCCCATCATCGAAACCGTGCGCGGCCTCCTGAACTCCCTGGACACCGGCCACAACACGCCCCTCGCCCTCCTCTGGTGCGTCCTATTGGGCACGCTCGGATTCGCCGGCGCCGGCATCGTATTCAGTCGCTTGTCCCATCACTGACCAGCTCGTATGCGCCGCCGACGAAGATCGAGGCGACGGTGTATCGGGGAATGCGTTGCATCCCGTCGTAGGGTTCAGCGCATATTGCGGTGACCAGCGGCTAGTTCGGCCATTACCTTGTCGGCGCCGAAGAGACGCTGGACGCGGCTCGAGAGATTGGGGGCGATCAGGGCCAATGTCGCGCCGAGGCGGACCGGGAGGGGGGCCACGTCGGTTTCGGCGATGTTCCGTTCGATCGCTCGGACCACGGCTTTCGCGACGTCTTCCGGGCTTCGGGTGCCGACGCCGGGTGGTACGGCCGCACCGGATTTGACGAACATGCCCGCGTCCCTGACGAATCCGGGGTAGATCGAGGAGACACCGACACCGCGGCTTTGCAGGTCGGCGCGCAAGGCCAAGGCGAAGCCGCGCAGTCCGAATTTGGTCGCGTTGTACATCGCCGCCTTGCCGGATGCGGCCTTGCCGGACAGGGAGTTGATGAAGACCAGGTGTCCTTTGCCGCGCTCGGCCATCTGCGCACCGGCAAAGCGGGCAAGCACGATGGGGGCGCGCAGATTGACCTCCAGCGCCCGATCGATCTCGGTCAGCGAATAGTCGAGCAGGTCGCCCGAACCGGGCAGTGCGGCATTGGCGATGACGACATCGAGGTCACCGGCTTCCTCGAGCAGCTTCTCGGCACCACCCGGCGCGGCGAGGTCCGCGACCACCGCCCGCGCACCGAACCGGGTCGCGACTTGGTCGAGTGCTTCGGCTCGCCGTCCGGACAGCACTACGTTCGCACCCCGCGCGGTGACCGCGGCGGCGATCGCGACTCCGATCCCGCCCGTCGCGCCGGTGATCAGGACTCGTGCTCCGTTTAGTTCCATGTCGACGATTATTGTCGAGATTCCGCATTCCGTGACGCATCCGTGGTTGCCCGGTGTCGTCGTGACCCGGATGGTCCGCGCGGGGATGCCGCCGCTGACTCACTCCTTGCGGCGGACCGAGGCTTCTACGAGATCCAGTACGGCGGAGAGGTTTTCGTTGGTGTGGCCGGAGGCTATGCGGGCGATCAGGCCGTCCAGCACCAGATCCAGGTAGCCGAGTAGGACGTCGGTGGGGACGTCGTCGCGGAGGGCGCCCGCGGCCTTGCGGCGTTCCAGGCGGGCGAGGGTGGCGGCGGTCAGTTCGGCGGAGCGCTGGGTCCAGCTGGCGCGGAATTCCGGATCGGTGCGCAGGCGGCGCGCGATCTCCAAACGGGTTCCGAGCCAATTGAATTGCTCCGGGTGGGCGAGCATATCGCGCATGACCTGTACCAGACCCTGATTGGCCGCGACATCGGCCATGCGGTCGGCGTCTTCTTGGGCCAGCGCGAGGAACAGGGCGTCCTTGTCCCGGAAGTGGTGGAAGATCGCGCCGCGAGACAGGCCGATGGCCTCTTCCAGGCGGCGCACGGTCGCACCGTCGTACCCGTACTCGGCGAAACAGGCCCGCGCCCCGTCCAGAATCTGACTACGCCGGGCGGCGAGGTGATCATCACTGACTTTGGGCATTTCGGCGGGCTCCTCCGAGCGAAGCGGGCAATGCGATGTGAAGAGGTCCGCGCACCGCGGGTAATGCGGTGCGCGGACCTACTACAGCACAGTCGTTCAGCCGCGAATCATGTTGCGCAGCACGTACTGCAGGATGCCACCGTTGCGGTAGTAGTCGGCCTCACCGGGGGTGTCGATCCGGACCACCGCGTCGAAGGTGACGACATCACCGTTCTCCTTGGTGGCGGTGACCTTCAGGGTCTTCGGAGTCGCACCCTCGTTCAGCTTGGTGATGCCCTCGATATCGAAGGTCTCGGTGCCGTCCAGCTTCAGCGACGCGGCCGACTCACCGGCCGGGAACTGCAGCGGAATGACGCCCATACCGATGAGGTTCGAGCGGTGGATGCGCTCGAAGGACTCGGTGATGACGGCCTTCACACCCAGCAGCGAGGTGCCCTTGGCGGCCCAGTCACGCGAGGAGCCCGAACCGTACTCCTTACCGCCGAGCACGACCAGCGGAATGCCGGCGGCCTGGTAGTTCTGCGAGGCGTCGTAGATGAACGCCTGCGGGCCGCCGTCCTGGGTGAAGTCGCGGGTGTAACCGCCCGAGACATCGTCGAGCAGCTGGTTGCGCAGCCGGATGTTGGCGAAGGTGCCGCGGATCATGACCTCGTGGTTACCGCGACGCGAGCCGTAGGAGTTGTAATCCTTGCGCTCGACGCCGTTGGCTTCCAGGTACTGCGCCGCCGGGGTGCCCGGCTTGATGTTGCCCGCAGGGGAGATGTGGTCGGTGGTGACCGAGTCGCCCAACAGTGCGAGCACACGCGCGCCCTTGATATCGGTGACCGGCTCCGGCGTCTGCGGCATGCCCTCGAAGTACGGAGGCTTGCGGACGTAGGTCGACTCCTCGGCCCAGTCGAAGGTCTTGCCCTCCGGGGTCGGCAGCGAACGCCAGCGCTCGTCGCCCTTGAAGACGTCCTTGTAGTCCTCGAGGAACATATCGCGGGAGATGACCCGGTCGATGGTGTCCTGGATTTCCTGCGGCGCAGGCCAGATGTCCTTCAGGAACACGTCGTTGCCGTCGGTGTCCTTGCCGAGCGCGTCGTTCTCGAAGTCGAAGTCCATGGTGCCCGCGAGCGCGTAGGCGATGACCAGCGGCGGGGAGGCCAGGTAGTTCATCTTCACGTCGGGGGAGATGCGGCCCTCGAAGTTGCGGTTACCGGAAAGCACCGCGGTGGCGGTCAGGTCGTTGTCGTTGACCGCCTTGGAGATCTCCTCCGGCAGCGGACCGGTGTTGCCGATGCAGGTGGCACAGCCGAACGCGACCAGGTTGAAGCCCAGCTTGTCCAGGTACGGCCACAGGCCGGCCTTCTCGTAGTAGCCGTTGACGACCTGCGAACCCGGGGCCATCGAGGTCTTCACCCACGGCTTGCGGGTCAGGCCCTTGTCCACCGCGTTGCGAGCCAGCAGGGCCGCGCCCAGCATGACCGACGGGTTGGAGGTGTTGGTGCAGGAGGTGATCGAGGCGACCACGACCGCGCCGTGGTCCAGCACGAAGTCGCCGTACTCCTCGGTGGAGACCTTGACCGGCTTGGACGGGCGGCCCACCGCACCGTTCGCGGCCGACGGCAGCACCGCGTCGTCCTCGGCGAAGGAAAGCACCGCCGGATCGCTGGCCGGGAAGGACTCCTCGATGGCCTCGTCCAGGTGGGTGTGCGGGGTGGTGGCGGCCGGACCGGTCTCCGCGTCGCTGGTGTAGTTGTGGATGTCCTTGCGGAAGGCGGTCTTGCTCTCCGACAGCAGGATCCGGTCCTGCGGACGCTTCGGACCGGCGATGGACGGCACCACGGTGCTCAGGTCCAGCTCCAGGTACTCCGAGTAGGCGGGCTCCTTGTCGGCGTCGTGCCAGAGGCCCTGCTCCTTGGCGTAGGCCTCGACCAGCGCGACCTGCTCGTCGGAGCGGCCGGTCAGCTTCAGGTAGTCGACGGTCACCTCGTCGATCGGGAAGATCGCTGCGGTGGAACCGAATTCGGGGCTCATATTGCCCAGGGTGGCGCGGTTGGCCAGCGGCACCTCGGAGACGCCCTTGCCGTAGAACTCGACGAACTTGCCGACCACACCGTGCTTGCGCAGCATATCGGTGACAGTGAGCACCACGTCGGTGGCGGTCACGCCCGGGTTGATCTCACCGGTCAGCTTGAAGCCGACGACGCGCGGGATGAGCATGGAGACCGGCTGGCCCAGCATGGCCGCCTCGGCCTCGATACCGCCGACGCCCCAACCCAATACGCCGAGGCCGTTGACCATCGTGGTGTGCGAGTCGGTGCCGACGCAGGTGTCCGGGTAGGCCTGGCCGTTGCGGACCATGACGACGCGCGCCAGGTGCTCGATATTGACCTGGTGCACGATGCCGGTGCTCGGCGGGACGACCTTGAAATCGTCGAAAGCCGTTTGGCCCCAACGCAGGAACTGGTAGCGCTCGCCGTTGCGCTGGTATTCGATGTCGACGTTGCGCTCGAAGGCGTCCGCACGGCCGAATACGTCGATGATGACGGAGTGGTCGATGACCATCTCGGCGGGGGCGAGCGGGTTGACCTTGTCCGGGTCGCCGCCGAGGGTGGCGACGGCCTCGCGCATGGTGGCCAGGTCGACGATGCAGGGCACACCGGTGAAGTCCTGCATGATCACGCGGGCCGGGGTGAACTGGATCTCGGTGTTCGGCTGAGCCGACGGATCCCAGCTCGCGATGGCGCGGATGTGATCGGCGGTGATGTTGGCGCCGTCCTCGGTGCGGAGCAGATTCTCCGCGAGGACCTTCAGTGCGTAGGGGAGTTTTTCGGTACCGGGCACGGCCGAGAGACGGAAGATCTCGTAGGAGTTGCTTCCGACCTCGAGGGTGCCCTTGGCGCCGAAAGTATCGATACTTGTCGTCACGTCAGCTCCACTCGTCTGTGAGGGTGGCCGCGGGCGGGGCTGTGCCCGCGGCTGGTTTTTTCGAGCGACCTGCAGGCAGTCGCTTCGGTTACGTGTTCGGAGGGTCCCAGCGCTGGAACGTACTGGTTCCTCGCGGCTTCGAGCCTAACAGTACGCTTGTCCTGTGAAACGCGCGGGTGCCGTTGAGCGCGACGTCCGAAGGTGATCCGACACTCCGTCGCGTACTGTGCTTTCGAGTTGTTCGGAGTGACTGGTGGGCCCGCACCGGTTCACCCTGCAGTGTTGGATGCCCGTCGCCTCGCGTGCCGATGCGGCTCGACAGACCGGATGGAAGATGACCGTCTCGCACACCTCGGTGTTCACGCCTATGCGCGCCGAACTCCCCCCTGGTATCGACGACAAGACGTTGACCCAGATCAAGGAGGATGTGGTCGACAATCATGTGGCCACGCCGAAGGGTAAGGATCAGGACGCACTCGAGGCGGTCGTCGCCGATGCTCGCGCCCACGGCATCGAGCTCAGCATCGTGGTGATTCCCGGTAATCCAGGCCACGACTCCAATCTACGGGACCTGGCCACCGAGGTCGGCAAGACCGAGCACGGAACCGTGGTGGTGTTCAGCGACGACTGGGTCGGCACCTACAGCGATTCGATCAGCCGGGTGAAGCTGGAGCGGGCCGAGGACCTTTCCAAGAGCACTCAGGGGCATTCGGCGCAGGCGGCGCGGCTTTTCGTTGATCAGCTGGAGCGTCCGGAGACCTTTTCCTGGACCGCGATCACCAGTGTGTTGCTTGTCGGCACGGCGGCGGTGGTCGGCGGACTCTACTGGGTGAAGTCTCGCCGTTCTGCAGGGCGGGCTGTGTCGGTAGGGGTTTCGGGTCCCGGCGACGACAGGGATCTCACCTCGTAACGAGCATTCGCTCAGTTACTTTTCCTATCGGTCGGTTTGTTTTTGCCGGCCGAATCCTCGCGCCTGTGTGGCTATTTCTCGGCAACTACCAAATTACGCGGCTGTAGTTCTGTTGCCGGAGTTTCTTTAGTGAATGATGTGTCGTACGGTTCGAATGGTGACTGATGGGGAAAGAGTGTTCAGAGAGCTATCTGTGCACCACTGAGCGTTATGGTTCGCAGGGGGCTCGTGAGGTTAAGCCTGGTCGGGTCCTTGGGAGGTGCGATGCGCAACAACGGCGTTGCCGGTTCTCGGCGTCCGCTGTGGGTCGCTCTGGGGTTGCTGGTCACTGCCGCTGTGCTCGTCACGGCCGGACCGGTCGCTGCGGTGCCGCCCGCCCCGCCCAACCCGAGCGATAGCCAGATCGTCGACGCCGGAGCACAAGTCGACGCCAGAGTGACCGAGGTCGGCGCGCTGATCAACCAGGTCGCGGTGACGGATCAGAAGCTGCGGGAACTCGACGGCGCGATCGCCCAGAAGCGCGAAGAGGTGAACAAGGCCCTCGTCGATCTGCAGGACGCCCGCGACGCCGCCGACGCGGCCGCGGCCGCGGTGGTGCAGACCCAGCGCGAACTGAGCGACGCCGGAATCCAGGTCGACCAGGCCAGACGCAACTTCGACCAGTTCGCGGTGCAGGCGTACACCCGGCCCGCCGCGACCTCGATGGTCACCTATCTGTCCTCGGCCACCCCGGAGGTCGCCCTCAGCCGTGCCCAGGTGTTCACGCTGGTATCGAAGAATCAGCAGTCGGTGCTCGACTCGCTGCGCCGCGCCCAGATCGAACAGGGCAATAGGAATGCCAGTGCGCGCCAAGCGAAATCGGCCGCCGACGCGGCCGCCGCGGTGGCCGAGCAGAAGAAGACCGACGCCGAGAACGCCGTCGCCGCCGTGCAGGCCGAACAGGATCAGCAGGCGGCGCAGCGAGAGGGCCTACTACGCGAGCGCACGGTGGCGCAGGGTCGCCTCGACCAGGCGCGCGCGAATGTGGCCGGGCTGCAAGGGCAACGTGAGGCATATCTGTCCTGGGACGAACAGCGCAAGGCTGAGGAGGCCGCTATCCGCGCGGCCGCCGCGGCCGCCGCCGCACGTGCGGCCCAGGACCAGGCCGCCAGAGACCGCGCGGCACAGGCGGGCGCGGGTAAGCGGCCGCATATCCAGATGGAGGATTCGCCGCCGCGCCAGACCCGCCCGCGCGTCACCGGGCCGACCATGCCGCCCATCGGCGGCTCCGAGGCGATCGAAACCGTGGTCGATCGGGCCATGTCGCAGCTGGGCGTCATCTATGCCTGGGGCGGTGGCGACGAGGACGGGCCGACCCTCGGCATCCGCGACGGCGGTGTCGCCGACAGCTACGGCGATTACAACAAGGTCGGCTTCGACTGCTCGGGTCTGATGATCTACGCCTTCGCCGGTATCGGCGTCTCACTGCCGCACTACAGCGGCTATCAATACAACGCGGGCGCCAGAGTGCCCGTTGCCGAGCGCAGCCGCGGCGACATGCTGTTCTGGGGGCCGAACGGCAGCGAACATGTTGCGCTCTACCTCGGAAACGGGAAGATGGTCGAGGCGCCGCAATCCGGCGAGGTGGTACGGGTGTCTCCGGTGCGCGAGGGCGGCATCATGCCGTACGCGGTGCGGATCGTCTCGTAACCCCTAGGCTCGTCTGGTAACGCCCAGGCTGGGCCGTCCGCCGCGAACCCGACCGCGAACCTGTTGATTTGCCATTATCTCGGGTCCGGTTGCGGCATATGCGGCCATTACCTGGAATAGTTGTGGCAGCACGCACAGGACCAAAGCGAAAGCGGGGATGTTGGTGACTTCGACGGACGGTGTGAGCGGGGCAAGTTTGGCGAAAGAGGCCGCTGCTCCCGCACCCAGCACCCTGGAGCGTGACGTCCAGACCCTGGAGAAGGCGATATACGAGGTCAAGCGCGTTATCGTCGGCCAGGATCGGCTCGTCGAACGGCTGCTCGTCGGGGTGCTCGCACGCGGCCACGTACTGCTCGAGGGTGTCCCGGGTATCGCCAAAACCCTTGCGGTAGAGACCTTCGCCAAGGTGGTCGGCGGTTCGTTCTCCCGCGTCCAGTTCACCCCCGACTTGGTGCCAACCGACCTCATCGGAACCCGGATCTACCGCCAGGGCCGCGAGCAATTCGATACCGAACTCGGCCCGGTCGTCGCGAACTTCGTCCTCGCCGACGAGATCAACCGCGCGCCCGCCAAGGTGCAGTCCGCACTGCTCGAGGTGATGGCCGAGCGGCATGTGTCGATCGGCGGCAAGACCTACCCGATGCCCGATCCGTTCCTGGTCATGGCGACCCAGAACCCGATCGAGAGCGAGGGCGTGTACCCGCTGCCCGAGGCGCAGCGCGACCGCTTCCTGTTCAAGGTGGTCGTCGACTACCCGTCGGTGGAGGAAGAGCGCGAGATCATCTACCGGATGGGTGTCACTCCGCCGGAAGCCAAGCCGATCCTCGAGCCGTCCGAGCTGATCCGCTTGCAGAAGGTGGCCGCGAATACGTTCGTGCACCATGCACTGGTCGACTACGTGGTCCGGGTGATCGCGGCGACCCGCAAGCCCGGTGACTTCGGCATGCAGGATGTGGCGAGCTGGATCGCCTACGGCGCCTCGCCGCGCGCCAGCCTCGGCATCATCGCCGCGGCCCGCGCCGTCGCGCTGATTCGCGGCCGCGACTATGTGGTGCCGCAGGATGTCGTCGAGGTGATTCCGGATGTGCTGCGCCACCGTCTGGTGCTGTCCTACGACGCGCTCGCCGATGAGATCAGCCCCGACGATGTGATCAAGCGCGTGCTGCAGACCGTCGGCCTGCCGCAGGTCGCGCCGCAGGCGGTCGCGCCGCAAGGAGCCGGGGCGCAGGCCGCACCCGTTCCGGCCGCCTCGCCCGCCATGGGTCCGCACGGCGCGCAGCCGCCGATCCCGCAGCCGGCCGCCCCCCAGGACGCGGTGCCGCAGCCGCCGGTCGCGCAGATGTCTCCGGCCGCCGGCAATAACCAGCCGAAGTGACCTCGGCATCGGCTGTGCCTGATTTTCCACAAGACGGGGTTCCACCAGTGCCGATGTCCCCACATACACCACCGTCTTTCCGATCGGGCGAACTGTCCGACCCCAAGCTGACGGCGGCGCTCAGAACACTGGAACTGACCGTCCGTCGTCGACTCGACGGTGTTCTGCACGGCGATCACCTCGGTTTGATTCCGGGCCCCGGCTCGGAGCCGGGCGAGGCCAGGACCTATCAGCCGGGCGACGATGTGCGCCAGATGGATTGGTCGGTCACCGCCCGCACCACCCATCCGCATGTGCGGCAGATGATCGCGGACCGGGAACTCGAGACCTGGATGGTGGTCGATCTGTCGGCCAGCCTCGACTTCGGCACCGCGCTGTGCCAGAAGCGTGATCTGGCCGTCGCGGCTGCCGCGGCGATCACCCACCTCACCAGCGGCGGCGGTAATCGGATCGGCGCGGTCGTCGCGACCGGTGAGCAGTTGACCCGCATTCCCGCGCGCAGCGGCCGGGTGCACGCGCAGTCGATGCTGCGCGAGATCGCGACGACGCCGCACGCCCGCGACGGTGTGCGCGGCGATCTGCGCGAGGCGATCGAATCGTTGCGCCGCCCGCAGCGCAAGCGCGGACTCGCGGTGGTCATCAGCGACTTCCTCGGTGATATCAACTGGCAGCGCTCACTGCGCGCCATCTCCGCGCGCCACGATCTGCTCGCGGTGGAAGTGCTCGATCCGCGCGATCTGTCGCTGCCCGCCGTGGGTGATGTGGTGCTGCACGATCCCGAGACCGGGCGCACCCGTGAATTCAGCGTGACGCCTTCGCTGCGTGCCGATTTCGCGGCCGCCGCCGAACGCCATCGCGTTCAGGTCGAGCAGGCCCTGCGCAGTTGCGGCGCACCGGTGCTCACCCTGCAGACCGATCGGGACTGGATCTCCGACGTGGTCCGGTTCGTGTCCACCCGGCGCCACGCATTCGGCGCCCCGAGCGGACGGGCGCCGCGCCAGTGAGTATTTCGCATTTCACCGCGCTGGTCTGGCTCGGTTTCCTCGCCGTGGTCGTGCTGATCGCGTTGGGCTACATCCTCGTTCAGCGCAGCCGCCACCGGCACATGCTGCAGTTCACCAATATGGAGCTGCTGGAGAAGGTCGCCCCGTCGCGGCCGAGTCCGATGCGGCATGTGCCGATCGCGCTGATGCTGGTCGGTCTGGTGTTCCTCACCATCGCGGCCGCGGGGCCGACCGCCGTCAAGAAGGTGCCGCGCAATCGCGCGACAGTCGTTCTGGTGATGGACGTTTCGCTGTCCATGGAGGCGACCGATGTGCCGCCCTCGCGACTGAAGGTGGCGCAGAAGGCCGGTAAGGAATTCGTCGACGGGCTGCCCCCAGGTATCAATCTCGGCTTCGTCACCTTCGCGGGCACCGCATCGGTGATGGTGCCGCCGACGACGAACCGCGAGGCCGTCAAGGCGGCCATCGACAACATCAAACTCGCCGAGCGCACCGCCACCGGTGAGGGCATTCTCACCGCGCTGCAGTCGATCGACACTATCGCCACGGTGCTCGGTGGTGCGGAGACGCCGCCGCCCGCGCGCATCGTGCTGATGTCCGACGGTAAGCAGACGGTGCCCGACGACAAGGATGTCGACAACCCACGGCACGGTTTCACCGCGGCCCGCCTCGCCAAGAACAAAGGCGTTCCGGTGTCGACGATTTCGTTCGGCACGTCATGGGGCACGGTGGAGATTCCGGATCAGGACGGCAAGGGCGCCCAGCGCGTCAAGGTGCCTGTCGACGACGATGCGCTGCGCGAGATCGCCAAACTCTCCGGCGGCGATTTCTATACCGCTTCGAGCCTGACCGAGTTGACCGCGGTCTACGACACGCTCGAAGAGCAGATCGGTTACGAGATGACCAGGGGCGATGCCAGCAGGCCTTGGCTTTTGCTCGGCATGCTCGTTGTCGCTGCCGGTGTAGTTACCGGCTTGCTCTATCGTCAACGCCTGCCGTAGTCGTCGTCAATGCCTGCCGTCGCGACGCGCCCGGTTCTACATAGAGCACTATGTGTGGCCCGGGCGTGGCGCACGAACCCGAACAGATAGGTTGGTCCTCATGTCGAACATCACATCCCGGTCGGTCCTGGTGACGGGTGGCAACCGCGGTATCGGACTCGCGGTCGCGCAGCGTCTGCTTGCCGACGGGCACAAGGTGGCCGTCACGCATCGTGGGTCGGGGGTTCCGGACGGTCTGTTCGGTGTGAAATGCGATGTGACGGACAGTGATTCGGTCGATGCCGCCTTCGCCGAGGTGGAGCAGCATCAGGGGCCGGTCGAGGTGCTGGTCGCCAATGCGGGCATCACCGACGACACCCTGCTGATGCGGATGAGCGAGGAGCAGTTCACCAAGGTCATCGATGCGAACCTGACCGGTGCGTTCCGCTGCGCCAAGCGCGCGAACCGCGCCATGCTGCGGGCGCGTTGGGGTCGGATGATCTTCCTCGGCTCGGTCGTCGGCCTCGGCGGCGGGCCCGGCCAGATCAACTATGCCTCGTCGAAGGCCGGTGTCATCGGCCTGGCGCGTTCCATCACCCGTGAGCTCGGCTCGCGCTCGATCACCGCGAATGTGGTCGCGCCGGGCTTCATCGAGACCGATATGACGGCCGAACTGCCCGACGATCTGCGTGACACCGCGAAGAAGTTCATTCCGCTGCAGCGCCTGGGCCAGCCGGAAGACGTCGCCGCCGTGATCAGCTTTCTGGCCTCCGATGATTCGGCCTATGTTTCCGGCGCGGTGATCCCGGTCGACGGCGGCATGGGCATGGGCCACTGACCCAACCGACAGCCGGCATGTTCGGCGGTCGCGTAACCAGTTGAACTTCGACTACAGGAGAACCGAAAACCCATGGGCGGATTGCTCGAAGGCAAGACCATCCTGATCACCGGCATCATCACCGATTCCTCGATCGCGTTCCACGCGGCGGCGGTCGCGCAGGAGCAGGGCGCGAAGGTGATCATCACCGGCATTCCGGAGCGGCTGCGGTTGATCGATCGGATCGCCAAGCGGCTGCCGCAAGAGGTCGCCCCGGCCATCCCGCTCGATGTCACCAACGAGGACGATCTGGTCGCGCTGGCCGATAAGGTCCGTGAGCTCGCACCGGACGGCCTCGACGGTGTGCTGCACTCGATCGCCTTCGCGCCGCGCACACTGATGGGCCCGGAGGCGCGTCCGTTCCTGGACGGTCCCGGTCCGGATGCGGCCAAGGCCTTCGAGATCTCGGCGTGGAGCTACGCCTCGCTGGCCCGCGCCGTGCTGCCGGTGATGAACGAGGGCGGTTCGCTCGTCGGCATGGACTTCGATCCGCGCACCGCGATGCCGTTCTACAACTGGATGGGTGTGGCCAAGGCCGCGCTGGAGTCGGTGAACCGGTATGTGGCGCGCGAGGTCGGCACCGCCAAGCGGATTCGCTCGAATCTGATCGCCGCGGGCCCGATCAAGACCCTCGCGGCCAAGGCCATCGCGGGCACCGCGACCGACGATGCCGCCAAGCTGAACCAGCTCAACACCTACTGGGACGGCGCGTCGCCGATCGGCTGGGATGTCGACGATCCGACCGTGGTGGCGAAGTCGATCGTCACGCTGCTCTCGGACTGGCTGCCGGGCACCACCGGTTCGATCATCTACGTCGACGGTGGAGCCAGCCACAACACCTGGTTCCCGGAGAATATGTCGATCAACTGAGGTAATCCGAAGGGAGACACCGTGGTTCGGGCCGCCGACGCCCTGCTGCTGCTATCGTTCGGCGGTCCCGAGCGGCCCGAGGACGTGATGCCGTTCCTGGAGAACGTCACTCGGGGGCGGGGCGTGCCGCGCGAACGTCTCGAGGAGGTCGCGCAGCATTACCTGCACTTCGGCGGTGTTTCCCCGATCAATGCGCTCAACCGCGACATTATCGCCGCGGTGGAGCGTGAATTGGCCGGTGCCGGAATCGAATTGCCGGTGTACTTCGGTAACCGCAACTGGGATCCCATGGTCGAGGACACCGTCGCGCGCATGGCCGCCGACGGTGTGCGGTCGGCCCTGGTGTTCCCGACCTCGGCGTGGGGTGGATACTCCGGCTGCCTGCAGTACGACGAGGACATCGCAAGAGCGCGTGCGGCTTTCGGGCCGGATGCGCCGGAACTGGTGAAGTTGCGGCAGTACTTCGACCACCCGCTGTTGATCGAGGCATTCGCTGCGGCGATTCGTGCTGCGGTTGGTTCTCTTCCCGCGCAGCGCCAGGAAGGCGCTCGACTGGTGTTCACTGCGCACTCGATACCGGTATCGGCCGATATTTCCGCGGGACCGCCTGCGGATGGTGGCCGTCTGTACAGTCGTCAGGTCGCCGAGGCCGCCCGATTATGTGCCGCCGCAACGGGATTCGCCGATTATGACCTGGTGTGGCAGTCCCGCTCCGGGCCACCGCGGATCCCTTGGCTCGATCCGGATATCGTCGATCATCTCGAGGATCTGTCCGGCAAGGGTGTGGATGCCGTCGTGGTCTGCCCGGTCGGGTTCGTCTCCGATCACCTCGAGGTCATCTGGGATCTGGACAACGAAGCCAGGGAGAAGGCGGAGGAACTCGGCATGGCGTTCGCCAGGGCCGCCACCCCCGGCACCGATCCCCGCTTCGCCCAGTTGGTCGTTGAACTGATCAACGAGCACCTGACCGGCAAATCGCCACGCCGACTCGGCGACATTCCAGGCTACGGCTGCACCGTAAACGGTGCCTCGTGTGCAATCGACTGCTGCACCCCGCCGCGACGCCCCGCCACGGCAACCTAGCTTTCGAGGGGACGTCGATGGCACCAGCCCGACGCGCCGCCGGGTTGCGTCGCTGGTGCGTCAAAGCCTCGCGCGGCGGGCACCGCGCCGCCGTGGCCGCAGCTGATATAGGCGGTACCAGGCCAGCGCGAGGAAGACGGCCCCTAGCCCGGCGACGACTCCCATGTCGAGCAGCCACGTGCCCATGGTGTGTTTCCACAGCGGGTCGGCTGCGCCCGTGTGCGGTGTGAGAGTGTCGAGGTCGAGGGTGGCGGCTCCCGCTCCGAACCCCCAACGGGATGGCGATATGTAGGCCAGTTGCTCTAGGCCGAGTGTGCCGGGCAGCCGCACCAGCCCGCCGGTGAGCACAAGCTGTGCCATCGACAGCACAATAAGCAGCGGCAGTGTCTTCTCCGAGGTGTTCACCGACACCGACACCAGCAAGCCCAATGCCAGCGATGCGATCCCGAGCAGCGCCATCGCCAGGATCAGCTCCAGCTCGACAGAGGTGAAGAGCCCCTTGGACGGCATATCCACATTGATGGTGCCGACCAAGACCAACACCACCGCTTGAAGGGTGGTGATCACGCTCAGGACCAGCAGTTTCGACATCAGATAGACCCCCGCCGACAGGCCTGCCGCGCGTTCTCTGCGGTAGATCGTCTGTTCCTTGACGATCTCGCGAATCGAGTTGCCGGTGCCGACGAAGCATGCCGCGAATGCCAAAATCATGAGTTTGGTCGGGGCATCGACGTTGGATCCGGGCGGCCCGGCGAATCCCTCGCCTGACGGCACTGCGGCGATCAAACCACCGAGAAGCACGGGCATCACGCCGAGCAGCGCCAGATAGCTTCGGTCCGAGGCAATCACCGCCAGATATCGCCGGCACAAGGTACTGAGCTGGGCAAGCTTGGACTGCTGCGCAGGCGGCGGCGCCGGTGTGTGCACTTCCGCTGGGCCGACATCGTCGGTCAATCCGACCGCCACGTAGTTCTCGAAGCGTGGCGAAGTCCGGAACTCACCGGCCCAGTCGCGGTCTTCCTCGCGGTCGAATGCCTGGAACACCTCGGCCCAGCTGCGCTGTGCGAACTGCTGCAGCCCCTCCGCCGGCGGCCCATAATAGGCAAGCTGACCACCAGGCACCAGGACCAGCAGGCGGTCGCAGAAATCAAGATTGGCCACGCTGTGCGTAACGACGATGACGGTCCGCCCGTCGTGCGCGAGTTCGGACAGCATTTCCATGACCGTTTTGTCCAGGCCCGGGTCGAGGCCGGAGGTCGGTTCGTCCAGAAACAACAGGGACGGTTTGGTCAGCAACTCCACTGCGACGCTCACGCGTTTACGCTGTCCGCCGGAGAGCTTATCGATGCGGGTATCGGCGTGCCGCGCCAAACCGAGCTCGTCGAGGACCTCGTCGACTCGCTGTTCGCGCTCCTCGCGGCGCGTATCACCGGGGAAGCGCAATTCGGCCGCGTAGAGCAGCGCGCGCCGCGTCGGAAGCTGGTTGTGCAGGATGTCTTCCTGCGGGACCAGCCCGATTCGGTGCCGGAGTTCGTCGTAATCGGTGTACAGGTCGCGTCCGTCGTAGCGGACCGTCCCCTCCGTCGCGGGCCGCAACCCGGTGACCGCGCCGAGCAGCGTCGACTTGCCCGCTCCGCTGGGCCCGATGACCCCGACAAGTGAGCGCTGCGGGATCGGGAAGCTCACCCCGTCGAGGAGCACCTTGCCCTCGGGGGTCCGCACGGTGAGGCTTTGCACCGAGACCGATACGTCACCGGTGTCGACGAACTCGCGCAGCTCGTCGCCGACCAGCCGGAACGTGGTGTGCCCCATGCCGATCAAATCGGATTCGGACAGGTCCGCGGCATCGATTCGGTGGCCGTTGACGTAGGTGCCGTTGTGGCTGTCGAGGTCGACGATCCGGTATCTGCCGTCGCCGATCGTGCGCAGCTCGGCGTGATGGCGGGAGAGCATGAGGTCGTGGGCGACGATGTCGTTGTCTGCCGCGCGTCCGATCCGAAGCGTGGGCGAGGTGATCCGGACGACCGCGCTGGGTCGGGCCACCGAAGCTGGCGTTCGCGAAACTCGCCTGGACCGACCCGCGTGGAATTTCGTGACCGTTGCTTCATCCGCGAGGTCGTAGCCCGGATCGGAGACGATCATCGTGTCTACCCCGATATCGTCATCGGACTTTTGGCCGGTTTGTCCTTCTTGCCCCTCGATGGAGCAGGCCAACTGCTCGCCGTCCACGGCGTGACCGAGCTGGAACGTCTCGTCATGGTCGATCAGCATCCGCTCGACGCGGTGACCCTCGAAAAAGGTGCCGTTGAGGCTGCCCGCGTCCTCGATTTCCCAACCGTCCGCACCCCGCTCCAGCACGGCGTGCACCGAAGATGCGCGCGGATCGGTCACGATAACGTCGGATGCCGGATCGCGACCGACGTTATATGCCGTCCCAGCGCGTAGCCGATAGACGCGTTCCCGAGTCTGCACCACAAGAACTGGCGTCTCGGGGGATCCGATGGAGGACTGGTCATCCGCCATGACGTGAGTATACGACTGGTCCGCAGTCTCCCGGCAATGTTCGACTACCTCGCAATTCCGGTCGTCGGCAACCCGTCAGCACAAACATCCGATTGGCGTTGGTGTCGACAATGTATCCGGCGCTCCAGGCTGACGTCGGGACCCGCCAGACCAGTTCGGGCAGACTTCGTCGCGGTGTTGTCGATCAGAAGCTGAGGGTCGTGAGGTAGGCGTAGACGCCGGGAAACCCCGGGCGTGCGCTGCCCTTGCCCCAAGAGGTGAGGCCGATCAGTCGGCCCGCGACGAGAAGTGGATCGCCGCTGTCGTATTCGGCGGTATCGGCGTCGGGGGATCCGGCGCAGAGCATGTCGGCGGGGTCGAAGGCGGAGCCATAGGCGGCGGCGCACGTCGGGTCGGTGACGATCGGGACGGGGGCGGATCGCAGGAGCGTATTCGAGGTGTCGCTCTCGGAGGTCGCGCCCCAGCCGACGATGGTGCCGGTGTCGCCGTATGCGCGCGGATCGCCCTGTGGCGCGGCGATTTCCAGGAACGGGCCCGGTCTCGGCTCGTCGAGGATGAGGATCGCGAGATCATTGTGATGCACGGTCTCGCCCTCGAAATCGGATTCCCGGAAATCCGGGTGGATGCGAATCTCCTTGACTCCCACGGTGACTCCGGCGTGCGAGCGCAGGTCGGTGCGGCCGAAGGTGACGGTGATCGCCTGCGGCAGCAGCCGCGCCAGATCGACGCAATGCGCCGCTGTCACTACCCGATCGGGCGCGATGAGCGCACCGCCGCAGAACTGCCCGGATGGTCGGAAGACGTAAAACGGGCTGCCGACGGCGACGAGCCACGGGTAGGCGCTCGCCTCGGTGGTATTTCCACCCACGATCGCTGTGGCGGGAACGGCAGGGGCGCCGAGAGCGACGATGAATGCGGCGGTTACAGCCGCGGCAATGCGAGATATGCGAAACATGCCGCCTCCCGGATGATTCAGGCGATCGCTCGGTCCATTCAACCAGAGGATGCCGGTGTTCTCGCGCCTACGGGACCGGTGGCCGCCTTGCGCCGGTGCTTTACGAATTGCCGCGAGCCGCGGCGTGTACCGCCACCAACCGTGCTGCGCGGATCGCGTCCCACAGTGGGCGTAGGAGGTCTTCCTGCGCGCCGATGGCGGTGGCGGAAGTGGGGGAGGAGGCCGGTTCGCGTTGGGCGACAGTGAGGATGGCGGCGACGTGGTCGGCGCTGTCGAGGATTCGCCTGGCGCGCAACGGGATCGAATCCGGGTAGTCGTGGCGGGAGTAATCCGCGAGCTCGGCCTCGATGAGTTCGCGGGGGTCGGAGTCGACGGTCGCGCCCGCGGCGGTGGTGTGCAGGCGCATCAGGGCGTCGGCGGCATCGCGTACCGCTTCGCGCATCGTGTATTCCGCCTCGCCGAGCGAAATATCCGCGCCCGGCGCGGCCGGAATCGGGGTGCTGTAGACGGTCCACTGCAGCGTGTCGTCATCGGGCCACTGCGGGATCAATCCGGTGCCCTCCTCGCCCGGAACGCCGAACAACATTCCCTCGCCCGCCTCGATCGCATCAGCGGCGAAGGCCGTTCCGGTCGGCAGTCCGCGCACATCGCCGGGCACCGGAAGCACCAAGCGCAGCTGTGCACCGGGTTGTGCCATCGCCTCGCGAATCACCTTGAGTAGCGCCATGACTCCGGTGCCGGACAGGTTGTCGCGAGATGACCACGGCAGGTCGTCGCGGCCGCCGGTCAACGGATCGCCCGCGGCGATGGTGTGCCGCGGCGCCCAAGCGTACAGCGCCTCGAGGATGTCGTCGGGCGCGCTGCAACCGGCCAGCCAGGAGCCGGCCCACACCGTCAGCGTGGCACTTGGAGAGCACATAATTATCGAGCATAAAGGAGGGTTGCGACTCGGGTGCGTCCATGCCGGATACCCCGGTGAGCTGCGCGCATCGATCCGCCGTCCGGTACCGCGAGTACCACAACGGCGGGCGCGCCGCCGCCGTCGGCGTGCGGGCCGAATTCCGCGGAGTGGGACATGATTTCAGCGAATGGACCTGATATGGACGTCACTCCGGTTCGGTGACGAAGTCGATGAGCCGCTCCACCGCGCCGATCAGGGGGGATTCCAGATCGCGGAAGGATTCGACCGCGTTGTAGACCCGCCGCCACCCCTCCTGCGGCGTGCCCCAGCCGAGCCGACGGCAGATGCCGGTCTTCCAATCCTCGCCGCGCGGCACCTCCGGCCACGCCGCGATACCGACCGCCGCAGGACGCACAGCCTGCCAGACATCGACATAGGGATGCCCGGTGACCAGCACAAACTTACCGAGTCCGGTGGTCAGCTGGGTTTCCTTGGAACCGGTGACCAGATGGTCGACCAGCACACCGACCCGCCGGCCCGCTCCGGGCACGAATTCGGTCAGCCGCTCGGCCAGATTGTCCAAACCCTCGAGATGTTCGACGACCACGCCCTCGACCCGCAGATCGTGCCCCCAGACCCGCTCCACCAACGCGGCATCGTGGACGCCCTCCACCCAGATCCGGCTCGTCTTCGCGACCTGCGCGCGCAGCCCCTCGACCCGGGTCGAACCCGATGCCGACCGGGTCGGCTTCTTCGGCGCCGCGGCCTTGGGCCGGACCAGCGTGACGGGCGCACCGTCGATCAGGAATGCGGCCTCGCGCAATGCGAATAGCCGCACGGCACCGCGCGCATCCTCCAACTTGACGAATTCGCCGTCGTAAGTGCGATCGAATCCGACCACGGCACCGCAGAATCCGGTCGCCGCATCCTCCACCACGAGGTCGCGTTCGGCGAGGACCGTCGGCACGGTCCGCTTCTTCGATCGCGAATGCCCGGAGAAGATGTCGCCGCCATACATGTCACGCCCGCTCACCCGCCCGAAACTAGCACCGCCGGTTCGGGTTGCGGCGCAGGCGAGTTGGTGTGCCGGTCACAGACTATTCGCGAACAGCGCGTATTGCGCCGCCACCTTCTGCCGAACGTCGGCTTCGTTATCGCCGTTGACGTTCCCGACATAGCGCTTATAGGTGACATAGCAGCTGTGCTTGAACTGCTTATCGGTATCGCCGCGCCGATTGAGCCGCTGGCAGATCGCGCCGGGCACATCCTTGGGCGCATCGATCGGATCGTATTCGTCACCGGAACGTGCGATGAGCTCGTTGACCAGACGCGGCCCCGAGGCCTCGTCGCGCACCCGATAGACGATGGTGTCGTCCGCGATCGCCCAGGCGTCCAACCCGGTTTCGTCGATCATCCGCTGCGAGGTGGCCTGATTCGTGGCGGTGTGCACGACGATGGCCGGGCCGTACACACTGAATTCGCGCAGGTCGAGCGTGTGGTTTCGGCGGTCGCGGACGACAGCGCGGGCCAGCAGCCCATCCGGATCGACCTTCAACTCGTCGAGCTGGTCCACAGGGGTGGCCCGGAATTTGTCGACGACGGCGAGTTCGGCGTCGAAGGTGTTGCCGAGCCAGCCCAGTAGATCGCGTTCATCGGCCTTGGGCCGCTGGATGAATACCTGCAGGACGAATTCCTTATCGGCGATGAAGGATCCGATATTGGCGACATCGGGCCGCCAGTGGGTGTGGGCATTAGGATATTTGTCCAGCTCGAGCCGCTTGTTCTGATCGGGTGCGACGGCGAAATCGGCAGCTTCGAGTTCGCGTGCTGCCTGTTCGGCCTCGGTCGCGTTCGGGAAGCGCATCACCAGTTGCGAGATGATGGTGACGTCCGGGCCGGGGCCGCGCTGATCGATCTGGAACGGCTCATAGGGGCGGTCCGCACCGACCGCGCCGTAGGCGGCCAGCATTTTGTGGCGGTCGAGCACCGGTATCGACGCGCTGCCGGTGTAATAGTCGGCCGCCTCATGGCTATCGGATACGACACCGCCGAGCACACCGAAGGTCAATTTCGGATCGATACGGCTCGTCGGTACCATCGCCTCGGCCATCCGAATGCTTTCCAGGAGTGCGCCGTTGCCGTGCGCTTCCTGGTCGTAGTGGTATTTGTCGACCGGATAATCGCCGATCTCCAGCTTGCGAACATCGGGTTCGGCCGCGACCGGTATACCGGCGATGCCGCACCCGGCCAGCAGACCGGCTACCGCGATGCAGGCAGCCGAAATGACGGTGCGTGATCTCCGAAACATGCCTGATTCCTCGTCCTTCGTACGCGATGTTGTTGCGATTACGGATGCCGAGCCGGATTGGTTCAGCGGAGTGCTGCAGCGTCGGGGTTTCGATCGAAATCAATAGGCGCACAGTCGTTTCGGATTCGATGGCTCGGTAATGCGGCATGGGACGCCTCGAACGGCCCTCGGTGATCTTGGGTTTGTCGCGCCCCAGAAGTGGCTCGGACCACTACAGTGGGGCTGTGGCCGCAATCGTTTGGCTGGTCGCGGGCCTGCTGCTCGCGGCGGCGGAGATGCTCACCGGGGACCTCACGCTGCTGATGTTGGGCGTCGCCGCGCTCGGCACCGCGGGAGTCGGTGCCGTGGCCGATACCGGGCTGGTCGCCGACGCCGTGATCTTCGCGGTGCTGGCGCTGGTACTGCTGCTCGGGGTGCGGCCAGTTCTGCGGCGCCGCTTCGGAAGTCCGCCGCCGATCCCGACGAATGTCGACGCGCTGCCGGGTAAGCAGGCACTGGTGCTGGAATCGGTCGCCGAACACAGCGGCCTGGTCAAAATCGGCGGCGAAGAGTGGACCGCGCGGCCGTTCGATTCGACGGTCGAGTATCCGAAGGGAACCACGGTGTACGTCATGAAGATCGACGGCGCGACCGCCGTCGTCTGGAAGGAGCCGTAAATGGCTGTGCTCATCGTTGCCGCCGTGCTGGTGCTGTTGGTCGTGGTGGTGGTCTTCAAATCGATCGCCCTGGTGCCACAGGCGGAGGCAGCCGTCATCGAGCGACTAGGCCGATATTCGCGCACAGTCTCGGGCCAGTTGACGTTCCTGGTGCCCTTCGCCGACCGGATCCGGGCGAAGGTCGATCTGCGCGAGCGAGTGGTGTCCTTCCCGCCGCAGCCGGTGATCACCGAGGACAACCTGACCCTGCATATCGACACCGTCGTGTACTTCCAGGTGACGAGCCCGCAGGCGGCGGTGTACGAGATCAGCAACTACATCGCGGCCGTCGAGCAGCTCACCGTGACCACCCTGCGCAATGTGGTCGGCGGCATGACTCTGGAGCAGACGCTGACCTCCCGCGATCAGATCAACGGTCAGCTACGCGGGGTGCTCGACGAGGCCACCGGCCGCTGGGGGCTGCGCGTCGCGCGGGTCGAACTCAAGAGCATCGATCCGCCGCCATCGATCCAGGAGTCGATGGAGAAGCAGATGAAGGCCGACCGCGAGAAGCGCGCCATGATCCTCACCGCGGAGGGCACCCGCGAATCGCAGATCAAGACGGCCGAGGGCGCCAAGCAGGCGCAGATTCTCTCCGCCGAGGGCGCCAAACAGTCCTCGATCCTGGCGGCCGAAGGTGAACGGCAGAGCCGGATTCTGCGCGCCCAGGGTGAACGGGCCGCGTCCTACCTTCAGGCGCAGGGCCAGGCGAAGGCCATCGAAAAGGTTTTCGCCGCAATCAAATCCGGTAAGCCGACGCCGGAACTGCTTGCCTACCAATACATGCAGACCCTGCCGCTGGTCGCCCGCGGTGACGCGAACAAAGTGTGGCTGGTGCCGAGCGATTTCGGCAAAGCGCTCGAGGGCTTCGCCCAGAACTTCGCCACCAAGGGCGAGGACGGTGTATTCCGTTACGAGCCCGCTCCGGTCGACGATGTGGAGAGCAAGCCGGAGGACGACTCGGATGTCGAGGGCTGGTTCGATACGGCCCGGGATCCGGCCATCGAACAGGCGGTACGCGCTGCGGAGGCCGATGCTCGGGCATCGGTGGAGGGTATGTCGACTCCGGTGACTCGGATGCAGCCCTCCCCGCATCAACCGGTCGTGCCACCGCAGCAGGAGATCCCGCCGCAGCAGATTCCGCCGCATCAGCCGCCGTACCGCCCGGATGGACCCCAGGGACAGCCCTGGCAGCCGCCGTCGGAGTAGTCGGTGAACCATAGGCACCCCGGATCTCGTCGAGTTCCGGGGTGCTTTGTTCGATGCCTACGGCGCGAGATCGATGGTCAGCGTTGTCAATTGGAGCGCGACGGCGCAGGGGTCGGGTATTGTTGTGTGGGAATTGTTTTGGACGCGCCAGACGATGGTGCCGTTATCCGCGGCTGCGACCGCGCAGTCACCTGGATCGTGTGGATTGCGGATGTAGAAGCCGGTCGCGGTGACGGTCGCACCGAAGATCTGTTCGGTGATCGTCAGATGTTCGGTCTGGAAACCGTCGTTCTCGGCCCGCTGCCATGTCTGCTGAAGCGATTCGCGGTCGGTGTAGGTGAAAGTCACGTCGGATTCGTCGGCGCCGCGTTGCGCCTGCCAGACGCAGACCGGCGGACGGTGGCGGGTGGTGAGAGTGTCGGCTTGCGCGGCCCGGCTGATCTGCTCTTCGGTCAGCGGTGTGCAGTTCGCCAATGAGCTGGCCGCCGGGGTGGCGGTGGGATGGGCGTCCGGTGTGGCCTTATCTGAACAGCCGGTCAGCAGGCCGGTGGCCGCGAGCACGGCCAGTCCGCTACGCACACGGAATGCGGGCACAGCCGCTCCCTTCCTCGAACACCGAGCCTCGGCCACCCGTCGAGGTTACCGGCCGGTGCGCAGGCAGGGCGGGCTCGGCGCTGTGACCTCGTCAGCGCCGGCCACGGAAAATAGTTCGGCCTGGCATCGGGTGCGCTGCAATACTCACGGTCCACAAGGACAGGAGGGATTGCGCGTGGCTGATTCCGGGGTATTGCCGCTGCTCGATCGGGTTGCCGTGGCCGTAGGCGCGGCGATCGGTCGGGCTCGTCCGGACCTGGTGGGGACGGATCCGGTGGTGCGATGCTCGGAGCGTGCAGATTTCCAGTCGAATGTCGCGCTTGCGGTCGCGAAGCGGGTGGGGGTGCGGCCCGCTGATTTCGCCGCGGAGTTGGTCACGGCGTTGGATACGGACGATGGCCTGTTCGACGCGGTGACGGTTTCGGGTCCGGGATTCCTCAACATCACGGTGTCGGATAATGCTGTGTGGGAACAGGTTTCGGCTCGACTCGCTGATGATCGGTTGGGTGTACCGGATTTCGAGCGTGGGCGGCGAACGGTGGTCGACTACTCGGCGCCCAATATCGCAAAAGAAATGCATGTCGGGCATCTGCGGACAACGATCATCGGCGACTGCATCGCAAGGGTGCTGACCTTTCTCGGTGCCGCGGTGATTCGGCAGAATCACTTGGGGGACTGGGGGACTCAGTTCGGGATGCTGATCCAATATCTGGATGAGCATCCGGGGCTGCGCTGGCGGCACGATGAGCTGAGCGGCGATGTGTCGGTGGTTTCGGCATTGGATGGCTTGTACAAGGCGGCGCGGACGGAATTCGACGGTGATCCGGCGTTCGCGGAGCGGGCCAGGGCTCGGGTGGTGGCGCTGCAATCCGGCGATGCGCCCACCCTGCGGCGGTGGCGGGAGATCGTCGCCGAATCGGAGCGGGTGTTCGGTGAAATCTACGATCGGCTCGGTGTGCTGCTGACCGTCGACGACTATGTCGGCGAGTCGTTCTACAACCCGATGCTCGCCGACACCATCGCCGAGTTGGTCGACAAGGGCATCGCCGTCGAGAGCGACGGCGCCTTGGTCGTCTTCTCCGAAGAGGTCGATGGCCCTGACGGCCAACCGGTCCCGCTGATGGTGCGCAAGCGCGACGGCGGATACGGCTACGACACAACGGATTTGGCTACCATCCGATACCGGGTGCAGACGCTGCGCGCCGAGCGGCTGCTGTACGTCACCGATTCCCGTCAGGCCCTGCACTTTCGGCTCGTCTTCGAAGCCGCACGGCGGGCCGGTTGGTCGACCGATCTCATCGAGGCCGAGCACATCGCCTACGGCACCGTACTCGGCCCGGATGGGCGGCCCTTCAAAACCCGTGCGGGCGGCACGGTCAGACTGACGGACCTACTGAACGATGCCATCGCGAAGGCCAGAGCCGTTGTCGCCGAACGGAATCCGGAGCTTCCTGCCGCCGAACTCGACGCGATCGCCGAACCGACCGGGATCGGTGCGGTCAAATACGCCGACCTGTCCACCTCCCGGGTCAAGGACTACACCTTCGATCTGGACCGCATGGTCGCATTGAACGGCAACACCAGCGTCTATCTGCAATATGCGCACGCCAGAATCCGGTCCATCCTGCGCAAAGCTCGAGATAGCGCCGTACGGATCGATCCGGCAATCACACTCGAACCCGCTGAACGGGCACTGGCACTCGAACTCGACGCCTACGGCACCGTTGTCGCCGAGGTCGCCGCAACCCTCGAACCCCATCGACTGTGCGGCTACCTCTACGACCTTGCCCGCGACTTCACCGCCTTCTACGAGACATGCCCGGTCCTCGCCGCGCCGGACAAGGTGCGGGAAAACCGTCTCGCACTGTGCGATTCGACCGCACGGACGCTCGCGCACGGACTCGGCCTCCTGGGCATTGCCGCACCCGAGCGCATGTAACCGGGCTCAGTCACCCGATATCGCCGATTGCGCATGCTTGCGCACGTGATTGACGGACCGCTGCGGCGGGTTTCTAATGATTGATGGCGCAATTCGTGCGCCGAGATCAACCGATGAAGCGGGGTGCCCCGCCAATGGCGTTCGCCAGTGCATCGTGGCGAGCGCGGCCACTGGACGTACGGAAGCATTGGAGCCTGCCATGGCGACGCTGTTCAACAAGGTCGAATCTCCGCACCGCGCACCGAATCTCGAGCGACAAGCGATCTGGTTCACCATTGGTTTGTACCTGTTGATCAGCGCGGGACTACTGACGATGCACTATGCGCATCCGCAGCAACCGGTCGGTTCGTCGTCGGTGTCGCCGGCGCATTCCTCCTACGGGCAGTAGCCGATGGCCACGGTCACCCCGGCCGAGCGCTTCGATACCGAAGTACTGCAGCAGCACTGGATTCCGCTCGCGACGAGCGACACCGACGCGGCCACGGTGCTGCGCGACCGCCTCGGCGTCGACTTCGCCGCCGCGCGGAATCGGGTCTTCGAGACCGACAGCTTCATCTATCTGCCCGTCGTCCTGACCTACAAACGCGGCGATGCCATCGAACGCGACACCATCGTCTTCGCACTGGGCAGCGATTTCCTCGTCACCCTGCAACCGGATGCGCATTTCACCCCGTTCGACAAGGCCGTCGCGAAGATGCGCCGCAATCCGAGTCTCACCGGATCCTCGCACGGGGTGATGTACGCGCTGCTCTGGGCGTTGAACGAGGCATCGGAGCGAGTCATCCACTGCGCCAGCGACGCGCTGGAGGCGATGAACGACGATATCGAGATGGCCACCAAGGGCTACGACCGCCGCGGCCGCGAAATCGGCGTCGCGGATATGCGCGGCACCATGTCGCGGATGAATTCGGCCGAGGAGATCGTCTCGCGGGTGCAGGAGACCCAACTCCAATTGGCCCGCGCCGCACGACACCTCATGGCAGATACGCCGACCGGCGATCTCGAGGGTTTGATCGCCATCCTGATCGCCGATATCGATGGCGTGAAACAGCATGCGGGCTTCGAACACGACAAGGTGCGATATCTGCAGCAGTCGGTGATGACCTGGCTCGACGTGAAGCAGAACCAGATCGTCAAGGTGTTCACCATCATCACCGCGGTATTCCTGCCCCCGACCCTCATCGCGACCTTCTACGGCATGAACTTCACCTGGATGCCCGAATTGGAATGGGAGCACGGCTTTCTCGCCACCACGCTGATGACCCTGGTGGCGGCGGTGATCCCGCTGGTCTACATCAAACACAAGGGCTGGTTGCGCTGAGGCTGTGATCGCGGTCTCGGTGATGGGTGTCGGTGCCGGGGTGTGAGCAGCCACCGATACGCGCCGGATCGGTACCGAACACCGCCGCGACGGATTACCGTGCGCCCATGACGATTGCCGGAACGGCCGCCCGCCATCTGCGGCCACGGGCTTGGATCGCCCCGATCGCCGTGGTCACCCTGCTCATGTCGCTGCTGGCCACGATGTATCTGGCATACGTGGTCAATCCGACCAAGAACCTGCACGATTTCCCTGTCGCACTGGTCAATCAGGACGATGGCGATACCCTGGGCGGCAAGCCCGCAAATGTCGGCGATCAGATCACCGATGCACTCGTCGCCAGCCTGCCCACCGACAAGATCGACCTGCGGGTCGTCGGATTCGCCGAGGCGCAACGGCAACTGAGCCAGGGCAAGGTCTACGGTGCGATCGTCATCCCCAGTGACTTCACCAAGCGGCTGGCCATTCTCGGCGCGGCCGGTGTGGTGCCGGGCAAGGTCGAACAGCCGATCATCACGGTGCACACGAACCCTCGGGCGGGCAGTTTCGCCACCGGGGTCATGCAGCGCATTGCCGATCAGGCGCTGACTCGCGTCGACGAGACCGTCGGCAAACAACTCACCGACACTGTGCAGACCCAGCTGCAACCCGCCGGGGGTGGCCAGGCGCCACAGCTTGCCGGTGCGAGCCAATTGATGCTCGCCCATCCGATCCAGGTGGTCGTCGATCCGTATCGGCCGCTGCCCGAGGGCACCGGACAGGGTTTGTCCGCGTTCTTCTACACGATCATGGTGCTGCTCGCCGGATTCACCGGTGCGATGATCATTCACGCCATGACCGATTCCGCCCTCGGTTTCGCGCCCACCGAATACGGCCCGTGGTACGTGCACTATCCGGCCGCGCCGATCTCCCGCTTCCGCACCCTGCTGTTGAAATGGGCGATCCTGATTGTCACCGCACCGATCGTCTCCGCGGTATTCCTCGGTGTCGCAGCGGCATTGGATGTGCCGCTCGATCGTCCGCTCGCGCTGTTCCTGTATTGCGTGCTCGCGATCATCGCGGTCGGGGTGACCGCGCTGTCGGTGCTGGCCGCGCTCGGCACCGCGGGTCTGCTGGTCAATCTGATCCTGTTCATCGTGCTCGGCCTGCCCTCCTCGGGCGGTAGCGTGCCGATCGAAGCGACGCCGACGTATTTCGAGTGGCTGGCCACCTTCGAACCCATGCACCAGGTCTTCCTCGGGTTGCGCGCCATCCTCTACTTCAACGCCAACGGTGCCGCCGGACTCGCGCGCGGTAGCTGGATGGCGGTGCTGGGTTTGGGTATCGGCCTGGTCGTCGGTGCCGTGGTGACCCAGTATTACGACCGAAAGGGCCTGCACCGCAAACCCGCCGAGCAGCCGGCCGCAACGGAATGAGCGTTGCGGGCATGCGACTGAGTGATCGAGCCATTGGAACGCTCACGATTCGTTCCTAACGTTGTGCTCATGACCTTCGATATCGGCGTGATCCTCCCGACCTCCACCCCCGATCCGGCACATCCGATCCTCGGCGATGTGCGGGCCGCCGCCCGCCTCGCCGAACAACTCGACCTCGAATCTGTGTGGTCCACCGATCATCTCGTGGCCAGCGCGCCCATGCTGGACAGCACCGTGACGCTCGCGACCGCGGCGGCCGTCACCGACCGGATCCGGATCGGCTACAACGTCATGCTGCTCGCGCTGCGCCCGGTGGCGTGGGCGGCCAAGCAGATCAGCGCACTGCAGTACGTATCGGAGAACCGATTGCTGCTCGGTGTCGGCACCGGAAATCCGGCGCACGGCGATATCGGTTGGCGCGCGGCCGGTACGACATTCGAGAACCGCGGGCGGCGCACCGATGAGGCACTGCGGGTGCTGCCCGATCTCGTCACCGGTTCGACCGCAACGGTCAACGGTGTCGACGTGGCGCTGGCGCCCGGATCGGCGATGCCGCCGGTCCTGGTGGCGGGCAATGGGACTCGGGCGCGGCGGCGGGCGGCCGAATACGCCGACGGCTGGATCACCCTGCAGCCGGGCCTGGACCAGTTGGCCGCCGGCTTCGACGAATTGCGGGCGCTGGCCGCGGAATTCGATCGCCCGGTGCCCGCGGTGACCGTGGTCGCTCCTGCATTGCCCGCTGATCATTCAGCCGCTGTCGAATTGCTCGCCGCCCACCGTGACGCCGGCGTCGAACGCGTCATTCTCGCCCCGACCGGCCCCGAATGGCGGCGCGATTACGAGAATGCCGCGAAATTCCGTGCGGCACTGTAACTACAGCTGCGTCAACCGCAGCTTCAGCGCGTCGGTGATGATGGCTCGGGCGGCTTCGCCGTACCGGGCCTGCCGGTGCAGTGCTGCCCAGGTCTTCTCGTAATACGCGAGTTCGCGTGGCTGGGTAATGGTGAGACCCGCCGAGATGGTCTCGACCTCCGCGATGCGTTTGTCGAGCAGTACGAAACATGTTGTGGTGTAAAGGAAGTCCGCCGTCCGCGGAATGATGCCGAGTGCGAGCCGGGGCAGCGGCATCACATCGATGAGACGTTCGAGCTGACCGGCCATCACCTCGTTGTCGCCGACCGTCGTGTAGAGCGCCTGTTCGGCCAACAGGATGCTGATCCGATGAGTGCCGTGGTGCAGAATCCGTTGGCGCGCGATCCGCGCGGCCACCGCGCGATCGATATCGTCGATGCCGCCGACGAAGTCGATACATGTCTCCAGCACGGCTCTGGCATAGGGTTCGGTCTGCAACAAGCCGGGGACGACCGCGTTCTCGAAATTGCGGATGGTGGTGGCGCGCGCCTCCAACTCGATGCGGCGGCGCTGCTGCTGGGCGTGTCCGGTCGCGGCGATGCGCCGCCACTCCTGCCAGAGCGCCTCGATATTCGCCAGTGCCGCACGCAGATCCGGCAGCAGCAGTTCGGCGCCGCACAGTCGGCACCACTCGGCCAGATCGCTATCGCTCGGCGTCTGTTTACCGTGTTCGATGCGCGACACCTTGGCCGAATGCCAGCCCGCGTCGGCGGCGAGCTGCACGCCGGTCAGATGTGCGGCCTTGCGCAGTTCGCGTAAGCGTGCCCCGAAGGCTTGCCGGGACTGCTCGACACCGGTCATCCACTCCGCCCGCCGGGCATATAGTCGTGGTGCGGAATTGCTTTGTTCCACAGTGTATCTCGTACTGTCGTGCAGCGTGCGACCAGCACGGGGTCGGTGGTCACCGCGGCCCCCGCCAGATCGCCGGTCTTGGTGAAGATCGTAAAGGCGACCGTCTCGTCGAGCAGCCACCATTCGTCGTCGGTGTATTCCGCGGGATCGGCGAGATGCCTTGGCAGCCAGCGGATGTCCTCGCCGTAGCGCTGATTGCGATCGGTGAGCGCGTGCAGGAATCGCACGTAGTCGGTGAGCGGCTCCGAGACCACCCGAACGCGCCGGATCGGCACACCGCGTCCGGCGACCTCGCTGGTGAGCTCCTCCCAGGCCCGCCACGACGGCGGATAGGAATCCTCCTCGAACGGCGGCAGGCCCGCGAGCACGCGGCGCATCGGTTCGGTCTCGTCGGAGACCTGGGAGTGATCATCGGACACCTCGAGATGGAAAGCGTCGCTTCGGGTCTCGCGTATGAGATCGTTGGTTTCCTCGATGGTGAAGAAGAGCATTGCATTACCATTCCCACGGGCTCTGTCCGACCGGGACCGCGACCGCGGTTTCGTGTTCGGGAATCCGCATATGCGCCAAGGCATCCGGATCGGTGATCGGCTGTCCGGCGAGGGTGAAGGAACCGTGCCCGGAGTCGAGCAGCGGGGCGCCGATGTAGGTGCCGGGCTGCAGCCAGCCGAGCAGCATGTGCGGTATTTCGACGCGGTTCGCGTCATGGGCCACCCGGTAGCCCTGCACGAGATACAGATGTCGATCCTCATCGATCCACAGCCGGGGCGAGCCGGTGTTGTTGGTGGGTCCGCCGAGCAGTTGTATACGCATCAGAGTGGCCTCGTCTCGCGTGGGTATTGCGCTGGCTGCACACCATCGTCACCGGTCAGCGTCAAATGGGTCAACAACTTCCGCAAATCCCCGCAAAACCATGGTGCCGCGCCCGGCCGGTTTTCTACCGTTCTCGGTGGGTGCTGGCAGACAGGTTTGGTGACATGAGCGGGTCGGAAGCATGGGAGGTTGTCGGGCGGTTGGCAAGCGAAACGGGGTCACTCGGCAACGGGGTGTCGGCCAAACCGTGGGCGATCGGGTTCGTGCGGTGGGATATTTCGGGATCGATGGTGGATCACGACGTGCGGGTGACCCGCTGCTGCGCGGCTCGGATGGGTTACGGCCTGGTCCCGATGATGGTGGGGCCGCAGGGCGATCCGATCGCGCGGCTGCTCTCGGCCATCGCGCGCTGCGGTGCCCATGCGGTCATCGTGCCGAGCAGAGAGCACATCTGGGCGTCGCGGCGTGCGGTCACCGAGATCTGCGATCTGGTCGTGGTCGCGGGGGACACGGTATGGGAGCGCGGTCATCAGTGGCCGCGGTGGTTCGCGTGCTGATCCTTACCTCGCGCGTAATCGACTCCGTGATCGGCAGCGGGCAAGGTTGAGGTATCCGCCGGAGCTTTCCGGTGGGACCGAAATACCTTCCAGCAGAGGATGATTCGCTATGTCTCAGTACGAGGATGCGGTGCGGCGCTACTTCACGGCATGGAATGCCACCGACGACGAGGTGCGCGCGAAGGCGGTGGCCGCGGCTTGGCGCGAGGACGGTTTCTACACCGATCCGCTGGCCGATGTCGCCGGACACGAGCAACTGACCGCGGCCATCGGGGGCGTGCACAAGCAGTTCCCCGGCTTCGAATTCCGGCAGCTCGGTGCGGTCGACGGACACCACAGCACCGCCCGGTTCTCCTGGGAGCTGTTTTCGCCCGACGGGAACGCACCGGTCGCCGGGACGGATGTGATCACTCTCGCCGAGGACGGCCGGATCATCGGTGTGCACGGCTTCCTGGATCGCGTGCCAGGCGCGTAGTCGAACGAATCTCCACCAACCGCGTGGTTCGCGCGCACCAGCTCGGCTGGGCGATGGCCGGGCAGGTGCTGCGCGGCGGCGGGGGACGACGCTCGGCTGCTCGGGGCAGGTGCGGGCGCGGTGGCATCCTCGGACAGGTGGCGGCGACGACCAACTGGCACCCCGGCTCCGTCGCACCCGGACGCTCGCATCCGATACCGTCTGAGACGGCTCGGGCAATAGTCGTGCGCGGACGCGCTGTCCGACGCTGCCTCGGCGGCCGTTGGTGAACGTCGGATGAATCCGGTTGCGCCTGTGGCGAACACGCTGCAGCGGACGATGCGGCGGAGGATGCTGGAGAGGGCGGCCCCAGATATCGCGGGTGCGCCCGATGAGCAGGATGGTGGTCAGCGTGGACGACGAGTCGGTCCCGTTGCCGGGTCCGGAAGACGCCACACGGCAACAGGATCTGGATGATTCGGCGATGGACGCGTACTCGCGGTCGGTCATCGCCGTCGCGGCGTCGGTCACCCCGCATGTGGCGAGTGTGCGAACCCGGCGGGGGAGCGGATCCGCGGTGGTCTTCACCGATGACGGATTCCTGCTGACCAACGCGCATGTGGTCGGCTCGGCGCGCAGCGGCGATGTGGTGTTCGCGGACGGTGTGGAATCGCGCGTCGACGTCGTCGGCATCGATCCGCTCTCCGATCTCGCGGTGCTGCGCGCCCGCGCCGGTGCGCCGGGCGCGGTGGTGCTCGGCGATGCGGACAAGCTGGTGGTCGGCCAATTGGTGGTGGCGGTCGGGAGTCCGCTGGGGTTGGCGGGTTCCGTCACCGCGGGCGTGGTGAGCGCGCTGGGGCGAGCTGTCCCAGTCGCTTCCCGCCGGGCCGGTCGGGTGATCGAGGACGTGATCCAAACCGATGCCGCCCTTAATCCGGGCAATTCCGGTGGCGCACTTGCGGATTCATCGGGACGGGTGGTCGGTGTCAATACCGCGGTCGCGGGCGTCGGACTCGGCCTCGCCATCCCGATCAACGCCACCACTCGCCGCATCATCAGCACCCTGCTGAAAGACGGCCGGGTGCGCCGCGCCTACCTGGGCCTGGTCGGTGTTCCGGCTCCATTGCCCGCCTCGGTCGCCGCACGGACCGGCCAACATGCCGGTGTCCGCATCGTGGAAGTCGTCCGCGGCGGCCCCGCCGATCACGCGGGGCTGCGCCGCGGCGACCTCGTACTCAGCGTCGCCCGCTCGGAAGTGGCCGACGCCCAGGGCATCCAACGCCAACTCTTCGGCGAGGCGATCGGGGTCTCGATGCCGGTGACGGTATTGCGCAATGGCGCGATGGTCGATGTCTTCGCCATCCCGATCGAGTTGACCGTGGATTAGCTCAGGTTCTCATCGGCCCCACGGTCGGATGACGTCGTCGGCTAGATCTTCGCGGGGGTCTTGATTCCAGTTGTCGTGGTTATTGCCATTCGGCCCTGGTTCGACTGCGTGTACCGCCATCGTTCGTCACCTCCCTTCGAGCGGTCGTTGCTGTTGCGGGTTAGCCGTCCGCGCGCAACCGCAAACCGGAATCGATGCAAGGCGTGCATACGCCGCTCGGGCGTCAGTCGGTCACGGTGACCGGGGTGGTCTCGAGATCCGGCTCGTGGGTTTGCGACCAGCGCGCATCGACGATCAAACCGATGATGCCGATGGCGATGAGCGCGCCGGAGACTACGAGCATGCCGGGGTGGGTACGTCCGGTGAGCGCATCGCCGAGGATGACGGTGCCGATGGTCCCCGGAAGGATGCCGATGACGGTGGCGATCAGGTATGGCCAGAAGCGGATCGAGGAGAGGGCGCAGCAGTAGTTGATCACCGAGAACGGTGCGAAGGCGATCAGGCGCAGCGAGCCGACGGCGAGCCAGCCGCGGCGTTCGAGGCGTTCATCGATGGACCGGACCGCCGGATGGGTGAGGTGGGCGGCCACTCGATCGCGATCCAGCGCGCGGACGAGCAGAATCGCGAGTGCGGCGCTGACCGTGGTCGCCGAGGCGGCCAGGACGATGCCGAGCGCGGGGCCGAACAGGACACCCGCGCTCACCGTCAGCACGGTCCGCGGGATCGGAGCCACCGTGACCAGCGCATGGACCACGAAGAACAGCAGTGGGAAGATCGGGCCGACCGAGGTGGCCCAGTCCTGCATCTGCTGCGGTGTCGGTAGCGGGACCAGCATGGCCGCGATGAACAGCGCCGCGCCACCGACGAGCAGGGCCAGGATGCGTGGGTCGCGGATGAGCCTGAGCACCGCGCAAGGTTACCCGTTGGTAGTGGCGGCCACGGTCAACCGGCTGTGCGGCTGCCGCTAGCATCGAAGGAACGCCGATGAATGCTCGTTAACCGATGTGCTCGCTGAGCTGGGCGAATGCAACGGTTTCGGGCGCACACGAGGGTGTGCGCCGAGGAGAAGAGGAACAGCAGCTATGCCGATTGCTTCAGAGCCGGTGCCCGATTACGCCGCATGGCGCAAGGGCGTGGCGGGGGTACTGGCGAAGGCCCGCAGGGTCGATGTCGCCGAACTTCCGGAGGAGCCAGAAAAGCTGCTCGAGGAACAGACCTACGACGGTCTGACCATCGCCCCGCTGTACACCCGCGGGGATGAGCGGGCCGAACTGCCGCTGCCGGGCGAATATCCGTTCGTCCGTGGCCGCGACGCCACCAGGGACGTGCATCGCGGCTGGTATGTCAGCGCCTTCATCGGCGCGGCCGATGGCGCCGCGGCGAATCGCGAGATCCTGGCCGCACTGGAGAACGGGATCAGTGCACTGTGGCTCGGCGCGGGCGAGCGCGGTGTGCCGGTGGCCGAACTGCCCGCGGCGCTGTCGGGTCTGCTGTTCGAACTGGCGCCGCTGACACTCGCCGCCGGTGACGCGGTTTCGGCAGCGGCACAACAGGTCTTCGCGCAGCTGGACGATTACCAGGTGGCGGACCGGACCGAAATTCGAGTCGCACTGGGTGCGGCCCCACTTACCAGTCGCTTCGCCGCAACCGCCGATATCGAACTGGCGGAGGCCGTCGCCCTGGCCGGTCAGGCGGTCCAGCGTCCGGAGACCGTGCGCGCTATCACCGTGGACGGCACCGTCTTTCACGATGCGGGTGCCTCGGACGCCCAGGAGCTCGGCGCGGCGGTGGCCGCCGGCCTGGCCTACCTGCGTGCACTCGCCGAAGGCGGTCAGGACATCGTGGATGCCTTCGAGCAGTTGGAGTTCCGCTTCGCCGCGACCGACGACCAGTTCGCCACCATCGCGAAATTCCGTGCGGCCCGCCAGCTCTGGGCCCGCGTCGCGCATGTGTGCGGCGCACCCGCATTCGGTGACGCCCCGCAGCATGCGGTGACCTCCGCCGCGATGATGACCCAGCGCGACCCGTGGGTGAATATGCTGCGCACCACCCTCGCGGCCTTCGGCGCGGGAGTCGGTGGCGCGGACACGGTCACGGTGCTGCCCTTCGATTCGGCATTGCCGCCCGGCGAACTCGGCGTCTCGAAGTCGTTCGCCGACCGCATGGCTCGCAATACCCAGCTGCTGCTGCTCGAGGAGTCGCACCTCGGTCATGTGCAGGATCCGGGCGCCGGTTCCTGGTACGTCGAGGATCTCACCGCCGCACTCGCCGCCAAGGCATGGGAGTTCATGCAGGAGCTCGAGGCCGCGGGCGGCTACCTGGCCGCACTGGACTCCGGCCTGCTCGCCGATCGGATCGCCGCGACCAGGTCGGCCCGGGATGCCGATGTGGCACACCGCAAGACGGCGGTCACCGGTGTCAACGAATTCCCGAACCTGGCCGAGCAGCCGCTGTCCGAGGCCGCGCGCCGGCCCGGACAGGTGGTTCGCTACGGCGCCGCCTTCGAGGCGCTGCGCAACCGCTCCGATGCCTACCTCGCCGCCAAGGGTGCGCGACCGCGTGCGATGCTGGTGCCGCTGGGAACAGTGGCCGAGCACAATGTTCGGGTCACCTTCATCGCGAACCTGCTGGCCTCGGGCGGTATCGAGTCGATCAACCCAGGTCCGCTGGATGTGGCCGGAATCGGTACGGCGGCAACCGAATCCGGTGCCACGATCGCCGTATTATGTGGTTCGGACAAGCGTTACGCCGAGCAGGCGGGTCCGGCGGCCGAGCAGTTGCGTGCCGCCGGTATCGAGACGGTGCTGCTGGCCGGTGCGGAAAAGGCCGTCGCCGACCTCAGCGGCGCACAGCGCCCCGACGGTTATCTCGCGGCCCGCATCGATGCGGTGGCCGCACTGTCCGACCTGCTGGAGAAGGTGGGAGCCTGATGACATTGAGTCATATCGACAAGCCGGGCGAAATCGACGAGCCGGGCGGCATCGAGCACCGGATCGGCAGTTTCGCCGAGGTGCCGCTGTCCGAACGTCCGGCCGAACCCGCCGACGTCGACTCCGCACAGGTCGACGCCTATGTGCGCGCCGCCGCCGAGGCGAACAACTACACCGCCGAACAGTTGGTGTGGTCGACGCCCGAAGGTATCGACGTGCCACCGGTTTTCACCAAGGCCGACCGTGATGCCATTGCGGCCGAAGGGTATCCGCTCGACAGCGTGCCCGGTATCGCGCCGTTCCTGCGCGGTCCGTACCCGACGATGTACGTCAACCAGCCGTGGACCATTCGCCAGTACGCGGGCTTCTCCACCGCCGCGGATTCGAATGCCTTCTACCGCCGCAATCTGCAGGCGGGCCAGAAGGGTCTGTCGGTCGCCTTCGACCTGGCCACCCACCGCGGCTACGACTCCGATCACCCGCGCGTCCAGGGTGATGTCGGGATGGCCGGTGTGGCCATCGATTCCATCCTCGACATGCGTCAGCTCTTCGACCACATCCCGCTGGATCAGGTCTCGGTGTCGATGACCATGAACGGTGCGGTGCTGCCGATCCTCGCGCTCTATGTGGTCGCGGCCGAGGAACAGGGCGTCGCACCGGAACAGCTGGCCGGAACCATTCAGAACGACATTCTGAAGGAGTTCATGGTCCGCAATACCTATATCTATCCGCCCAAGCCCTCGATGCGGATCATCTCCGATATCTTCGCCTACACCAGCGCGAAGATGCCGAAGTTCAACTCGATCTCCATCTCCGGCTACCACATCCAGGAGGCCGGAGCCACGGCCGATCTGGAATTGGCCTACACCCTCGCCGACGGTGTCGAGTACATTCGCGCGGGTATCGCCGCGGGCATGGAGGTCGACAAGTTCGCGCCGCGGCTGTCGTTCTTCTGGGCCATCGGCATGAACTTCTTCATGGAGGTCGCCAAACTCCGTGCGGGACGGCTGCTCTGGAGTGAGCTGGTCGCGAAGTTCGAGCCCAAGAGCGCGAAATCGCTTTCGCTGCGGACGCATTCGCAGACGTCGGGTTGGTCGCTGACCGCGCAGGACGCCTACAACAATGTGGCGCGCACCTGCATCGAGGCGATGGCCGCGACCCAGGGTCACACCCAGTCGCTGCACACCAACGCTCTCGACGAGGCGCTGGCCCTGCCGACGGACTTCTCCGCGCGTATCGCCCGCAATACCCAGCTGCTGATTCAGCAGGAGTCCAACACCACGCGCCCGATCGACCCCTGGGGCGGTTCGTACTACGTGGAATGGCTCACCCACCAGCTGGCCAACCGCGCCCGCGCGCATATCGCCGAGGTCGAGGCGCACGGCGGTATGGCGCAGGCGATCGGCGAGGGCATCCCGAAGCTGCGCATCGAGGAGGCGGCAGCTCGCACGCAGGCCCGCATCGATACCGGTCAGCAGCCGGTGATCGGCGTGAACAAGTACCAGGTCGAAGAGGATCAGCAGGTCGAGGTCCTCAAGGTCGAGAATTCGCGGGTGCGCGCCGAACAGATCGAGAAGCTGAACCGGCTTCGCGCCGAACGCGATTCGGCCGAGGTGGAACGGGCGCTGGCCGAATTGTCCCGTGCGGCAGCCTCTTCGGAGGGTGGCATGGAGAACAACCTGCTCGCGCTGGCCATCGACGCCGCGCGCGCCAAGGCCACCGTCGGTGAGATCTCCGATGCGCTGGAAAAGGTGTACGGCCGCCACCAGGCCGAGATCCGTACGCTCTCCGGTGTATACCGCGACGAGGCCGGGAAGGTGACAAATATCAGTAAGGCGATCGAACTCGTCGAGGAATTCGCCGAGGCGGAGGGACGGCGCCCGCGCATCCTGGTCGCCAAGATGGGCCAGGACGGGCACGACCGAGGTCAGAAGGTGATCGCCACGGCCTTCGCCGACCTCGGCTTCGACGTCGATGTGGGCCCGCTGTTCCAGACCCCGGAAGAGGTGGCGCAGCAGGCGGCCGATAACGACGTGCACGTCGTCGGTGTGTCGTCGCTGGCGGCAGGCCACCTCACGCTGGTGCCCGCCCTGCGGCAGGCACTGGCCGATGTCGGGCGACCCGACATCATGGTCATCGTCGGCGGCGTCATCCCGCCCGGTGACTTCGAGGACCTGTACGCGGCGGGTGCGGCGGCGATCTTCCCGCCCGGCACCGTGATCGCCGATGCGGCGATCGATCTGCTGAAGAAGTTGGCGGGCGAACTCGGTCACGAGATCGGCGGCGGCAGCGGCGAATGACTCCAGCATCGCGCAGCGATTCGAGCCGCGGTGGTGGTCGGGCGACGGGTGCGAAGCGCGTCATCGATGTCGACGCACTCGCGCAGGCCGTCCGCTCTCAGGAGCGGGCCGCCCTTGCCCGGGCCATCACCCTGGTCGAGTCGACCAGGGCCGATCATCGGGAGCTCGCGCAGCAACTGCTGCTGCAACTGACCCCGCCGACCGATTCGGTCACCTCGAATCGTGTCGGTATCACCGGTGTTCCCGGCGTCGGCAAGTCGACGTTCATCGATGCGCTCGGTATGGATCTGATCGGCAAGGGGCATCGGGTCGCGGTGCTGGCCGTCGACCCGTCCTCCACCCGCACCGGCGGCTCCATCTTGGGTGACAAGACCCGCATGGCGCGACTGTCGTTGGAGCGCAACGCCTATATCCGGCCCTCACCGACCGCGGGCACCCTCGGCGGCGTCGCGAAGGCGACCCGCGAGACCATCGTGGTGCTCGAGGCCGCAGGCTATGACGTGATCCTGGTGGAGACCGTCGGTGTCGGCCAGTCCGAGGTGACGGTCGCCAATATGGTCGATGTGTTCTGCTTTCTGACCCTGGCCCGCACCGGAGATCAGTTGCAGGGCATCAAGAAAGGTGTCCTCGAACTCGCCGACCTGGTCGCGGTGAACAAGGCGGACGGCAAACACGAGATCGAGGCCAAGGCCGCCGCCCGTGAATTGGCCGGGGCGCTGCGCCTCATCCATCCGCACGACGCGCTCTGGCGTCCGCCGGTGCTCACCATGAGCGGTCTGGAAGGCCATGGGCTGGACAAGTTCTGGGACACGGTCCTCGAACACCGCCGGGTACTCACCGAGGCCGGTGAATTCGCCGAAAAGCGGCGCCGCCAACAGGTCGACTGGACCTGGACCATGGTTCACGACCAACTACTGCGCCGCCTCGCGGAGAACCCGAACGTCAAAGCCATTCGCGCACAAGTGGAGAAGCAGGTGCGCGACGGAACATTGACCGCCGCATTGGCCGCCGAGCAACTCCTCGACGCCTTCGACAGTTGAGGTAGCGACAGCCCCGCCGCCGCAGTGCCGCGGGGTTGTCGGCTAGTGCGTCAGACCGAATCGCCGTGGGCCTCGAGCAGGGTGCGCAGGGCGGTCGCGAGTTGCTTGCGCTGTGCGGGCGTGAGGGGTTCGAGCAGGCGGGCCTCGGTGGCGACGTGGTCGGGGAGTGCCGCATCGATGAGTTCGCGCCCCGCATCGGTGAGGGTGACGTGCACGCCCCGCCCATCGCGTTCGCTGCGTGCGCGGGTGACGAGTCCGCGTTCCTCCAAGCGGTCCAGGCGTTGGGTGACACCGCCGGAGGTGATCATGGCAGAACGCATGAGTTCGGTGGGGGTGAGGCGGTGGGGTGGATCGCTGCGCCGCAAAGTGGCGAGCACATCGAAGGAGGCGGCGTCGAGTCCGTGCGCGGCGAAGGTCTTGCGTAGCTCGGTCCCGACCACCTGGGACAGTCTGGTCAGTCTGCCGAGGACGGCCATCGGCGAGACGTCCAGGTCCGGTCGCTGAACGCGCCATTGATCGAGCACCCGTTCGACATGATCTGTCACGCCCGCAGCCTAGCAATACCTCAGCGGTGAGGTATCTCATAGCGGGAATTGCTTAACGCTAAGCTATGTTCCTTAGGGCTGAGTAATTGATCCAGATCCGGATGGAAGGCGAATCATCATGCGTATCACCGTATTCGGAGCAGCGGGCGATGTGGGCAGCCGAGTGGTGGCCGAGGCACTGGACCGTGGGCACGAAGTCACCGCGGTGGTCCGCGACCTCGCGCGGGCCGGTGCGGTACCCGCCGCGGCGATGTTGCGCACGGGTGATGCGGCGAAGCTCGACGATGTCGTATCCCTGAGCGCCGGACAGGACCTCGTGATCACCGCGACCCGTCCAGCACCCGGTCGCGAGCACGAACTGCCGGCCATCACCTCGGTGCTGTTGTCGGGCTTGGCGCGCACCGGCGTGCGTCTGCTGGTGGTCGGCGGCGCGGCCACGCTGCTCGTACCCGGTGCCGACGCGCTGACATTGCACGAAAGCCCGGATTTCCCGATCGAATTGCGTGCCATCGCCCGCGCCTGCGCCGACCAACTCGCCATCTGCCGTGCCGAAACCGCCGCCGACTGGACGTACCTGAGCCCGCCCGCCGAACTGGTGCCGGGTCGGCGAACCGGCGCCTACCGGCTCGGCACGGACGAACTGCTCACGAATGCCGACGGAGTCTCGGCGATATCCATGGCGGATCTCGCGGTAGCGCTGCTCGACGAGGCCGAGCGGCCCGCGCACCGGCGAACCAGGTTCACCGTCGCATCGGTGTGAGTGTTACGCGATGTCGAACAGCCGTACGGCATTTCGGTAGCAGACCTGCCGCAGCCAGGAATCACCCAGGTCCAGGCGCTCCAGCGCACTGATCGAATGCCCGTAGGAGTAAGGGATATTCGGAAAGTCGCTACCGAACAGAATGCGGTCACTCAGCGAGCGCAGCCTGCCGTGCTCGGCGGTCGGAAAGGGTGCGGTGGCCTCGGTGAAATCGGTCCAAACCATCGTCGTGTCCAGGTGCACACCCGGGTATTCCTCTGCCAGATCCAGGAATTCGGAGTACTCGGGTGTGCCCATATGCGCGATGATCAACTGCAGGCGCGGATAGCGGTGCAGTAGACCGGCAATGGGTTCCGGTCCGGTGTACTCGCCGGGCGCGGGTCCGGAGCCGCAGTGGATCAGCACCGGTATCCCGGCGTCCTCGATCATGCCCCACACCGGATTCAGCAACGGATCACCGGGATGGAAATCGCCGACCTGCACATGCACCTTGAACACCCGGGCACCGCGCTCGATCGCCGCCTCCACATAACTGTCTGCGTAATGTTCGGGATAGAACGTCGCAGTGTGCAGGCAGTCCGGGGTGCGTTCGGCGAAATCGGCGGTCCATTCGTTGAGCCACGCCGCCATATCCGGCTTGTGCGGATACACCAGCGAGGTGAACGCGCGAACACCGAAGCCGCGCAATGTCTTCAAACGGACCTGCTCATCGTCGCGGTAGGCGATCGGCCACTCCCGGCCGACCAGCGGACCGGCCGAATCGAAGTACGCCCACACCTTGGCCATGACCTGCTCCGGCATGAAATGCGTATGGACGTCGATGATTCCCGGCAGTTCCAGCCGGGTGCGGAAATCGGCCAGGTAGGTAGTGTCGTCGCTGTCACCGATCATCGAGCAACCTCCTGCGGGTATACCGACCGGGCGAAGTCACCGACCCTGGTGATCAATCGCTCGAAGAACACCTCGGGGTCGGTGCCGACCACGACGTCGGCGTTGGGTTCTCGGCCCCACATGCCCGCCCAGTCCGCCACCGTGGTGGCCCGGGTGATGGCGCCGACGAGTTCGACATCGACTGTGGCCGGTCGCGTTATGGCGAGCGTCGGATCCAGCGCGACGGCCGCCGCGAACGGATCGTGCATATGCGCGAGATAGCCCTGGTCGTAGAGCTTGTGGAAATCGAAATAGAACCGGACCGCATCGGTGAAGTAACGCACGATCGGATTACTCGTCGCCGACCTGGCCTCCGGCGGATCGGTCTCCGAAACCAGCTCCACGGGCAGACTCCCCGCGCGTTCGGCGAGCTGCGCCACATGCTTGGGCCGCATCTCGATGGTCTCGGTGATATCGAGCGCGCACACGATCGGCCGCCGATCGGCGGGGGCGGCGGAGAAGGCGTCGAAGACCTCCTTGGCCGCCTCCGGATCCACGTGCACATTCCACTCGTTGGTCGGCGTGGTGTTGCCCGGGTGATTGAAGGCTCCGCCCATGATCACCAGCCGCCGCAGCAGCAGCGGGAGCCGTGGTTCGAGGCGAAGGGCGAGCGCCAGATTCGTCAGCGGTCCCGTGCAGAGCCCGACGATCTCGCCGGGGGCCCCGCGCACAAGATCGACCCACATCTCGGCCGCCGACCGGGCCGACATCGGCCGAGCGGAATGCGGCAGTTCCGCATATCCGACACCCTGCGGCCCATGCGTGTCCTCGGTGGTGCGCAGCGGGATCGCGAGCGGTTCCGCGGCACCCAGCGCGACCTCGATATCGGGTGCGCGGCACACATCCAGCCAGGCGAGATTGTTCGCCGCCACCTGCGGTGCGGGCACATTGCCCGCGGTGGCGGCGATTCCCACGATCTCGGCCTCCGGGGAGGCGAGCAGGTAGAGAAGCGCGAGTGAATCATCGATCCCGGTATCGACGTCCATGACGATCTTCTGCCGCACCAGTCGAGCCTAGCGAGCGGACCCGGGCGGCTCAGTAGGTGGGCAGCACGTAGTCGTCGGTATTCGACATCATCCGCAGCATGACCGGGCGCATCACCCGCGAGGTCATCACCTTCATACTCGCGCGCGCCATCCGCGTGCCGAGGCGCGAGGTGGGCAGCATCATCTTGATGCCGCCACCGGGCAGCTCCTTGGCCTTGTCCAGAAACGGTTCGACGATCTCTTCGTAGCGGGTCAGTGCGGTCGCGAGATCATTTGGGGCGGAGGCGATTTCACCGGCCAAGACGTAGGCGCCGACGATGGCCATGGCGGTGCCCATACCGGTCATCGGGGAGCCGCAGAAGCCGGAGTCGCCGAGCAGCGTGACCCGTCCGGTCGACAGCGACGGCATATCGACGCGCGCCAGCATGTCGAAATAGAAGTCCGGGGTGGTGGTCATCGCGTCGAGTACGGCCGGAGCCTCCCATCCGGCCTCGGCCAGCATGTCGTGGATGAGCCGCTGCTGGGCGGCGACATCGCGGCGCAGCGCCGGATCGGCCTCGGTGCGCATGGTGATGATCGCCTTCGAGGTGGCCGGATCGGCATCCGGGCGAATCGCGACCGCGGCGCTGGGCACCGTATGCATCTTGAACCAGCCCGGCTCGGTTCCGGCAGGGGTCGGGATGGTGAAGAACGACATGTAGCCGCCGAGGTAGGTGACGAACTGCTCCTCCGGTCCGAAGGCCAGTTGCCGGGTCGCCGAGTGCACGCCGTCCGCGCCGACGACCAGATCGAACCGCTCGGTGCGCCCCGATGCGAAGCCGACCTCGACACCGGTGTCGTCCTGGCGCAGCGCCGCGATCCACTCGCCGTAGCGATAATCGAGTTCGCCCGCCGTGCTGGCCAGTTCGGTGAGCAGTACCTGATTCAAATCGCCTCGGGTGATCTCGATTTCAGCCACCGGGCCCTTGCCGTCGAACATCTCCGCGGGCATCCGGGCGAACTCCCGGCCGTTTTCGTCGACGTAGGCCATGCCGCCCTCGTCGAGTTGGTACTTGCGAATGCCCGGCATGAGTCCCATCCGCTCGGCGACCTCGCGGCTCGGGCCGCGCAGGTCCACGGCCTGTCCGCCCGGGCGTGGCTTCGGAGCGCGCTCGACGACGGTGGTTCGGATGCCCGCCCGCAGCAATTGCAATGCGAGTGCGTTGCCTGCGATGCCGCCGCCGCTGATGAGGATGTGGAGGGAGTTGATGCTCATGACCGGGCCAATCTCTCGAACGAATGTGTCAGACGTATGTCTAACACGAGGCTGGTACGGATGTCTAGTACAAATGTCTTAGGCGTGTGTAAGCTGAGGTCATGGGAAACCGAGAAGACCTATTGGCGGGAGCGCGTAAGGCCATCATCGAACGTGGCGTGGCGAAGACGACCGCGCGAGATATCGCGGCGGCCGCGGGTGTCAGCCTGGCCGCGATCGGCTATCACTTCGGCTCGAAGGATCGGCTGATAACCGAGGCGCTCGCGGAGGCGCTCGGCAACGATATCGGCGATCGGATGGAAGCTTTGATCCGCGCGGGCGGCGGGCAGCCGCCACTAGAGGCGTTCACGCAGATGTGGAACGCGATGCCGCAGGTCTTCGAGGACAACCGGGACGGCATGCTGGCCAGTCTGGAGAATCTGGTGCGCGTCGCGCGGACGCCGGAATCGCGGACGTTCATGGACGAAAGCCTCAACGGTGCATACGAGGACATCGGTCGAGCGGTCCGGGAATCCCGTCCTGACCTCGATGCGGACACCGCCCAGGCGATAGGTGAGCTGTACTTCGTGCTGACCCAGGGCCTGGGCATCCTGTGGACGATCAGCCAGGGCGAGAACCTGCCCGACGGTGCGCGACTGGCCAAGGCGATTGCGGCCCTGGCCGGCAAGTCCTGAGCGCGTCGAACAGCGTGCGTTCTATCGGGTATGCAGCGGCCACACCGGCCGGTCCGCGCCGTATCTCGGTGCGGGCCACGCGTAATCCGGATACTCGGCGAGCACCGGCGCGGCGGTGGTGACATTGCCGTGGGTGACCGCCGCCATCGGACTCGGCGGCGCGGCCTGCGGATGACGCGGGGTGCGTCCGGGCGCGTCGAGGAGCCAGGATGCGGTGCGCGCCAACGCGACTCGGACATCGCGGCCGATACCGTCATGTGCGCGGGCGACCAGGGCATCGATCACCCCGGCAGCGAGCAGATAGCCGGAGGCGTGGTCGAGTGCCTGCGCGGGCAGCGTGCCCGGCACGGCGGGTGCGCCCTCGACGATCGAAATACCGGCTGCGGCCTGCACGATGCTGTCGAAACCGCGCCGACGACCCCACGGGCCGGATTCGCCCCACGCCGATATCCGACCGTGTACGAGGCCGGGACGACGGGCGCCGGTGAGCCCGGCGTTTTCCAGTACGCCGGGTCGATATCCGGTGATCAGTACGTCGGCCGCGGCGAGCAGCTCGTTGATCAACGGTAGGTGCCGGTGCAGATCCAGCAGCGTGGAGCGCTTGCCTTGGCAGGTGTCGTGGTACTGCCATGAGATCTCGGGTAGGTGCGGCGGGTCGATCCGCAGCACCTCGGCGCCGAGCAGGGCCAGGGTTCTGGTCGCGACGGGTCCGGCGATCACCCGGGTCAGATCGAGCACCCGGACCCCGCGCAACGGCTGCAACGGCGATGCCCCGATCGGCAGGCCGAGTTCGCCACGGTCGATCCGGGTGTCGATCGCCACCAGCGGACCCGATGCGGCGGCCTCACCCTGTGGGCTCTCGGCCCACTCCTGCTCGCTGCGCACTTGGACCGCAATGGCGCCGTGCGCGGCCGCACGTTCCTCGATATCGCGGGCCCGGCTCATCGCCATCTGTGCGACCGCGAGATCGACGGGAGCGTCGTCGGGCAGTCCGAGCGAAGCGAGCAATCGCGAGCGATGATGCGGATAGTTGGCGTGGGTGCGGACCCAGCCGTCGAAGGTGGGAAAGAATCCCGACAGATCGGCGAATACCTTGGCGGGCGCACCGCCGACGCGCAGCAGGCGTTCACTGGAGAAGGCGGCGGTGATCCGGACCGGATCCAGTCGGTGCAGCACCGGATTCAGGTGGTGTGCGTCGCGGATTCGGTTCGCCGCCGCCGTTACCGCGGCCACCGATCCGGCGGCCAGCGCCCAAACCGGCAGCGCCGCAGCCAAACAGCTGCCCGGATCGGCGGCGGGGACGGTGCCGGAGGCCGGTACACCGATTCCGGCCTCATAGTCGCGGACCAGCTGTTCGTGCGCAATCACGAGATCGAGAGTAGTAGTTGTGCCGCAGTAGTAGGGTCGGGGCCATGACGCCGCTGCAGCGTTATATCGCCGAAGAGATAGCCACCGACCATGCCGACGGATTGCTCGGCCGCCGGGAAGCGCTGCGCCGACTAGGAATGCTCGGGGTCGGCGCCACTGCCGCGGTCGCATTGCTCGCCGCCTGCTCCAATAGTGGCGACCAGGCGAATACCGCGTCGACGGGCTCGAAACCCGCGGCGTCGTCGGCCCCGCCGGGTACCAACGGCGCGGTCTCGGCCACTGCGATCACCTTTCCCGGACCGGACGGTCGCCAGCTACAAGCCGCATGGGCGGCCGCGCCACAGCCGCGCGGCAGCGTCCTCGTCATCCATGAGAACAAGGGTCTCACCGACCATATCCGTTCGGTGACAGGACGTTTCGCGGGTGCCGGATATTCCGCACTCGCGGTCGACCTGCTGTCCGAGCTCGGCGGCACCGCCGCCTTCACCGACCCGGCGGCGGCCACCGCCGACCTCGGCAAGATCGCGCCGCAACAGTTCATCGGCGATCTGCAGGCCGGTATCGCCGAGTTGGAACGGCGGGTGCCGGAAAGGAAGATCGGCGCCACCGGATTCTGCTTCGGCGGCGGTCTGGTGTGGATGCTGCTGGCCGCGGGTACGCCGACACTCGCTGCGGCGACACCGTTTTATGGCCCCTTCCCGGAGAACGGGGATCTGTCCGGTTCGAAGGCGGCGGTACTCGGGATATACGCCGCCAAGGACGAGCGGGTGATCGCTTCGCGCCCCACCGCGGAAGCGGCCCTGGACCGGGCCGGTCTCACCCATGAGATCTACGTCGCACCGAATGCGGACCACGCCTTCTTCAACGACACCGGACCTCGCTACAACCCGACGGCCGCCGCCGAGGCGTGGCAGCGGGTCCTGGATTGGTACGGAAAGTATCTCGGGTGAAGGAGGCCGACGTGGGCAAGGCCATTGCGGCGACGGACTGGCTGCGGGTGTTGCGCGCACATCCCGCGCCGAACCATCAACTGCTGTGTTTCCCGCCGGGCGGGGGAGCGGTCACGGCTTATCGGGCACTGGCCGAACGCTTCGACAACGGCATTGCCGTCGCCGCCGTCCAGTACCCGGGTCGGCAAGACCGGCTCGGGGAGCCCACCATCGGCGATATGAACACCCTCGTCGACCGGATCGTGGACGAGGTACTGAATCAGGGCCCGGTGGAACAACTTTCGCTGTTCGGCCACAGCATGGGCGCGACCGTGGCCTTCGAAACCGCACGCCGCCTGGAACGTAAGGGGCAACCGCTCACCGCCCTGTTCGTATCCGGTCGTCCCGCACCGACTTTCGTCGAGCATGGCCGGCTGCATCTTGGCTCCGACGACGATCTGATCGGTGATCTGGAGCGCTTGGCGACCGATCCCGCGTCCATCCAGATCCTGCGCGACGAACCCAGCCTCGCCGAACTGGTCTTGCCCGCGGTGCGCAGCGACTACCAGGCCGTCGAGACCTACCGCTACCGTGAGGGCGCACCACTGTCGTGCGCTGTGTCGGCCCTGGTCAGCACCGAGGATCCGACGATGACGCTGGAGCAGGCCGAGGAATGGCGCGAACATACCACCGGTTCGTTCGACCACACGGTCTTCCCCGGCGGGCACTTCTACCTCGACGACAAGGTCTCCGAGGTCGCCGACCTCATCGTCCGCACCCTCCACGCATAGCCCACCCACGACACCACCACGCACACCGCGACCAGCCCCCGCACCAATCCCAGCGCACTCTGCGGGTAGATCACCCCGGTCAGATAATGGTCGATGAACCCGCTCGGCGGCAGCCCCGCCATCCCGGCCCGATGCCGCGCCCAATTCTCCAAATAGGTGAGCGGACAATCGAATCCGAACAGCACCGTGCTGAATCCCCACCCGAATGTGATCAGATGCAGCCAGATGGTGCGCGGCCACCGCCACGCGACGAACCCGCCGACCACCACATACGCCACGAATACGAAATGCACCGCGGCGGTGGCATCGGCCAGCAGCCGATACACCATATGCCCAGCGTAGCGCTGGATGCTTGCGGGCTCGGCCCGTTGGATCACCAGGGCGAGGGTTGGTAATCCTTGAGGAAGCAGCCGTAGAGGTCGGTACCGGTTTCGCCTTGGACGATCGGGTCGTAGACGCGGGCGGCGCCGTCCACCAGGTCCAGCGGCGCGTGGAAGCCCTCGTCGGCGAGGCGGAGTTTGGTGTAGTGCGGGCGTTCGTCGGTGATCCAGCCGGTGTCCACGGCGGTCATCAGGATGGCGTCCTGTTCGAACATTTCGCGGGCACTGGTGCGGGTCAACATATTCAGCGCGGCCTTGGCCATATTCGTATGGGGGTGGCCAGCACCCTTGTACGCACGGGAGAACTGGCCCTCCATCGCGGAGACGTTCACAACGTATTTGCGGCGGGCCCCGGCAGCGGCCATGACCGGGCGCAGCCGGGAAACCAGAATGAACGGCGCCACCGAATTGCACAGCTGGACCTCGAGCAACTCGGTCGGGTCCACCTCGGCGACGGTCTGCACCCAGCTGTTGGTGTGGGCGAGATCCGGCACCAGACCACCGGCGTCGATGGCGATACCGCGCGAAATGCGTTCCGGTGTGGCCGATCCCGCGACCAGCGCCAGCTCCGCCACATCTGCCGAGGACAGCGTCGGAGTCAGCGATGCGGTGAGTGCGGTGGGGTGCGCCTGCATGGTCTTGCCGAAGGTCACCACATCCGGCAGCGCACCCGCGGGCAGCGGACCGGATTCGGCATCGACCAGCGCGCTGTACGCGCCGGGGGAGCGGCGCACGGTCTGGGCGGCATTGTTGATCAGGATATCCAGCGGTCCCTGTGCCGCGACATCATCGGCGAGCGCGACGACCTGGGCCGGGTCCCGCAGATCGATACCGACGATGCGCAGCCGGTGCAGCCAGTCGGCGCTGTCGTCCATGGCGGCGAAGCGGCGGATCGCATCGTTCGGGAAGCGGGTGGTGATGGTGGTGTGCGCACCGTCGCGCAGTAGCCGCAGCGCGATATACATGCCGATCTTGGCGCGACCGCCGGTCAGCAGGGCGCGCCGTCCGGTGAGATCGGTACGGGCGTCTCGTTTTGCGTGGCTGTCTGCCGCGCAGTCCGGGCAGAGCTGGTGATAGAACGCATCGACCCGGGTGTAGCGTTGCTTGCAGATATAGCAGGGCCGTGGCCGGAGCAGCGTACCCGCGCTCGCGCCCGCCGCATTCGAGGTCAGCGGAATGCCCGCGGTTTCGTCATCGATCCGATTCGGCGATCCGGTCGCGGTCGCCGCGACCACCGCCCGGTCCGCCTCGGCGACCGCATCCCTGGCCACGGTTCGCCTGCGCTGCTTCAACTTCTTGAACATATGACCGACGGCGCGTTGCACCGTGACCGACGCCGGATCATCCTTGTCCAACTGCCCGGCCTGCTCCAGCACCCGCAGGCAGATCGCCAGCTCATCGGGGTCGATGGCGGTGCCGCTCGGCGCTGGTGCGGTAAACGTCGACGCGGTGTTCTCGACCATCGGAATGCGAATTTATCCTTCGTGAACTGGGAGGTTGACCCAGCCATTGTCGCATTCGAATGCGGACCGGTCGGCGCGGGGCGGTCCCGCACCGACCGTACGCCGCCTATTTGCGCAGCTTGCTCATGGTCGAGGTGGCCGTCTTCTTCAGCAGGTCGGTGACCTCGGACGCGCTGAGGATCTTGCTCGAGGACTTCGACGAACTGGACGAATACTGCGACCAGCTGATGTGGTAGGTGGTCCAGCCGTCGCGGACGGCCACCGAGACATCAGCCGTTGGATCGTCCGACTTGTGCTTACCGGTGATCACATACGCCTCGTCGCCGAGTCCGGAGATCTTGTCGACCTTCGCGTCCTTGCCGTATTCGCTCTGGGTCCAGGTCTCGTACGACGCGGTGAACTCCGGTCCCGGATTCGTCTGCTTGTGCACCTGCGCGCTGGTGTAGATGGCGGCGTAGTCGTACTTCTCGGTCGAGCCGGACGGGGTGAAGCGGACATCGCACCCCATCGTATCGACCGCCGTGTGCTTGGAACCCTCGTGCTTCGGGTAGGTATTGCCCGAGGAATCGGTCTTCGACAATGTGAAGCCGGCACTGGTGTAGGGCGAGGTGTCGGTGATATCGCAGAGATTGGCGACGTACTTGTAGCCGCGCAGATCGGCATCCTTGCTGATATCGGCCTTGCCCGCGTCGAATGCGCCGATCGCGAACATCGCCCCCGCCCATACCGCGGAGGTGACGACGACCGCGCCGAGTGCCCAAAGCCAGCCTTTGCCACCGGATTTGGGCGGCTGCTGATATCCGGGTGCCTGTTGCTGGTATCCGGGCTGTTGGAAACCCGGTGCACCCTGCGGGAATCCGAGTGCGGGCTGCTCGAATCCGGGTTGCTGGAACCCGGGCTGCGCGAATCCCGGTGCGGACTGTGGTGATCCGGCTTGTGGGAATCCAGGCGCGGCCTGCGGCGTTCCCGGCTGCGGATATCCCGGCGAGGACTGGTGGTATCCCGGTTGCTGGTATCCGGTCCCGGATTGGTATCCGGCGGGTGCGGCCCCCGGCTGATCGAACGACTGGCGCACCATCGTCGGATCGGCGGGCTGCTGCTCGGCTGGGCCTTGCGGTCCCGCCACCGGAACCGCGGGCTGCGACGGCAGCTGATACCCCGGCTGCCCGACCATCGTCGGATCCGATTGTGAATACTGCGGTCCCTGCTGCTGCGGCGGCTGTTCCTGCGCCCACCATGCGTCGTTGGGCTGGTTCTGTTGTTCCCCCGGTCCGGTCATGCGCGCAAAGTACCACCCCGTCCGATTTCCCGGCCACTCACCGCTGGTGGGATCTGGGCGGTCACTGCGGGATGCTGGCGCTCGCCGCGCGCAGATCCTCGACGAAGTTCGCGATGGCCTCGGCGACGAGCAGCGGCTCGGTCACCGGCAGCCAGTGATCGGCCGGAATCGGGCAGCGCCACAGTCGATCCACCCAACGTGCGCTGCCGTAGTAGAGGAACGGCGGCACCAGTACGTCGGTGGTGTCCACGACGAGTTGCACCGGCACCGCGGTGGTGCGTTCACGCGGCCGCAGCAGATGATGCGCCAGGTTGGCCACGGCGATCCGTGCTCCGGCGGCCAGATCCGCGCGCCAGGTCGGAGCGATCGGCGCGTACATCCGGGTGACGCCGCCGAGCTGTTCGATCAACCAGGTCCGCACCCGCGGCGGATAGGCGATCCGTCGGGCCGCGGTCTGGGCCGTTCCGACCCCGTGCCGCCAGAATTTCCGGTCGGCGATCAGCTCCAGCGCTCGGCGCGGTTGACCGGCCAATTCGCGCAGTGTCATGCCGACGTGATCGAGATTCGGACCCGCGACCGCGGTGAACGAGGCGATCCGGGTATTGGCGCGCGGATCGCAGACCGCCTCCCATACCTGCACCGCACCCCAGCCGTGTCCACAGACGTGCACCGGCCGCTTCGGACTGATCGCATCGATGAGCGCGAAGAAATCCTCGGCCAGGTGATCGAGTCGATAGTCCTGTGGCACACCGGGTTTCGCCGAGCCACCGTGCCCGCGCACGTCGTAGGCGATGACCCGGAAGCCGTCGGCGAGCAGCGTCGCCACCGCGGACCAGACCAGATGGGTATCGGACAGCCCGTGCACCAAGACGAGTGGTTCCGCGCCGCGATCGCCCCATTCGAAGACGGCCAGCTCACCATTCGCGCCGGGCACCGTGGACCGGCGGTGCGGGCGCTGAATGCCGGTCGGGTCGGGGGAGTCGAGCTGTTCGGTCATCTGCTTGCCTCGATCGATGCGCTGGGTGCCGCGTGTACCGCCGGTACGTGATCCGATACTGACAGTACGTATTACCCGAAGCAATGGATTGAAACCACGACCGGCTATGAGGTCGGTCACCCGCAAGCCACCGCACTTCCGGCCCAACTGGGCGTACCGCCGGTACATGTATGCTCCGAACCATGGCCCGTTCGGACAGATCGACCAGATCAGCGCCGCGGACGATCACCCGCGGGGAGATCGTCGACGCCGCCATTCGGGTGATCGACCGGGACGGTCCGCGGCCCAGTATGGACGACATCGCCCGCGAGGCCCGGATCACCAAACCGCGCCTGTACCGCCAGTTCGCCGATAAGGCTGATCTCTACACCGAAATCGGCGACCGGATGGCCGGTTCCGTCGCCGCCGGTGCGGGCAACGATCTGACGCTGATGCTGCAACCGCCCCGGGTCGCGCTGCGCCGCGTGCTCACCGGCTATGCCGACAGTATTCTCCAGCACCCCAACGTCTTTCGGTTCCTCGGCCAGGCGCACCTCGCCCAGCACTCAGACGGTTCGGTACTGCAATTCGATCTCGGCCGGGCGGCCGCGAGCCGCGTCGCCGGCCAAGCACGCGAGATCGCCGAATCCATTCCGATCGATGCCACCGGCATCGACTATCTGGCCCGCGCGGTCGTCGGCGTCGTCGTCGCGATCACTGATCTGTGGCTGGGCGACGCGGATCCCGGCCGTCCCGGCGGCACCGCCGAATTCGTCGACCAGGCAACCGAATTCGTCTGGGGTCTGATCGATGGATTCCTGCGCCGCCAGGGCATCTCGGCCGATCCGGATACCCCGATCTTCACCGCTCTCGCGGCCGCCAACCAGGCCCAGCGGCCGACCGGCTGATCCGCATTCCGCCCTCGTAAACCCACCTCGACCCGCCACATGCGGTCCAGCTCGGCCAGTAGCCGAGGCGCTTCCCAGCCCATATCGCCGAAGTGGTTGCGCAGCAACTGTTTCTGCTGTTCGGTGTCGCGGTAGTGGTAGTCGAGTGGCTTGGGCGGTCGAATATTCCCAGGCCAGGATCCGCCCCGCGTAGGCATCGATCACGAACGCCGTATAGACGAACGATCCCCGTCGCCAACCGGACATTAGGTGAAGTCCGCGACGAGCAGCAGGTTCGGTGCCAACACCCGGAACTGGCGATCCATCAGGTCCGGTGCACGAGACGCGGCCTGGTCCGCTTCGGTGGTGCGGATCTTCTTGCGCCGCACCACACCTCGCCAGCGGTTGGCACGCATCAGCCGCTCGATCGTGCACCGGGCCACCGGGATGCCCTGGCGTTGCAGATGCGCCCAGGTCTTCTCGGCCCCATACAGCGATTCCGGTGCCCGCCGGCCAATGGCGTCGCGTTCGTAGATCCCGGCCAGGATCTCGGTCACCGCTGTGTCCCACAGGGTTCGCTTCGACGGCGGCCGCAAGTGGTTGCGGATGTACCTCAATGTGCCCAACACTGCGAACAATGCGCTGTGCCTAGGGTTCGACGATGACCTCGCGCAGGTGAGCGACCGCCTGTTCGATGCACTGGTCGCCTGGGGTGACGAAGACGCGAACAGTCCCGCTCCTGCCGGGTCTCGTCGTTGATCCAGGCGTGGTCTATTGGTATGGCTAATTTGTTTGTGGTGCAATGGTTTTCGTTTACAGGGGGACTGCGGCGGCTTGGGCTTCGTCGCCCACCAACTGCTCTGACCTCAGGTCGGTGCCTGCAGGCTGTGCAGGACCCAATGCCCCTTTTCGTTGGTTTTCGCGTAGTAGAGGCTGGCGTCGGCGGCGTCGAGCAGGGATTCGGCGTTGGCGCCTGCGATCGGTGTGATCACCGCACCGATGCTGGCCGCTATTTTCAGTTGCTGGCCGTCGATGGTGATGGGGTCCGGAAATACCGACAACAGTTGGTCCGCGATACCTGTTATCTGGTCGGTGGTGGCTGGTGGCGGGATCAGGACGACGAATTCGTCGCCGCCGAGCCGGGAAATGAGGCAGTCGTATCCGCGCAGTTTGTCATGCAAGCGGGTGGCCACCGCGACCAGGACTTTATCGCCGGTTCCGTGGCCGAATCGGTCGTTGACATGTTTGAAGTGATCGAGATCGGCGAAACACAGTCCGGCCCGGGCGTTTTCGTCGGCGGTCGTGATGAGTTCTTCGATCCGCTCGAGTAGGTAGCGTCGGTTCGGGAGGCCGGTGAGGGGATCATGTCGGGCCTGCTTGTGAAGTTCGAGTTGGAGCCGGTGTTCTTCGGTGATGTCGGCTCCGATGGCCAGCAGGTAGTCGGGTTGTCCTTCGGTGCCTTTGACGTAGGAGATGGCGAATGACATCCAACCGACGCTGCCGTCGGCGCGCACCAGTCGACGTTCGAGTCTGACCGTGCCTTCCCCGGCGGGAACAAGGTTGTCGTAGAGCAGGGCGCGGATATCGTCGCGGTCGTCGGGATGGGCGAAGTCGTATACCGATATCCCACGCAGCGCCTCGATCGGTACGCCGATCATGTCGGCCAAGCCCCGATTGGCTTCCAACAGTGTGCCGTTGGTGTCGCCGATGGCGATCGCGACGGCCGTATTGTCGAACAGGATGCGATATCTCGCATCCTGTTCGCTGCGGTCGTCGTGCTCGGTCGAATGAGCACGAGACTGATGGCGGTGTGCCTGATGGCCTTGTCCGAGAGCAGCCAGCAAACCGGCGAGGCGCCCTCGGGCATCGGGCCGATCAGAGTAGTCGGCCAGTCGGTACAACACCTGCGCCGACACCGTGGGCACCCGCTCCTCGGCCAACTGGGCAGCCGATAGCGCCGCCCCGACTCGGGCGCCCACGGTCGCGTCGAAGGGTTCGGCCTCGAGTGCTGCGGAAAGATCGTCGATCAGGCCGGACAAGTGTTGGTATCCGAAGTCGTCGGGCATACGCATGCCGTCGGCGGCGGCAAGTGTTTGCCACCAGGTTCGAGCCAGTGCCGCACACTGGGAGTCGTCCACCACAACCCTTCGATACCTTGCGCCACTCGACACCCCGGCCGAGAGCGGTGTTGCGTTCAACCGAACGATAGACCGTGGCAATACCTTTTCGTGTGGAAATTTCCGCGTTCGTTCACGAGAGACGGTTTTCGCCGAAGATCGACGTCCCTTTATATCTGAGGGTTGTTTTCTGCCATACCCAGGTGGCTTGCACACAGCCGAGCAGGTCCTCTACATGGGCCGATACCGGTACAGCGACAGATCTGTCGGCGATCTGCGCGCACTGGCCGTCGATCCTGGCTCGGATCCTGCGGAATTCGGTCAGACGGTCGCGCACAAGTTGTGCGGCGGCGTGCACGGCGTCGGCAAGGGTGGCGCCAGGGGTGTTCAGCAGGCTGACCGGGATCAGGTTGAAATCAGCGCGGTCGTGGATGCATTCCTTTTCGAAGGAGAACATGTCGTTCATCAGCGCTCCGATCTCTACGGTCGAGCGCCGTAGCTGCCGCAGATCGGCGTCGAGTCCGACGGCGCGAATCCGATCCCACGGCAGATACTCGTCGCGGCCGAACTCGCACAGCGCGATCGCGGGATACATACCCGACACCTGCGCACGCAGGTCGATGTAGTCCGCAACGGTGATCAACTCACCGCGCGCACGAGCGTTCTGGTCCTGGATCGCCGGACGCAGATGGTCGATGGTCGAATCGAGGAACCGATTCAACCAGTCCGGGTCCGACCGAGCCGTCACCCGCTCCAAAAACTCTGCGGTCGCGGCCTCCACTGGAGTGGGATTCGTTGCAGCACAACGGGTATCGAGCAGTCGGCAGAGGTGTTCCACCGTCGCGCGGGCCTGCTGTTTTTCTACATCGGTCAGGTGGGCGAACTTCTCGCGGCCGACAGTATCGTTGAGCCAGAACAGGATCGCGTTGTAGATCCCGATAATCGTCATCCGTTCGGCGGTGACAGCATGTGGATGCAGGTACGGAGTCATGCTGTTGTAGTGCGCGCCACCGGCGTGCAACCAGATCTCGTAGCGGCGGCAGAACTGTTCCACCTGCGCACATGCCTGCTCTCCGAACCGATTCGGCGCAAAACCCGCACAGAAGTCGACGATATCGCAGTCGGGTGTACTGAACAGCTCCCGCAGCGACCACCCCCGCCCCGCGCGGACCAACGTCGCATACTCTGCCTGCATCGTGGCGAGCCGCGCCTCGATCACCGGCGTGTACTCGCCAACCACAAGACTCCCTCCCCGACCACACTGCGCCGCACCTCGACAGAGTGCCGGACCGAATCCAGCACTGGCCGCACCCGGTCATTGAATGATAAACGACCGCAAGCCAGATAGCTCCCGGTCTGCGCCCTGCGGCGGGTTTTGCCGGCGTAGAACGTTGCTTTCTTGTGGGAGTGCGGGTTTCGGACAGTCCGATGCCGGAGCCGGGACCGCCGGTTCGATACCGACCTCCGCGAACACCTCGGAGGCCACGTAGCGGTTACGGCATACCGCTAAGCGCGGTGTCGCCCTTGGCCGGAGGTATTCGATGTTGCCAGTGGGGCGAACTGAACCGTGTCGGCCAAGGGGTCGACGCGCAGGGTCGAGATGAAGTGCTCGATCGAGGTGTATCCGGCGGCGCGGATTCGTGAAAGGAGTGCTGCTGCCGGGCTAACAGATTCGGTCCGGTTCATCCTGGCCCCTCTACCAGTCGAGACACTGCATGGTTGTCGCGCAGATGGTGGCAAGCTCGATCGTCAGTACCGAGCCCGCCTATCCGGTGTCCAGCGATAGCGGTTGCGTGAGATGTACTCCGCTGCAGACGTTCCCTGCGTGCTGCAGCGGTACGAGAGTAGCGAAGAGTTAGCGACCGCGCCACGACATCACGGCGAACGCACAACACGGATGTCGCGGCAACGGCGGACTGTGCCAGATCGAGACGCAATGCATACAGGAAGCGACTTTGGCGACAATGCTGGCGTTCCACCGAGCCCTCGGCGTTCGGTGCGCGTGTGGAGGATCTGCCACACCGTGGTTTCGGGCATGGAGCCGGCCATGAGCGACTGCGATCGACTACCGGGCTCGACCACTGGTACGCCAGCGACGATGTCGCTACCGACAACGGACGCGTTCGCGAGGGCTTGTGGGACGGTCAGGACGTTCGTTCGGCGAGGGGATCCAGGCCACTGGGTATCGTCCAATGCGATTGCGGTTGCGAGCCAACGGGCTTGGGCTAGGTCAACCGGTATTGACAAACCGGGTGAAGCGCAACGGCAATAGGGGCGTATGTCATGATGCCGATTCGATCAGCAGATGCTCCAAGCGGGCCGTATCGTCGGAGTCCTGATCGACACCGACCACTGCGACGAACTCGCGATCACCGGCACGTCGCTGCAAGGGACTCCAGGAGTTGGCGAGATACCAGCTCGCCCCCGTGGTACCACGCGGGCCTAAGCCCGCGCAGAATATCCAGTATCGGTCGGGGTGCAGGTCCGGGCTCGGTCGCACCCGCGCGATGACGCCGATGCTGTGATCTCCGCTCGAGCCATACCGACTACCGTCGGTCAACTCCAACTGCTCTGAACCGGAATCGCCTTCAGCACCGCCGCCTTTGAGAGTGAAAAGCGGACGATCGACGCTGTCGAGGTACATACGTGTACAGTCGTTGCACGTCAGTCCAAAGCTGATATAGGGCCGGTCGCTGTGCGCGACGACGTCCCGGTCGCTCCGGATATCAGTCCACAGACCGGGGTGGCGCTGGAGCGCAGAAAACACGTACAGCAGTCCGCGAACTTCCTTCTCCGGTAAGGCAGCCAGCACATCCGAGCGATGATCAGCCGCAACCGCGCTGAACTTCCCGAATGCGCACCGATAGGGAGCCTCGGCCGCACCGAGTGCTGGCGCGGGCCGCAGTGGTAGCTCGAATGTCGGGTACACGAGAGTAATCCCGCTGGTGATCATCTCAGCCCCGAGAAATGCTTCGAGCTCGATGTCGGTTCCGGGAGAATCGAACTCGTGCCCGCGACCGGCGACTGGTGCGGAATCTGCCATCTGAAACAATCTCTCGATCGTCCAGCCAGGGAACATCCTGACCAGTACCCGGCAATGGTAGTTGCGCGGTAGCCCGACCATCCTGCCCGAAAGCCACTGGTAGAACTGTGTTTTTGCGGGCCCGTAACCAGGAGGGATGGGAGGATCGAGTTGCGCGGCGCACCTATCGTACGCGGCCAGGAAATCCGAATGGCTCTTGAGATGCTGCTCCGCCAGCAGCATCTTCAGAACGGTAGCCAATGGAACCCCCTTACCCCTGAAACCGCCGCCCTGGTGGCGGCGACTCGATTACAACCGCGGCTGGCACGGTCGGCGACGCTGTCCGGTGACCGCCCCGACCGTTCGAACGCCGGTGCAGCAGAGGCTGTTACCGTTCCCACCCGCCGTGGCCACGGTGAGCTGTGCCGTCCCCTCCCTGCTGGGGCGAGTGCAAAGCTGCGTGTCCGGGTCGATGTATAGCCAGGTAGCCGCGAGGCTGCCGACGAAAGCGAGCGCAGTGGCGGTCGACGGGCCGGTCCCGGTGCGGCTGGATCGTAGCGTCGGCTGCGGCAGACCTTCAGATGGTGCTGTTCAAAGCGGGTATAGGAACCTAACAGACACTGTTGCCGGATCTCTCCGAGGGGTGGCAGTGACCAGCACCGTACCGGCAGGCGCGATCGCCGTGACCTGCGTATGCGAGTCGATGGTGAAGGTGGTCGCGGCAGTACCGGATCGCCCGATCAAGGAACGGCGAAGCCGGTACCCATCACGGAACGTTCGTGTCTCCCGACGTGTTCCACAAACTCGGAGAGCGGGAGGTGATGGTAGGCATGACGCGCCTCCTTTGCCGCGATGATGATTCCCCGACTGCAACCGGATGGTTGCTTCCAGTAAGCCCTCTACGCTGTTGCAGAGCAATGAATCTCCGATCCGTTTTCGTCCGTTTTCACACTTAGACCTTGCTTCCCGTCGATGTAACCGACCGACTGCTGCAGATCCCCTCACCGGTAGAGCCGCGACCAGGTTGATTCGGTACCGGCGGTGGCGCGGACGGACCTGCACGGTGATCGCATCAGAGCGTCGCCGGTGAGTCATCGCATCAGTGACGAAAACCGTTGTGGCGCATGTCTTGAGGGTACCGATGCGGCGTTATATCCAACGGCTGCGGCGGTGCTCGCGATCACGGCGATCAGCTCAGGTCCGGCAGGGGGTTGACGACCCGACGGGGAGTCTCCAGATCTTCGACAGGCGGCAGGTATCCGATAACGAACGAAAACGAACCCCTCGGACCGGTCCATCGCCTGATTCAAGGACGTTAATGGAAGTTGCGGGCCGCCACAGCAACTCGGGCGAACGCCCCAGTTGCACTACAGGAGTTACACAGCAACAAAGGAGGCAAGCATCGTGCCTACCATCACGTCGATCTCCCCGACCTCCGGACCCACGACGGGGGGAACCAGCGTCACGATCACGGGTACGGGGTTCACTGGCCCGACTACCGTGCGATTCGGTACTACCGCAACGACTTTCACCCTGGATTCACCGACGCAGATCACGGCAATCGCCCCCGCCGGCTCAGTCGGTACCGTACAGGTCACTGTTACTACCTCGGCGGGCACCAGCAATGGTGTGCCCTACACCTATCTCGCGGTTCCCGCGTTGAGCAGCATCAGCCCCAGCCAGGGGTCCACTGCGGGCGGAACGACAGTCACGCTCACCGGGTCGGGGCTGACCGGAGTCACCGCGGTGAACTTCGGTGGCACACCGGCGACCTCGTTCACGGTCAATTCCGACACGCAGATCACCGCCGTTGCCCCAGCGGGCACCGGGTTCGTGTCTGTCACCGTCACTGGACCGGGCGGCACCAGCAACCCGCTTACCTACATCTATGTCGTCGTTCCGACGATCACCAGCATCTCCCCGACCGCCGGACCCACTGCGGGCCTGAACAACGTGACGATCACCGGCACCGGATTCACCGGCCCGTTGACCGTCCGGTTCGGCACGACCGCAACGACATTCACCGTGAACTCCGCCACCCAGATCACCGCCATTGCCCCAGCCCATGCAACCGGGACGGTGCAGGTCACGGTCACCGGCTCGGGCGGAACCAGTAACGGCGTCGCCTACACCTACGTCTGACAGCGAATGCGGCTGGGCCGCCGGTAGGCAATTGCCTACCGGCGGCCCAGTTGCATGGCGATCGAACCGAAGCCCGCCGCCATCATGGATGGTGTTGCGGGATCGAGACATCGACGGTGCGGATACCGCGTTTGGGACTGGGTTTGCCGAGTTCGAGGCTGCTACCGTCGTCTTTCCACACCTTGTTGATGCGTCCCGCGCCGGTTTCAGGGTCGACCTCGCGAACCAGCAGCGCGTCGACCTGGGCCACGCCATGGACATCAGCCCAAATTCTGCTTGTGGTCGCCACCTTTCGAGCAGCAGATGCTCGAACAGCTCCCATTCGGCGTTGTAGAAAATGTCGATCTCGGCCAGGTCGTGGCACGGCAATCGGACACCGGAGCACGGCTCGAATCGCATCGAGTGCGAGACATAAAAAGGTGATGTCTAGTAGTATTAGCTGGGTGCGGTGCAACGGGTTTCCATATATCGCAGACGCAGGAGGTCCCTACGCGTAGTTCCGGCGCGTGGACGTCTGAGCATCGTGTCTTTTGAAGGGGCAAGACAATGTCCGAAGCGGCAGCCGCCCGGGCAGGGCTCAACTTTGAGGTTGTGATTCCGAACCGAGGAATCAGCCACCTCCGCACTGCGGATCTCATTTCGATACGGACATATCGTGCATAGCTCCGCGTGTCCGGCGAGGTCTCCATAGACCTGCTGTGAGCAGGGGTTTTCTGGACCTCTGCACGCTTGCGGCGGCACATCTTCGTATCGCCGTTACGACGAAATTGTTGCACCGTTGCTCGGCAACGTCGGGGAGAGTCTGTTAGTGAAGTAAATGCGCTTCGGCCGGTGCATGACCGCAGCATTGGATGGACGTTCGCTGCGACGTCGATGAAATGCATATGTAATTGCATCGGTATGGAAAAGCGCCTACGGGAAATTCCGGACACGGACAGGTCTTTGTTGCACGCTGCACCTGTGTCTCGGAATTCGAGGAGGGGTTAGACAATGAGTTCGAATTCAGCGACGCCTGCCGACCGACATCCGGATTTGATTCCACTTTCGAGGGCGCAATACGGAATGTGGCTCGCGGACAACCTGCCCGGCGGTCCGAACGTCAATATCGCACACTACGTCGAGATCGAGGGGCCTATAGACTACGGCGCTTTCACCAAGGCGGTGAACGACGCCGGCCGTGAAACCGAGTCTCTTGTTGTCCGGGTGGTCGAATCCGGCGGTCAGCCGTACCAACTCGTCGACCGCGGCATTGTGTACGACGAGCCGTTGCTGGATCTCAGCGCCGAAGACGATCCGTACGCGGCGGCGATGGAATGGATGCGCCGTGACTACAACACCAAAGCCCTCGACCTAGCTCGGGACCGGCTGGCCGCGACGCGGCTTATCCGGCTCGGCGAAGACCGGTATCTGTGGTACGCGCGCGCCCATCATCTGGTGATCGATGGCTTCGGCGCATTCAACACCGTGAACCGAGTGGCCGAGCACTACAACGCGTTGCTCGAGGGCAGGCCGCCGGCCCGGCTGGCGGCGGCCCGGCTGGCGGACATCATCGCGGCGGAGCGCGAATATCGAATGAGCCGCCGGTTCGACACCGATAAGGCGTACTGGCTCGACAAGGTCGCCGATCTGCCGCCAGCGGCGAGTCTGTCCGGTCGTACCGCCAAGTGGAGCGAAGACGACCGTTTTGCCGGTCGGCCGTTGCCGGCGCGGTTGACCGCCATGCTCGACCGTTTCGCCGACGATCTGCACGCATCGCCCGCGCAAGTGGTGGTGGCCGCGTTCGCCGCGTTTCTCGCCCGCATGACAGACACCGACGACGTCGTCTTGTCGCTGCCGGTGACCGGACGTGTGACGATGCCCTTGCGGAACGCCGCCGCGATGTTGGCGAATATGGTGCCGATCCGATTCGCCGTGGACGCGACGACCACCGTGGACGGGCTGATTCGCACGTCGGTGTCCGAACTCGTCCTGGCAATGCGGCACCAGCTCTATCGGTTCGAGGATCTGCGCCGCGAGTCCAACGCGTTGGACGCGGCCGCGACCTCGTTCGGTCCGATCGTCAATATCTTGTTCTTCGATTCCGGGATTCGGCTCGGTTCGGCGATCGGCCGCTACCGCGCACTGACGTCCGGGGCCCTGGACGACCTGCAGCTCAATATGTACCGCTCCGGGGCAGACGCGCCGCTGCTCATCGAATTGCACGGCAACGCCAACCTCTACAGCCAGGACGAACTCGACGTGCACGCCGGTCGATTCGTCGACTTCCTGCACCGCATGCTGGACTCGCCTGTCGACACCCGCCTGGTCGACATACCGCTTGTCGATCCCGCCGAGGAGCGGCGCATGCTGGGCGAACTCGTCGGCCGCGACGGCATGGCGACCTCTGCGACGCTAGTCGATCTGCTGATGCGACAGGCCACGTCCACCCCGTCGACAGTGGCCGTCACGTCGGGTACGACCGCCCTCACCTACCGCGAGCTCGACGAGCGCTCGAACCGGTTCGCCCGCAAGCTCATCGCCCTCGGCGCTGGGCCGGAATCGCTGGTGGCCATCGCGATGCCACGCGATGCCGATCTGATCATCGTCGCTCTCGCGGTGCTGAAGTCGGGCGCCGGGTATCTGCCGCTGGACCTCGCGCACCCGCTCGATCGACTCGACTACGTGCTGAACGACGCCGATCCGATCGCTGTGGTGACGAACCGGAGCATGCGCGATCAGCTACCCAGTGATGCCGGCCCCGTGGTGCTGTTCGATGACGACCCGGGCGTGGAGACCGCTGGTCCGATCACCGATGCGGAACGCACCCGCCCGCTGCGTGGCGAAAACGTCGCCTACGTCATCTACACCTCAGGCTCGACGGGACGGCCGAAGGGCGTGCCGATCACTCATCGCGCGGTCGCCACCTACCTGACGAATGCGTGTACCGAAACCGGAGTCCGCGCCGGCGATGTGTGGACGTTGTTCCATTCGTTCGCATTCGACTATTCGGTGTGGGAGATCTTCGGTGCACTGGTCAGCGGCGGCCGGGTGGTCGTGGTGGACGGCCCTGCCACACGTTCGCCGGACGACGTCGTGCGCCTGGTGGCGCGCGAGCACGTGAGCATCCTCAGCCAGACCCCCTCGGCGTTCCATCAATTCGCCACCGCGCGACAGCGATATGCGGAGGCAGGGGAACCCGATGGTGAGGTTTGCTTGCGACTGGTCGTCCTCTCGGGCGAAGCTCTCGATCCCGCGGATTTGTCGGACTGGTACGAACATAATCCGAACCTGCCCGTGCTCGCCAACAGCTACGGCATCACCGAAACGACCGTCTTTGTCACCTATCTCCGGTTGACACCCGACATCGCCGTGCCCGGCGCACCCAGCACGATCGGCCCACCGCTGCCCGGCTTGCGCGTGTACATCCTGGACGAACGACTGCGCCCGGTGCCGCTGGGAGCCTGGGGCCAGATCTATGTCGCGGGATCGCAACTTGCCCGCGGCTACCTGGGCCGCCCTGGGTTGACCGCAGGACGCTTTGTCGCCGACCCGTTCGGCGAGCCGGGTCGGCGTCTCTATCGCAGCGGCGACGTCGCGCGACGAAACACCAAGGGCGAGTTGGAATATCACGGACGCGCCGATCAACAGGTGCAGCTGCGCGGGTTCCGGATCGAGCTGGACGAGATCCGCAGCGCGCTGGTCAGCCACAGTGCGGTCTCCACGGCGGTCGTCATCGTGCACCTGCCGGGTACCGAAGCGGCACGGCTGATCGCCTACGTCGTGCCCGTCGACGGCGCGGTCTGCGAGCCCGAGGTGCTGCGCACGCACGTAGGGTCGATGCTGCCGGAATACATGGTCCCGGTCCACATCGTCGTATTGCAGGCGTTGCCCCTGACCGTCAACGGCAAAGTCGACCTTCGGGCGTTGCCCGAGCCGACCGTCGGTTCGGCTGCGGCATATGTAGCGCCGCGCACCGCGGTCGAGGAGACCATCACCGACGTCTTCGCCGAGGTCCTCGGCACTGCGAAGGTCGGCGTGCTGGACAATTTCTTCGACCTGGGCGGCAATTCGCTCACCGCCACCAGCGCTTCCGTACGGATCGCCGAGCTGACCCGGTGCGAGGTATCGGTGCGCGAGCTGTTCGGCAAGCAGAACGCTGCCGAACTCGCCGCCCATATCGAAGCCGGTCGGCACTCCAGCCGCCCCGCGCTGCGGGCGCGGCCACGCATCGAGCCCATTCCGCTGGCGCCCGCGCAGAACCGGATCTGGTTGATCAATCAGGTCGACCTGGAGTCGGCGGCGTACAACATTCCGCTGGTGCTGCAGCTGACCGGACACCTCGACACCTCTGCGCTGCGCTCGGCGCTGACCGACGTGCTCGAACGGCACGAATCCCTGCGCACCGTGTATCCGGCCGTGAACGGTCAAGGGACGCAGATGATCTTGTCTGCCGAGCAAGTCGCTGCCGACCTCGATGCGACCCCGCAGCTCACCAGTCCCGACGATTTCGACAGCCGGATCCGCGAGCTGACCGCGACCGGGACCGACGTCCGTCGACGTCCACCGATCCGGGTCGCACTGCTCGCATCCGCCGACCAGCGCAGACATGTCTTGGTCGTCGTCCTGCACCACATCTGCTGCGATGGATCGTCACTGGTACCGCTCGCGGCCGATTTCGCCGCGGCCTACCGGGCGCGGTCGCAGGGACATGCCCCGGATTGGCTGCCACTGACCGTGCAGTACGCCGACTACAGCATCTGGCATCGCGATGTGCTCGGCGACGAAGACGATCCGGACTCGCTTGTGGCGCGCCAATTACGTTACTGGACAGCGCAATTGGCGGGTATGGCACGGCCGTTGGAACTCCCTGCCGACCGTCGGGCGCCGGCTCGCCGGTCCACGCTCGCAGATGTCGTCGACACCGAGCTCCCCGCTGAGACGTGCGCCGGGATCGAACGAGTGGCGCGCACGGCGAACGTCACGACCTTCATGGTCGTTCATGCCGCGTTGGCCGTCCTGCTCGCCCGGTTGTCGGATTCGGCGGACATCACCATCGCGACGCCGGTCGCGGGCCGGGGCGAGCGCGCGCTGGAACCGCTGATCGGCATGTTCGTCAACACGGTGCCGCTGCGCACTCAGGTGCGCGGTGGCGAATCGTTCACGGATTTCCTGACGCGAGTCAAAGATATCGATGTCGAAGCTTTCGCCCACAGCGACGTGCCGTACGAACGCGTGGTCGAAGCGGTTGATCCGATGCCGTCGGCGGCGCACGAATCGCTGTGTCAGGTATACCTCGCCTTCGAGAACATGGACCGCCCGAGCCTGAAGCTGTCCGAGCTCGCCGCTGAGATCCTGGATCCGGGACCGCAACCGGCGAAGGTCGACATCATTGTCACCGTCACCGAGAACACTAGGGCGGCAAGCGATCTCGAGCTACGGTTCAACTACGCGACTGACCTTTTCGATCGGGGGACGATCGAGGAATTCGCCGCGCGACTGAATCGTGTCCTCGAGTCGGTCGTGTCGAATCCGCAGCAGCGAGTGGGTGCTGTCGATGTGCTGTCGAGGACCGAGCGAGCTGCGTTGGTGCCCGCGTCGGGCGGCCGTGCCGAGGCGCCACGGGTGCTGGCGGAGTTGCTGACGGTGCAGGATCCGGATGCCGTGGCGATCGTGTCGGGAGAACGCACGGTGTCCTACGGGGAGTTGGATGCCTGGTCGAATCAGCTCGCTCGGTTGCTGATCGAGTGGGAGATCGGCCCGGATGATCGGGTCGCGCTGGTGATGGCGCGGTCGGTGGAACTCATGGTGGGGATGTGGGCGGTGGCGAAGGCGGGTGCGGCATTCGTCCCGGTGGATCCGCGTAATCCGGCCGAGCGAATCGCGCTCATGGTCGCCGATGTTCAGGTGGCGTTGACGGTGGAAGCAACCCAGCACCTGCTCCCGCCCGCAGTGGAGCGGTTGATACTCGACGATCCGGGCACTGAGGTCTGCATAGCGGCGCGATCCCCGGCCGCCGTGACGGAAGCGGATCGGATCCGCGCCTGCCGTGCCTCGAACGCGGCGTACGTGGTGTACACCTCGGGGTCGACGGGTGAGCCGAAGGGCGTCACTGTGACGCACGAGGGCTTGGCGAATTTCGCCGCCGAACAACGTGAACGCTATTGGATCGACAGATCTGCGCGGGTGTTGCAGGTGGCGGCTCCGGGCTTCGATGCGGTGGTGCTGGAGTTGCTGATGGCGCACCCGAACGGTGCGGCCTTGGTGGTGTCGCCGCCAGATGTTTTCGCCGGCGATCGGTTGACGGAACTGATTCGCAAGCAACAGGTTTCGCATGCATTCATCACGCCGAGCGTGCTGGCGACGATGTCGCCGACCGATATGGATTCATTACAGGTATTGGTCGCCGGTGGGGAGGCAGTGTCGGCGGAAACGGCCGCGGTGTGGAGTCCAGGCCGTCGGTTGTTCAACGGGTACGGGCCGACCGAGACCACGATGATGGTCGCGATCAGTGATCCCCTGTGCTCGGGTGCCCGCGTCACGATCGGTGGCCCGATCCGCGGTGTCGAGGCCTTGGTATTGGACGCGAATCTGCAGCCGGTACCGGTCGGGGTAACGGGACAGCTCTACATCTGCGGTATCCATCTCGCCCGCGGATACCTCGACCGACCCACGGACACCGCGTCGGCATTCGTGGCCGATCCCTTCGGTGCGGTGGGGGCACGTATGTACCGCACCGGCGACCTGGCTCGCTGGACACCCGAGCGCATCCTCGAATATGTCGGGCGCACCGACTTCCAGGTGAAGATCCGCGGCCAGCGCATCGAACTCGGCGAAATCGAAGCCGTCCTCGCTGGGCATCCAGCGGTTGCGGCCGCGGTGACGGTCAGTGTTGCGACCGAGAGCGGACCCAGGCTGGCCGCCTGTGTCACGCCGGCAACCGATAATGCCGTCGACGTCGCGGAGCTGATGTCCTACGCCGCCCGGCGCCTGCCGTTGCACATGGTGCCGGAGGCGGTGACGGTGCTGGACACACTACCGCTGACAGCGGTGGGCAAGATCGACCGTGCCGCGTTGCCGGTACCGGTTTTCGCCGCCGAGACCACCGAGTTCGTCGCGCCACGCGATGCGGTCGAGCAGATCGTCGCCGATGTGTGCGGCGCTGTTCTGGGCATCGATCGCGTCGGCGTCCTCGACAACTTCTTCGATCTCGGCGGCAACTCGCTGTCGGCGACGCGGCTGGCCGCGCGGTTGAGCGCTGTGTTCGGTGTCGAAATTCCGCTGCACACCGTGTTCGACGCACCGACCATCGCGGCATTCGCGGCGGATCTGCGGGCCATCGACGCACCCGGGCGGGAACCACTGATTCCGCAGGAACGCCCGGCGCGGATCCCGCTGTCGCCTGCCCAGGCCCGCATGTGGTTTCTCAATCAGTTCGACACCGGCTCAGCGCTTTACAACATCGCCCTCGTCGTGGACATGTCTGGTCCCTTCGACGTCGCAGCTATGCACGCGACGATCGCCGATGTGCTCGACCGGCACGAAGCTCTCCGGACTATTTACCCGGACAGTGACAGCGGACTGCATCAGCTCATCGTGCCGGTACAGGTGGCACTACCCCCGCTGGCGCCGATCGAGGTGGCGGCGGCAGACTTCGAGGCGCACATCGCTGCGGCGGCCGCAGCCGGGTTCGACGTCACACGCGAGGTTCCTTTCCGAATCACGTTACTGCGCAATGCATCCGATCAACACACCCTGGTCCTGGTCGTCCATCACATCAGCTTCGACGGATCCTCGCTTACGCCGCTGGCCGCGGACCTGATGACCGCCTACAACGCCCATATCCGGCACGAGGCGCCGCAGTGGTCGCCGTTGCCCGTGCAGTATGCGGATTATGCCCTGTGGCAACAGAAATGGCTGGGCACCGAAGACGAGCCGAACTGCCCGGCCGCCACCCAGATCGAGTATTGGCGGGCTGCACTGGCCGATCTGCCCGAAGTACTCGATCTGCCCACCGACCGTCCGCGCCCGGCGCGGCAATCGTTCCGTGGTGCGACGGTGTCGGCGACGCTGCCGGCCGACCTCGGTCGTGACCTGGTCGCCCTGGCCCGCCGCCGCAGCGTGACGGTCTTCATGGTGCTACACACGGCGTATGCCACACTGCTGGCCAGGCTTTCGGGATCCGGTGACATCGCTGTCGGCACGCCCATTGCCGGTCGCGGCGAACCGGGACTCGAGCACCTGGTCGGAATGTTCGTCAATACCTTGGTGCTGCGCACGCGCATAGAACCCGGCGCGTCCTTCCTCGACATCCTGGAACAGGTCCGGGCTATCGATCTGGCCGCCTTCGACCACGCCGACATCCCGTTCGAGCGCCTCGTCGAAGTGCTGAATCCGCCACGCACGGCGGCCCACGCGCCGTTGACACAGGTGGGTTTCTCGTTCCACAACATCGAGATTCCCACGGTGCAGTTCGAGGGCCTGACGGTGTCGGCCCGGACCGCCGATCCGAGCGTGGCCAAATATGATCTGCATCTGAATCTCGTCGACACCGCGGAGCATGCTGGTGAACCCGGCGCGATGGCAGTCGAATTCAGTTACGCCACAGATCTTTTCGACGAAGCAACGATCACTTCGATGGTCGACCGGTTCGTACTGCTGCTGCGTGCGATAGTCGCCGATCCCGCCCGCGCGGTCGGCGACATCGAGCTGCAGACCGCGCATGAGGTGCGCGAGCGAGCCGTGCGCGAAACCGGGGGGACGACGACTCCGCCGTCGCCTGCGACGATCGCGGACCTGTTCGCCGCCCAGGCCGCAGCGACGCCGGACAGCACGGCCGTGCTCGACTCCGAAGACGGCACGCGCCTGAGCTATCGAGAGTTCTCGGCACGGGTGAATTCGCTGGCGCGTTCGTTGATCGGACGCGGCGTCGGCCCCGAAACCGTTGTGGCAGTGTCGATGCGCCGCTCCATCGACCTGCTGACCACACTGTATGCGATCCACGCGGCTGGCGGGGCCTACCTACCCCTGGATCCGGATCACCCGCTCGATCGCGTGCGCACCGTCCTCGCCGCCGCGCGGGCGCGGGCGGTGCTCACCCGGCCGTTCGACGACGCGAATCTGCCCGAGAACGCCCCGGTTTGGGCGCTCACGGAACTCGACACCGAGTACCGGGATGCGTCGCCGGTGACCGACGCCGACCGGGTCGAGCCGCTACATCCCGAGAACCTGGCGTATGTCATCTATACCTCCGGTTCGACCGGAGTGCCGAAGGGTGTGGCGGTACCGCATGCGGCGGTGGTCAATCAACTCCGCTGGATGCGTGAGCACTACGGACTCGGTGACGATGTCATGCTGTTGCGGACTCCGGCCACCTTCGACCTGTCGGTCTGGGAGTTGTTCTGCCCCTTGACATGTGGTGCGAAGCTGGTTGTCGCGGGCCCAAACGGCAGCGGCGACCCGGATGCGGTGGCGCGGTTGATAGCCGAACAGCGTATAACGACAGCGAATTTCGTGCCGTCCTTGCTCTCGGTGTTCCACGAGACGGCCGACGGGCACCGGTTCCCGGACCTGCGGCGTGTGCTGTGCATCGGCGAGGCGCTGCCGGTCGAAACCGTCCGCCGTTTCCGGGATCTGAGCGACGCGCGCATCGACAACCTGTACGGGCCGACGGAGACCGCGGTCAGCGTCACCGCGTATCGCATCGACGGGTTGGACAGCCCGGCGGTGCCGATCGGGGTTCCCCAGCCGAACGTCATCGTGCACGTACTGGATTCGCGACTGCACCCCGTTCCGGTGGGGGTGACCGGTGAGCTGTATCTGGGCGGAATCCAGCTGGCCCGCGGATACCATCAACGTCGCGATCTGACGGCGGCGGCGTTCGTCGCCGACCCGCTCGACGGCGCGCACGGATCTCGCCTGTACCGCACCGGCGACCTTGTTCGCTGGGACAAGGGCGGTGCCCTGCACTATGTCGGCCGTGCCGATGATCAGGTGAAGATCCGCGGGCTGCGGATCGAATTGGGCGAAATCGAGGCAGCTCTGCTCGCGTACGTGCAGGTGACCGCCGCCGTTGCGCGAGTGTATTCCGGCCGCGACGAGCAACGCTTGGTCGCCTACGTGGTCACTCCGGAAACATTGGACACCAGACAGATTCGACACTTTCTGCTGGAGCGACTGCCTGCCTATATGGTGCCGTCCGCGATCGTTCGGATCGACGCGGTCCCGCTCACGGCGAACGGCAAGGTCGATTTTCGGGCTTTGCCGGTTCCAGATCTGAGCAACCACTCGGAATACCGGTCGCCGCGAGGGCTTGTGGAGCAGGTCGTCGCCGAGGTTTTCGCCGAGCTGCTCGGCGTGCCGACGGTCGGCGCGGACGACGACTTCTTCGACCTCGGCGGGAATTCGCTGGTCGCCACGCGCGCGCTGAGCCGGATCGGCGCCACGGTCGGCGCGACCGTACCGGTACGGATGATCTTCGAGGCCCCTACCGTCGCCGAGTTGGCCGAACGGATCGCACAGCTGCGTGGGGTGCCCGCTCTGCCCGCCCCGACGCCGAAGCCCAGACCGCAGACCTTGCCGCTGTCTACGGCGCAGGCCCGGATGTGGTTCCTCAACCAGTTCGATCCGGCCTCGCCCGGTTACGTTGTGCCGCTGGCGATTCGGCTCGATGGCCTGCTCGATACCGAGGCGCTCGCCGCGGCCGTAGGGGACGTCGTCGCCCGGCACGAGAGTTTGCGGACCATGTATCCAGCGCTCGACGGCATGCCCACACAGGTGGTGTTGGACGCGACCGATGTCGTCGGGGGCTGGGATCTGACCCCGCATCGGATCGAGGAGCGCGAGCTGGCCTCTCGGCTGGCCGCGTTCTCGAGCACCGGGTTCGATGTGTCGAAGGGCGTGCCGCTGCGGGTCGCGCTGTATCAGCTGTCGGATTCGGCCTGGGTGGTCGCGGTGGCTGTGCACCACATCAGTTGTGATGGATATTCGGTGGCACCGCTGGCCGCCGATATCGTGACCGCCTATCGGGCGCGTACCAGTGGAAACCTTCCGGATTGGGCGCCTCTCACCGTCCAATTCGCCGATTACGCCCTGTGGCAGCGCGAGGTGCTCGGCTCGCCCGACGCCCCGGACTCGCCCGTGTTCGGCGATATCGCCTACTGGCGAACCCGATTGGCGGGTATCCCCGAACTGCTCGAGTTGCCGACCGATCGGCCGCGCCCGGTCGAGCAGACCCACCACGGCGCGGTGCTACTGCTCGAGATTCCGGCCGAACTGCAGGGCCGGGTGGAGGCACTGGCCCGGCGAGCCAGAGTCACGACGTTCATGGTGGTGCACACCGCACTCGCGGTGCTGCTGTCACGGCTGTCCGGCAGCGACGACATCACGATCGGCGTACCGCACGCCGGTCGCGGACACCGTGCCCTCGACCATCTCGTCGGGATGTTCGTCAACACCTTGGTGCTGCGCACCCGTGTCACGCTCGATCAGACCTGCGCCGACCTGCTGGATGCGGTGCGCCGCAACGATATCGAGGCCTTCGACCATGCCACTGTGCCTTTCGAGCAGCTGGTGGAGGCGCTGAATCCGGCACGGTCGACGGCACACGCGCCGTTGTTCCAGGTGATGCTCGCCTACCAGAACATGGTCCGGGCGCACGTGGAACTTCCTGGCCTCACCATCGAGACCATCGACCCGGGTGACAGCGCCGCGATCTACGACCTGCTGCTCATGATGACCGAGGAGCACGGGCCCGACAACGAGCCGACCGGCATGACGCTGCGCCTGACCTACGCCACCGACCTGTTCGATGCCGACTCCGCGCAGCGTTTCGCCGATCGGTTCGTGCGTCTGCTGGACGGTCTCACGACCGACGCCGATACGCCGGTCGGCGATATAGATCTGCTCGATGCCGGCGAGCGGCAGCGGGTACTCCACCGCTGGAACGACACCGGCGACCCCGCCCCGGCGGGCCGGACCATGGTCGACGCCTTCACCGACCAGGTCGAACGTACCCCGGATGCCCCGGCGATTCGGCTTGCGGACGGGGAGGCGCTGACCTACCGGGAGTTCGCCGCACGCGTCAACCAGTTGGCCAGGTGGCTCATCTCCCGCGGTGCAGGGCCGGAAACCATTGTGGCGGTGAGTGTTCGGCGATCGATCGAGCTCGTCACGGCACTGTATGCGGTGGTCGAGGCGGGGGCTGCCTTCCTACCGATAGATCCGGACCAACCGACTGCGCGCATCTCCGGTGTGCTCGGCACGGCACGTCCACTGCTGGTGCTCACCACCTCGGCGGACGACGCCAGTCTGCCCGCCGGATTCGACTCCGTTCGCATCGATCGACTGGAGGTGGGCGAACTGTCCGGCGCCCCGATCATCGACGCGGAACGGCTCGCGCCGCTGCGCCCGGAGAACGTGGCCTACGTGCTGTTCACCTCCGGCTCTACCGGCGTTCCCAAAGGTGTGTCTCTGACGCACGCCGCGACCATGAGTCAATTGGCGTGGGCGCAGCAGCAGTGGCCGCACACCGCCTCCGATACGGTGTTGCACAAGACCCCGATTACCTTCGACATCGCCGTGTGGGAGTTGTTCTGGCCGTTGCAGGTCGGCGCGCAGATCGTGGTGGCCGAACCCGACGGGCACCGGGACCCGGCCTACCTCGCCGGTGTGATCGCGAGCCGTGACGTCAGCACAGTGCACTTCGTTCCTTCGATGCTCGAGGTCTTGCTCGAATCCGATGATGATACCGAATTGCATTCCATCCGAAGGATTTTCGTCGCCGGGGAGGCGCTGGCGCAGCACACCGTCGATGCCGCGGTGCGCGTGTTCCCCGAGGCCGAGGTGGTCAACTGGTACGGTCCGGCGGAGGCGGAGGTGGTTACGGCCGCGCGCTGCCTGCGGGGTGCGCGGACCCCGGCGACGGTCTCGATCGGTGCGCCCGTGGCGGGTATGCGGGTCTACGTGCTCGACAAGCGGCTGCGACCGGTGCCGGTCGGTGTCGTCGGCGATCTGTACGTTTCGGGTGTGCAGGTGGCGCGCGGCTATCACGCTCGCGCCGACCTCACCTGCGCCGCCTTCCTCGCGCACCCGTTCGGGGCGCCGGGGGAGCGGATGTATCGCACGGGTGACCTGGTGCGGTGGACGCGCGGGGGTGAGCTGGAATTCTTGGGCCGCAGCGATTTCCAGGTGAAGGTGCGCGGTCAGCGGGTGGAGCCGGGTGATATCGAAGCGGCGGCGTGCGCGCTGCCGGAGGTGGCTCGTGCGGTTGCCGTCGCGACCTCCGAACGCATTGTCGCCTATGTGACACTGGTGCCCGCCGCGGTGACCGATGGGCGCATGCTCCGCGAGCAGCTTTCGCACGTGCTGCCGTCGTATCTGGTGCCGGCTCGCGTCGAGATGCTCGACGCCATGCCGCTCAGCTCGAACGGCAAACTCGACCGCGCCGCCTTGCCGGCGCCTACCTTCGACGACGGCGAGGAATTCGTCGCGGCACGCACCGAACGCGAAGCGGCACTGGCCGATATCGTTGCCGCGGTCACCGGTAGCGAGCGAGTGAGCGTGGCGGCGAACCTTTTCGAAATCGGTGTGGACTCCCTGTCGGCGGTTCGGATCGCCGCGCGCGCCCAGACGGCGCTCGGTGTCGAAGTCGGCATCCGCGATATTTTCGAGGAGCCGACGATCGAGGGATTGGCGGCCCGGCTGGCGCAGCGAACGCGGTCGGCGCTGATGCCGCTCGCGCCGCGGCCGCGCCCGGCGGCGATCCCGCTGGCTATGGCGCAACGCCGGTTGTGGTTCATCAACCAGTTCGATACCGCTTCGGCGGCCTACAACATCAGTTTCACGGCCCGGTTGACCGGTGCGCTCGACGTCGAGGCGCTGCGGGCGGCGTTCGGCGATGTGGTGTCTCGGCACGAGCCGTTGCGGACGGTGTATCCCACGGTCGGCGGGGAGCCGTGTCAGGTCGTGCAGGATGTGACGAACGTGGTCGAGGGCTCGGCACTGGATCCGGAGCCGGTCGCCGATGAGACGGTGCTGGGCGAGCGGATCCGGCGGACGGTCGAGACGGGCTTCGATGTCGCGCACACGGTGCCCATGCGAGCACGGCTGTATCGCACCGGCCCCGACGCGCATGTTCTGGTGCTGGTCGTCCATCACATCGCCGCCGACGGCGCGTCGATGGCGCCGTTGGCGCGCGACATCTTCGCCGCCTACCGTGCGCGAGTGAAAGGCACAGCGCCGCAATGGAAACCGCTGACCGTCCAGTACGCCGACTATGCGCTGTGGCAGCGGGAGGTCCTCGGCGACGAGGACGATTCGTCGTCGATGATCGCGCGGCAGATCCCCTATTGGACCGAGGCTCTCGCCGACGCCCCGGAGTTGCTCGACCTGCCGACCGATCACCCTCGACCCGCGACCATGTCGATGGTGGGCGGCAGTGTCCGCTTTGGCATTCCGCAGCGGCTGCACGAGGAGGCCGTGCGGCTGGCCCGCCACGAGGGCGTCACCGTTTTCATGGTGCTGCACGCCGCGCTGGCGATCGTGCTGGCGCGCACCGCGCATACCGACGATGTGTCGGTCGGTACGCCGGTCGCGGGCCGGGGCATCCCGGCGCTGGAGGATCTCGTCGGCATGTTCGTCAACACGGTGGTGCTGCGCACGCCGGTCCGCGACGACCGTTCGTTCCAGCAACTTGTGGCCGAGGTACGCGGCATCGACCTCGAGGCTCTCGCGCATGCGGATCTGCCCTACGAGCGGTTGGTCGACGTGCTCGACCGGCCCCGGTCGACGGCGTATACGCCGCTGTATCAGGTGCTGTTCGGATTGCAGAGCGCCGCTGCGGCCCAGTTCCAGCTGTCCGACGTCGATGTCGAAGTGCTCGATCCCGGTGTCGCCCAGGCCAAGACCGACCTCATGATGTTGCTGACCGAACGCCTCGACGGCGCTCGACCCGCCGGGATCGCGGGTGAAATCGTCTATGCGACAGATCTTTTCGCGGAATCGTTTGCGACAGCGCTGGCCGACCGGTTCCTGCGCGTCCTCGACGCGGTCCTCGCCGATCCGGCTCGGTCGATAGGTGAGATCTCATTGATCGGTGTCGAAGACGCCGAACGGCTGATCCCGGCGCGCGGCGGCGCCGCACCCGCGCCGCGTCTGCTGCCCGATCTGCTGGCTTCGGCCGTGGCAACGACTCCCGAGGCGATCGCCCTGATCGACGGCACCCGCACGCTCACCTATGGCGAGCTCGACCGCCGCGCCGATCAGCTTGCGGCGCAACTGCTTTCCTGGGGAGTGGGGTCGGGGATGTGCGCAGCGCTGGTCGTACCGCGCTCGGCCGACTATCACGTCGCCATGTGGGCGATCATGAAGACCGGAGCCACATTCGTGCCCGTGGACCTGCGTTATCCGCCGGAGCGGATCGCATATCTGCTCGACGATTCCGGTGCCGAGGTCGGCGTCACGGTCGCGGAGGCGCGACCGTCCCTGCCCGACGGCGTCCGCTGGTTGGTGTATGACGACCCGCGCACGGTCACCGAGATCGCCGCACGTCCCAGCCGTGCCGTGTCGGACGCGAATCGCCTTCGCCCCCTTCATATTCAGGATGCGGCGTATGTGATCTACACGTCGGGTTCGACCGGCACGCCGAAGGGTGTGATGATCACCCACGAGGGGCTGGCGGCCTTCGCGGCCGAGCAGCGTGAGCGCTACCGGGTCGAGGCCACCTCGCGCGTGCTGCAAGCCGCGGCACCCGCATTCGACGCGGTGCTGCTCGAAGCCTTGATGGCGCATGCGGCCGGCGCGGCGCTGGTGGTGTCGCCGCCGGAAGTGCTCGGCGGCGCGGCTATGGCCGAACTGATCCGGACCCATCAGGTGACCCATGCGTTCCTGACACCGAGTGTGCTGGCGACGATGTCGCCCGCCGAGGTGGATTCGGTGCGGATGCTTGCGGTCGGCGGTGAAAAGGTGGCGCAGGATCTGATCACCGCCTGGTCGGCCGGGCGGCGGCTGCATCACATCTACGGCCCGACCGAGACGACGATCGTGATAACGATCAGCGACCCGGTGCGCCCGGGGGAGGTGCTCACCATCGGCGGACCGATCCGCGGCGCCGAGGCGATGGTGCTGGACGCGCGGCTGCGGCCGGTGCCGATCGGAGTGCCCGGCGAGCTGTACTTCTCCGGCGCCGCGCTGGCCCGCGGCTATCTGAATCGTCCTGGGACAACGGCACGTTCGTTCGTGGCGAACCCGTACGGTGCGCCGGGTTCGCGGATGTATCGCACCGGCGATATCGTCCGCTGGACCGCGCAGGGCACACTGCAGTACGTCGGGCGCCTCGATTTCCAGATCAAGATTCGCGGTCAGCGCGTCGAGCTGGGCGAGATCGACGCCTCGCTGCAAACCTATCCGTCGGTCGCGACGGCAGTCACCGTTAGTCGTCGAGGCCCCAGCGGGCACCCGGTGCTCGTCGCGTACGTCACGGCCGAACCCGCAACGGTCCTCGAACCGAGCGCGGTGCTCGATCATGTCGCTGCCGCCCTGCCTGCACACATGGTCCCGGCGACGATCACCGTGCTGGATCACCTGCCACTCACCTCGTCCGGCAAGGTGGATCGAGAAGCATTGCCGCAGCCGGTTTTCGGGACCACCGTAGACGCCGCCGTCGCGGCATCGACCGACCTGGAACGCACCATCGCCGCTGCCTTCGCCGACGTCGTGGGTGTGTCCACCGTGGGCGCGACGACCTCCTTCTTCGCGCTCGGCGGCGACTCCATCATGTCTATTCAGCTGGCTGCGCGCCTGAAAGCGGCGGGGATCGCCGTGACGGCCCGAGACATTTTCGAGCACAAGACGGTTCGCGGGCTTGCGCAGGTCGCGCAGGCCGCCGAACGGGCGACGCTCACCGAGCTGCCCGGCGCCGGCGTGGGCGAGATCCCGGGCACGCCGATCGTGTCCTGGTTCGTCGAGCGACTCGGGTCGCCTGCTCGGTTCGCGCAGTCGATGCTGGTGGGTTTGCCGCACGACGCGGGCATCGACGCGGTGGTCTCGACCGTACGGGCGATCGTCGAAAACCATGACATGCTGCGCTCGCGGCTCGATGGGCAACGCTGGGAGGTATTGCCACCGAGCGCCGCCGCCGGTTCGGTCTCCGTACGGTCCTTCGGCGCCGACGAAACTCCTGGCAGCGCCGGTTTCACCGCCGTGGTGGAAGCGGCGTCCGCCGCGGCCTACGATCGGCTCGATCCGGCGGCGGCCAGGCTGGTGCATGTCGTGTGCTTGCTGCCCGAACCCGGTGTGGACGCCGAAGGCCGGGCACTGATCGTAATTCATCACTTGGCCGTCGATGCGGTGTCGTGGCGAATCCTGGTGCCGGACTTCGTGACTGCCTGGCAGCAGATCACCCGGGGCCGGGCGGTCGAGCTAGCGGCACCGGGCACCTCCATGCGTCGGTGGGCACACGCGTTGATCGCCGCCGCACCCGAGCGCACCGGGGAAGTCGAGCTCTGGCAGCGGATCGGTGCGGCACCGGATCCGCTGCTCGGGCGGGCGCAGCTGGATTCCGCGCGCGACACCCAGGCGACTGTGCGTGAGCTGACCGTGTCGCTCCCAACCGAGGTGACCTCGGCATTGCTCGACCAAGTGCCACACGCCGTGCGCGGCAGCGTCGACGAAGTGCTTCTCGCTGCGCTCACCGTGGCACTGACTCGGTGGCGCAGGCGTCGCGGCGACGCGCACGCGGGCATGAAGGTCCTGCTGGAAGGGCACGGCCGCGAGGAGCAGATCGCCGCGGGCGCCGACATCTCCCGAACCGTGGGCTGGTTCACCAACCGCTATCCGGCTGCGCTCGATCTGAGCGGCATCGATCCAGCGGATCTGCGCGCGGTGGTGAAATCGGTCAAGGACCAGCTGCGCGCCATCCCGGACAAGGGCATCGGCTACGGCCTGCTGCGCTATCTGAACCCCGACACGGCCGACCGGCTCGCCGCGCTGCCCGAGCCGCAGATCAGTGTCAATTATCTCGGCCGGGTGGGGGTCGATCTCGCGACACTGGCGGATCTGGCGTGGGTACCCACCGGCGAACCCTTCGACCGCCGGGCCGCCTTCGATCCGGATATGCCGGCCGCGGCGACTCTCACGATCGATGTGAACATCGTCGACGCCGCGGCCGGACCGCAGCTCTCGGCCTACCTCGGCTACGCCTCGCGGCTGCTCGACCACGAAGACGTGGCCGAACTCGCCGCCGAATGGGTCGATGCCCTGACCGCGATCGCGGCCCTCGCGACCGAGGACTGGGGGCTGTCACGGGCCGATGTTCCACTCGTCGACCTCACCCAGCGAGATCTGGACGAGTTCGCCGACCGGTACGGACCGCTGAGTGAGGTGTGGCCGTTGGCGCCGCTGCAGGCGGGGCTGCTGTTCCACGCCGAGATCGCCGCGGGCGGGCTCGACGTCTACCTCGCGCAATCGGCGCTCACCTTGACCGGGGCGGTCGACGAGAACCGGCTCGAGCATGCCGCGCAGGCCCTGCTTGCCCGCCATCCCAACTTGCGGGCCGCATTCACTCGCACCGCAGAAGGCATTGCAGTGCAAGCGATTCCAACCGATGTGGCGGTGTCGTGGCGCAGCGTCACGCTGTCCGGCGACACCCCGGACCTGAACGAGGTGATCGACACGGAGCGGGCGACCGGATTCGATCCGGCCGATCCGCCACTGCTGCGGTTCCTCTTGATTGCGGTGGGACCGCACGAGTTCCGGCTGCTGCTGACCGCGCATCACCTGCTGCTCGACGGCTGGTCGTTGCCGCTGCTGTGGCGTGAGCTCATCGGGTTGTACGCCGCGGACGCACAGTCGCGGTTGCTGCCCGCGGCCGCGTCTTACCGCGACTACCTGGAATGGCTCGAGCGCCGTGACCGCACCGAAAGCGTCGAGGCGTGGCGAGACGCGTTGCGCGATGTCACCGAGCCGACACTAGTCGCCGGTGCGCACACCGAGGCGGCCGCGACGATCCCGATCGATCTGACGATCGATCTCAATCGGGATACGACAGCGGAGTTGGAGGACTTCGCCCGCGCGCACGCGGTCACCATGGCGACGATCGTCCAGTTCGCCTGGGCGGTGGTGCTGAGCAACCTGCTCGGCACCGAGACCGTGGTGTTCGGCAGCACGGTGTCCGGCCGTCCCGCCGACGTGCCCGGGGTCGAGTCGATGATCGGTCTGTTCATCAACACGATTCCGGTCGCCGCCAACATGTGCCGGGACCGGACCATCGCCGATACGCTGACCCGACTGCAGGCCGACAACACCCGGCTGCTCGACCACCACTATCTCGAACTGCCGCAGATCCTGGCGGCCGTGGACGCTGTCGCATTGTTCGACACCCTCGTCGTGTTCGAGTCCTACCCGGTCGACAGCAGTGGACTGGGTGAAACCGAGATCGAGGGGATGCGGGTGATCGCGGCGGACGGCCGCGACGCCGCGCACTATCCGATCACCGTGCAGGCCCACCACACCGATACGCTGCACGTGCGCCTGCGCTATCAGCCGGACCATATCCACGACGAGACGGCATCCGGTCTGGCCGCCCGGCTCGACGTCGTGCTGCGCGCGATCGCGACCGATCCGCACGCGCGGCTGGATTCGGTGGATCTGCTCACCGCGACCGAACGGCGGGAGTTGGTGCCCGCAACGGGCGGCCCTCCCGTGCCGCCGCAACTCGTGGCCGAGTTGCTCACTGCGGGCGTTGATGTGAATCCCGGTGCGGCAGCGCTGCTTTCGGGGCGACATACGATGTCCTATGCCGAATTGGATGCCCGGTCGAACCAGTTGGCGCGGCAGTTGATCGAGTGGGGTCTCGGCGCCGGCGATCGGGTCGCGCTGGCGCTGGGGCGCTCGGCGGAGTTCGTCGAAGGCCTGTGGGCGGTGACCAAGACGGGTGCGGCGTTCTTGCCGATCGATCCGCGCAATCCGGCCGAGCGCGTGGCACATATGGTCGCCGATGCCCGTGTGCGGGTCGCGCTCACCGTCGCGGCGTCGCGGGATCTGCTTCCCGACGCGGTGCGCCCGCTGGTCCTCGACGATCCGGACACCGCGGCCGCCATCGCGGCGAAGTCCGCAGCGACCATCGCCGATGCCGAGCGCCTGCGGACGCCACGGATCCAGGACGCGGCGTATGTGATCTACACCTCGGGGTCCACCGGAGTGCCGAAGGGCGTCGAGGTCACCCACGCGGGGCTGGCGAATTTCGCCGCGGTCATGCGTGACCGCTTCCGTGTCGACACCAGGTCGCGTGTGCTCCACGCCGCAGGTACCGGTTTCGACGTGATGTTCCTGGAAGTTCTGCTGGCGCACACCAGCGGCGCATTGCTGGTGGTCGCCGAACCGGACGCGTTCGCCGGGGATGAGTTGGCGGAACTGATTCGCACGCAACAGGTCTCGCATGCATTCATCACCCCGAGCGTGCTGGCCACCATGGCGCCGACCGGGATGGATTCGTTGCGCGTGCTGATGGCCGGCGGAGAGGCGGTGACACCGGAGTTGGTCTCGGTGTGGTCGCCGGGCAGGTGGTTGTTGAACGGATACGGACCGACCGAAACCACGATTCTGGCCGGCATCAGCGACGCGTTGCTTCCCGGTGATGTGGTGACGATCGGTGGACCTATTCGCGGTGTCGAGGCCCTCGTCCTCGATCCGTGGCTGCGGCCGGTGCCGGTCGGAGTGGTGGGCGAGTTGTACCTCGCGGGCATCCAACTGGCCCGCGGGTATCTGAACCGGCCCGGCATCACATCCGGATCCTTTGTGGCGAATCCGTTCGGCGCGCCGGGCTCGCGCATCTACCGCACCGGCGATCTGGCCCGCTGGGACACCGACCACACCGTGGAGTATCTGGGCCGCCGCGACTTTCAGGTCAAGATCCGCGGTCAACGCATCGAACTCGGCGAGATCGAAGCCGTACTGTCAGAACAGCCCGGCGTCGACCACGCGGTGGTCGTGCTGCGCACCGATATATGCGGCACCGACCGGCTCGTCGGCTATCTGGTCGGCGACGGCCGCATCGATCCGAACGTCGTCAAGGCCGTGGCCCGGCGGTACCTGCCCGCGCACATGGTGCCAGAACTGTTCATGCCGCTACCCGAACTCCCGCTCACCGCGACCGGCAAGCTCGATCGGGCGGCACTGCCCGCGCCGCGGTTCCCAGAAGAAGGGGAACCGATCGCCCCACGCACCGAGACCGAACAGCACATCGCGGATGTCTTCGGCGAGGTCCTCGGTATCGACGCGGTCGGCGCGACCGACAGTTTCTTCGACCTCGGCGGCAATTCACTGTCGGCGACGCGGGTGGTCGCGCGATTGCGCACGACACTCGGGGTGAGACTCGTTATCCGAGACCTGTTCGACGCACCGACCGTCGCCGAGCTGGCCGCGCATCTCAGCACGGCCGAGCGCCAGCTCGCGCTGCCGCTGACACCGCGCACCCGCCCGGCGCAGGTGCCGCTGTCCCCGGCCCAGCAGCGGATGTGGTTCCTCAACCAATTCGACACCTCGGTCGGCGCCTACAACATTCCGCTGGTGATCCGGCTGCGCGGCGAACTCGACCTCGATGCTTTGCGGCAGGCGTGCGCACTGGTCATCGACCGCCACGAGTCGCTACGCACCAAATTCCCGGTGATCGACGCAATGCCCGCCCAGGTCATGGTCGACGCCGCTGAGGTGGCACCGGTGCTGACCCCGATCCAGGTCGACGAACAGCAGGTACTCGAACGGGCAGCGGAGGTGGTCTCCGCGGGCTTCGATGTGACCCACGCACCGCCGGTGCGAGCCGAACTGTTCGCCCTCGACGACCGCGATCACGTGCTGGTGATCTGCGTGCACCACATCTGCGCCGACGGACAGTCGATGATGCCGCTCGCACGGGATGTGGCAGTGGCCTACGAGGCGAGTCGGCAAGGCAGGCAACCGAACTGGCCACCGCTGCCGATCCAGTACGCCGACTACGCCTTGTGGCAGCGCGAGGTGCTCGGTGACGAGCACGATCCGGATTCGCTGGTCTCCGGGCAGCTGCGATTCTGGACCGACACCCTCGCCGGACTGCCCGAACTGCTCGAACTGCCGACCGATCTGCCGCGGCCGCCGGTGGCGTCCATGCGCGCCCGCACGGTCGACTTCGAGCTGTCCGCCGAGTTGCATGCCCGCATCGAAACCCTCGCCCGCGCGGGCAACGCCACGGTGTTCATGGTTCTGCACACCGCGTTGAACGTACTGCTGGCACGGCTGGCCGGTGTAGACGATGTGGCGATCGGCACCCCGATGGCCGGTCGTGGCGATCGCGAACTCGATGATCTGATCGGCATGTTCGTCAACACGCTGGTGTTGCGGTCGCGGGTGACATCCCGCCAGTCGTTCGAGGAGTCGCTCGCCGCCACCCGCGAGACAGATCTGGCCGCGTTCGCGCACGCCGACGTGCCATTCGAGCAGGTCGTGGAGGTGTTGAATCCACGCCGGTCGACCGCGCACATGCCGCTGTATCAAGTGACTCTCGACGTCCAGGATCTCAGTGCGGCCGCGTTGGAGCTGGGGGAGCTCACCGTCGAGCCGATCGAAGCAGGTTTCGACCAGGCCCGCGCGGATCTGAACGTGAAACTCGTCGAACAGGTCGACGCCGGGGGCGCACCGAGCGGCATGGCCGGCCGATTGACCTTCGCCGCCGATCTATTCGTTGAGCAGACGATGTCTCGTTTCGCGCGCGCGTTCAGCCGAATCCTGGAACAGGGGACAGCGAATCCGGCTGTCGCCGTGGGCGATATCGACATCGTGGACCCCGGCCAGCGCCGCGAAGTGCTCGCGGTCGCCGGAGTCGACGGCGGCGCGGTCCCGGAAGTGACTCTGGCCGAGCTGTTCACCGCCCGGGTCTCGGCCCAGCCCGATGCGATCGCGGCCACCGACGGCGTATCGCAGATGAGTTATGCGGAGTTGGATCGGCGCGCCACCCGGCTGGCGGTTCAGCTCGCCGAGCACGGGGTGGGCCCGGAAACCCTGGTAGCGGTGGCATTGCCGCGTTCGGTCGATCTGGTCGTCGGGCTGCTCGCGGTGGTACGCGCGGGTGCGGGATATCTGCCGCTGGATGTGGCCAACCCGCCGCAGCGTTTGCGGTTCATCCTCGATGACGCGTGTCCGGCCGCGGTGTTGACTTCGGCCGAGCTGGCGACGGACATACCGGAATACCCGGCACCGACGGTTCTGATCGAAGAGGCCCTCGACGTGGTCTCGAACCGGCCGTTACCCGCGGCCGCGCGGCCGGACAACCTCGCCTACGTGATCTACACCTCCGGGTCGACCGGCACGCCGAAGGGAGTGGCCGTCAGCCACCGCGAAGCCGTCACCTTGTTCACCCACGCCGCCGAGCGATTCGACCTGCGCCCCGACGACGTGTGGACGCTGTTCCATTCCTACGCCTTCGATTTCGCGGTATGGGAGATGTGGGGCGCGCTGCTGAGCGGCGCCCGGGTGGTCGTCGTCGACTACACCACCTCCCGATCGCCGCAGGCGTTGGTGGAACTGGTGGCGCGCGAGCGCGTCACGGTGTTGAGCCAAACACCTTCGGCATTCTACGGATTCGTCGACGCCGAGCGTCGATATCGCGAATCCGGATGCGGCTGCGGTGATCTCGTGCTGCGGTATGTCGTCTTCGGTGGCGAGACATTGGATGCCACGCGGTTGACCGACTGGTTCGCCGCACACCAGCCCGGATCGCCGCAATTGATCAACATGTACGGGATCACCGAGACGACCGTGCACGTTACCTTCTCCGAGGTCGAGAGCGCGGGCGCCGCCGGGATCGGCTCGCCGCTACCGGGGCTGCGGGTGTATGTGCTCGACGACCGGCTGCAACCGGTGCCGATCGGTGTTCGTGGCGAAATCTATGTCGCTGGAAGGCAACTCGCGCGCGGCTACCTGCGAGCGCCCGCGTTGACGGCTGGCCGTTTCGTGGCGAATCCGTTCGATCCACACGGCGGCCGGTTGTATCGCACCGGCGACGTCGGGCGCTGGTTCGAGACCACCGATGGGGTCGAATTGACCTACCTCGGCCGGGCCGACGCGCAGGTGCAGTTGCGTGGGTACCGGATCGAACTGGGCGAGGTGGAGTCGGCGCTGCTGCGGCATCCCGCGGTGTCACGGGCCGCCGTGGCGGTGCACCGCCACGAGCGCGAAGTGGACCAGCTGATCGGCTACGTCGTGGGCGGCAACGGGCAGCGGATCGATCCGGGCCAGATCCGCGCAGCCGCAGCCGAAGTGCTGACCAGCTACATGGTGCCCTCGGTCGTCATGGTCCTGCCCGATCTGCCGTTGACCATCAACGGAAAGCTGGATCGAAAAGCATTGCCCGCTCCCGACTTCGACGCAGCGGTAGATCGGTTCGTCGCACCGCGAACTCGGACCGAGAAAGCGATCAGCGATGTGTACGCCCAAGTTTTGGGAACACCGCGTGTCGGGGTGATCGACGGATTCTTCGACCTGGGGGGCAACTCACTGCTGGCCACCATGGCGGTAATGGAGTTGCGGACTCGTGGCGTGACGATCGAATTGCCTTGGATGTTCGAGGATGCGACTCCGCAGGCCTTGGCGCGCAGGGCCGACGGCTCGGAAGGCGACTCCGGCCTGAAGGTGATGCTGGCGCTGCGCGCCAGCGGATCCGAGCCAGCGGTCTTCGCCGTGCACCCGGCGGGCGGTCTGGCGTGGTTCTACGGCGGCATCATCGAACATCTGCATCCGGATCGGCCGGTGTACGGGTTACAGGATCCGCACGTCGTGTCCGGCGAACCACGAGCGGAGTCGGTCGACGAACTCGCCGCACGCTATGTGGCCGAGATTCGCCGAGTGCAGCCTACGGGTCCGTATCACCTGCTCGGCTGGTCGTTGGGCGGACAGATCGCGCACGCTATGGCGGTACAGCTGCAGCGCGATGGTGACCGGGTCGGCATGGTGGCCCTGCTCGACTGCGCCGCCGAAGCACCGTCGCAATCGGCACCGACCGACCAGCCCGCACAGCTGATGGCCGATCTGCTCGGCGGCTGGCGAGAGCTGTTCGGTCTCGGCGACGAGCTCGAGGCGAGCAGCCACGAACAAGCCTGGAACATCATCCGCGACCAGGTGGTCGCGACCGGTCTGTTCACCGCCGAACAGACCGATCGGGTGATGGAAAGCTTCCGGACCGCGAGCGATATCTCCGTCGCGCACCGGCCACACGTCTTCGACGGCGACCTGGTGTTCTTCACCGCTGGAAAAGACCACGCCGACCACGACGGACTCGTCCACACGTGGCGGCCCTACGTCAGCGGCGAGCTACACAACGTCGTCGTCGACGCCCGCCACCTCGAGTTGAGCCATCCACATGCGCTGGCCATCGTCGGCCCTGTCCTCGAAAGGTTCATAGAACAATGCTGACCACTATGCAACAACTGCGTCTCGACGACGGCAGAATGGTGACCTGCACAAGCCCGGCCGAGGCCCGGATGCTGTGGGGTGAGACGACCGCACCGCACGGCTTCTACCGGCGCGCCGCCGCGTGCCTTTGCCCTGGAGACGTTGCCCTCGACATCGGCGCCAACATCGGACTCACCGCGATGATGTTCGCCGACATCTGCCCCGGAATTCAAGTCATCGCGGTCGAACCCGTGCCGATGACCTTTCGTTGCCTGGACCGCAATATTGCAGCGCATGTTCCGGCGGGGCTACCCCTCCAGATCGCGGTCGGCGCCACTGCGGGCACACAGCCGTTCACCTGGTATCCGCACGCATCGGCGAACTCCGGCTTCTTCGCCGATCGCGAGGCAGATGACGAAGCCACCAAGATCTATCTGCGCAACTGCGGCTTGGACGACAAGGCCATCGAGCTCATCACCACCGGCCTACACGACGGAGTACCACTGCACGTCGGGGTCACCACTGTTTCGGCGATACTGGACGAACACTGCCGCGACAGCGAGATCGGTTTGCTCAAAGTCGATGTCGAGCGTGCCGAATTGGATGTCTTGCATGGCATCGCCGAAGCGGACTGGCATCGTATCCACGCCGTCGTCGCCGAAGTCCATGATCGCGACGGCCGCCTGCGAGAAGTCGGCGAGGTGCTCGGTCGGCAGGGCATGTACGTGCAGACTCAGCAGGACCCACGTTTGATCGGAACTGAAATGCACGAGGTATTTGCCGTCAGGCCCTCGTCGACTGACTGACGCAAGGAGCAGCGCGATGAGGCATGTTGGTATCTTGGCGCACAGTATCGAAGGCGCGTCGCTCTGCTTGCGGACGCTGTCGCAGGAGGGTGCCCGCGATCTCGGAAGACACGAGCACGCCGATGTGACCCTGGATTGCATCGCGTTGGGCCGCAGCATGCCCGCGTGGGAGGCCGGTGATCACGGCGCGATTCGAAAGACCTTGGCCACCAGCGTCGATCGCCTCGCCAACGCCGGAGCCGAATTCTTCGTCTGCCCCGACAACACCGCGCATATGGCGCTGGAGTGCGACGGCGAAGACCTGGCACTGCCGGGTCTGCACATCGCCGAAATCGTCGCGGAAAAGGCGGCCGCGGAAGGTTATCGGCGGGTCGCAGTGCTGGGTACCAAGTACACGATGACCGGCCCGATCTACCCGCGCGTGTTGGCGGCCAAGAGAATCGCCGCCGAGATCCCGGACTCCGACGAGCGCCGCCTGATCGACGACATCATCTTCACCGAACTGTGCGCAGGAGTGATCACGGCCGCATCCCGGCAGCGCTACCTCGATATCATCAACCGCCTGCATGGTCTGGGCTGTGACGCCGTCGCCCTGGTCTGTACCGAGATCCCGCTGTTGGTAACGCCGGACGTATCCCCTTTACCCACACTGGATTCCACTCGACTGCTTGCTGCGGCCGCCCACCAGGTCGCCGTCGGGACGCGCCCGCTTCCGACCTGGTATGGCGGCGCCATCGACTGAAATCTTTGTTCGCCAACGATTTCGGTATGCCATGACATCCGGGCAGGTCGTTCCACGCCACCAGGCCGGGTGCTGGGGTCGGCGGGGCTGTAGCTAGGAGCGAGGCGAGGTAGTCCTCGGTGTCGTTGGTGTCCCATGGTTCGCCAAGGACTCACCTGGCCACCGGCAGCAGCGACTACACCGCCCTGCTGTGGGGACGTCGGCTTCACAGCCGACGTCGTCGGTTCTCTGTGCACTGGGGCGGGAAGGCGTTCGATTCCCCGCAATGGCCGCAGGACGTCCCCGCGTCCCCGGCTTTGTCCCTGAGACCGACGCTCGTGACGCGCACATCATCGCCGATGCGGCCCGCACTATGCCGCACACGCTGCGCCGCGTCGATGTCGGCGACGAAACTTTCACTGAGTTCGGTGTGCTCCGAGCGAGTCGGCGATGCGGCAGGCCCGTGCATATTCAGATCGAATACCGCGGCGGTGGGGCATCTCCTGTCGGGGCGGTCGGCTCGAGTTCGGGGAACAGGTGCGACGGGGTAGCCAGCGCGCTGAACAGCTACCGGTCGAACCGAACACGGATACAAACCGGACGAAAACGGACCGGGGATTCATTGCCGAAGTGCCTGCGCTGGAGGGTTACTGGATATAAGCGGTGTCACGATCCAGGCCTGTGCTGCTGCGGGACAACCCATTTCACTATCACTGGTTAGAAGGCAAGAAATGGCACCTGTTATCACCTCGCTGACACCCTCGTCCGGCCCTGCAGCGGGTTTCAACTCTGTAGTCATCACCGGCTCCGGGTTCAGCGGTGTGGGTCCGTTGGCTGTCCGGTTCGGCACGACGGCAACGACATTCACCATCGACTCCAATACCCAGATCACGGCCATCGCTCCGTCTGGAACCGGCACGGTGAACGTCACCGTCCAGGCACTGCTGGATGGCACGAGCAACTCGCTGCCCTACACCTATGTCGGGGTTCCTACCTTGACCAGCATCAGTCCGGCTTCGGGGTCGGCGGCCGGGGGGACGACGGTCGTGCTGACCGGCACGAATCTGACGGGTGCGACCGGGGTGAGTTTCGGTGGCACACCAGCGACTTCGTTCACCGTGAACTCCTCGACGCAGATCACCGCGGTGGCGCCGGCCCATTCAGTCGGGACGGTGTCGGTCAAGGTCACCACCGCGGGTGGAACCAGCAATGGTGTCTCCTTCACCTACGTCGCAGTCCCCACGCTGACTACGGTGGTGCCCAGCGCCGGGCCGGTGACCGGCGGGACCACGGTCGTGCTCACCGGCACGAACCTGACCGGAGCGACCGCGGTGAGTTTCGGTGGCACCCCGGCAACTTCGTTCACCGTCAACTCGTCGACGAAGATCACCGCCGTCGCCCCCGCCGGAGCGGCCGGGACGGTGTCGGTCACCGTCACCACAGCCGGTGGAACCAGTAACGGTGTCTCTTACACCTATGTTGCGGTGCCGACGCTGACGGCCATCGCTCCGAATGCTGGTCCGGTGGCTGGTGGGACCACGGTTGTGCTGACCGGCACGAATCTGACGGGTGCGACCGCGGTGAGTTTCGGTGGCACCCCGGCGACGTCGTTCACCGTGAACTCCTCGACGCAGATCACCGCGGTGGCGCCGGCCCATTCAGTCGGGACGGTACTGGTCACTGTCACCACCGTGGGTGGAACGAGTAACGGGGTCTCCTACACCTACGTCGCGGTTCCCACGCTGACCACCGTCGCGCCGAACGCTGGTCCGGTGACGGGTGGCACCACGGTGGTGCTCACCGGCACGAACCTGACCGGTGCGACCGCGGTGAGTTTCGGTGGCACACCAGCGACTTCGTTCACCGTCAACTCCTCGACGCAGATCACCGCGGTGACGCCGGCCCATTCAGTCGGGACGGTACTGGTCACCGTCACCACCGCGGGTGGCACCAGCAACGGCGTCTCCTACACCTACGTCGCGGTTCCCACGCTGACCACCATCGCCCCAAACGCTGGTCCGGTGGCTGGTGGGACCACGGTTGTGCTCACCGGGACGAATCTGACGGGTGCGACCGCGGTGAGTTTCGGTGGCACCCCGGCGACGTCGTTCACCGTGAACTCCTCGACGCAGATCACCGCGGTCGCCCCCGCCGGGTCGGCCGGGACGATACTGGTCACTGTCACCACCGTGGGTGGAACGAGTAACGGGGTTTCCTACACCTATGTTGCGGTGCCGACGCTGACGGCCATTGCCCCGAATGCCGGTCCCGTGGCAGGTGGGACAACGGTTGTGCTGACCGGCACGAATCTGACCGGTGCCACCGCGGTGAATTTCGGTGCCACACCAGCGACTTCGTTCACCGTGAACTCCGCCACGCAGATCACCGCGGTGACGCCGGCCCATTCAGTCGGGACGGTACTGGTCACCGTCACCACCGCGGGTGGCACCAGCAACGGCGTCTCCTACACCTACGTCGCAGTCCCCACGCTGACCACCATCGCGCCGAACGCCGGTCCAGTAGCGGGTGGGACGACCGTCGTGCTCACCGGAACAAACCTGACGGGTGCGACCGCGGTGAATTTCGGTGCCACACCAGCGACTTCGTTCACCGTCAACTCCTCGACGCAGATCACCGCCGTCGCCCCAGCAGGTGCAGCCGGGACGGTACTGGTCACGGTCACCACCGTGGGTGGCACCAGCAACGGGGTCTCCTACACCTACGTCGCAGTCCCCACCCTCACCACCATCGCCCCGAACGCCGGTCCGGTGACCGGCGGCACCACGGTTGTGCTCACCGGCACGAACCTGACCGGAGCGACTGCGGTGAGTTTCGGTGGCACACCAGCGACCTCGTTCGTCGTGAACTCCGCCACGCAGATCACCGCGGTCGCCCCCGCCGGGGCGGCCGGGACGGTGTCGGTCACGGTCACCACCGTGGGTGGAACGAGTAACGGTGTCTCCTTCACATACGTTGCGGTGCCGACACTGACCGCCATCGCGCCGAACGCTGGTCCGGTGGCAGGTGGGACGACGGTTGTGCTCACCGGCACAGGTCTCACGGGTGCGACCGGGGTGAGTTTCGGTGGCACACCGGCGACCTCGTTCACGGTGAACTCCGACACCCAGATCACAGCGGTCGCCCCCGCCGGGACGGCCGGAACGGTACTGGTCACTGTCACCACCGTGGGTGGCACCAGTAACGGGGTCTCCTACACCTACGTTGCGGTGCCGACGCTGACCACCATCGTCCCGAACACCGGTCCGGTGGCAGGTGGGACCACCGTCGTACTGACCGGCACGAATCTGACCGGTGCGACCGCGGTGAGTTTCGGTGGCACACCAGCGACTTCGTTCACCGTCAACTCGTCGACGCAGATCACCGCGGTCGCCCCCGCAGGTGCGGCCGGGACGGTACTGGTTACCGTCACGACCGTGGGTGGAACGAGTAACGGGGTCGCGTTCACCTATGTCGCGGTGCCGACACTGACCGCCATCGTCCCGAACGCCGGTCCGGTGACCGGCGGCACCACGGTCGTGCTCACCGGCACGAACCTGACCGGAGCGACCGCGGTGGATTTCGGTGGCACACCGGCGACTTCGTTCACGGTGAACTCGTCAACGCAGATCACAGCGGTCGCCCCCGCCGGGTCGGCCGGAACGGTACTGGTTACCGTCACGACCGTGGGTGGCACCAGTAACGGCGTTTCCTACACCTACGTCGCGGTGCCGACGCTGACCACCATCGCCCCGAACGCTGGTCCGGTGACGGGTGGGACGACGGTCGTGCTGACCGGAACAGCCCTGACGGGTGCGACCGCGGTGGATTTCGGTGCCACACCGGCGACCTCGTTCACGGTCAACTCGTCAACGCAGATCACGGCGGTCGCCCCAGCCGGTGCGGCCGGAACGGTGTCGGTCACTGTCACCACCGTGGGTGGCACCAGCAACGGCGTTTCCTTCACCTATGTTGCGGTGCCGACGCTGACCACCATCGCTCCGAATGCCGGTCCGGTGACTGGCGGCACCACGGTCGTGCTCACCGGAACAGGTCTGACCGGAGCCACCGCAGTGAATTTCGGTGCCACACCGGCAACCTCGTTCACCGTGAACTCCGACACCCAGATCACCGCCGTCGCCCCCGCCGGTGCGGTCGGAACGGTGTCGGTCACTGTCACCACAGCTGGTGGCACCAGTAACGGGGTCGCGTTCACCTACGTTGCGGTGCCGACGCTGACCGCGATCGTCCCGAACGCCGGTCCGGTGACGGGCGGCACCACGGTCGTGCTGACCGGAACAGGTCTGACCGGTGCGACCGCGGTGAATTTCGGTGGGACACCGGCGAGTTCGTTCACGATCGACTCCGACACGCAGATCACGGCGGTCGCCCCCGCCGGTGCGGCCGGAACGGTGTCGGTCACGGTCACCACCGCGGGTGGCACCAGTAACGGGGTCTCCTACACCTACGTCGCGGTGCCGACACTGACCGCCATCGTCCCGAACGCCGGTCCCGTGACGGGCGGCACCACGGTCGTGCTCACCGGAACAGCCCTGACCGGAGCGACCGCAGTGAATTTCGGTGGCACACCGGCGACCTCGTTCACGGTGAACTCGTCAACGCAGATCACAGCGGTCGCCCCCGCCGAGTCGGCCGGTACGGTGTCGGTCACTGTGACCACCGTGGGTGGCACCAGTAACGGGGTCGCGTTCACCTATGTTGCGGTGCCGACGCTGACGGCCATCGCCCCGAACGCTGGTCCGGTGGCAGGTGGGACGACGGTCGTGCTCACCGGCACGAATCTGACGGGTGCCACAGCGGTGAGTTTCGGTGGCACACCGGCGACTTCGTTCACGATCGACTCCGACACGCAGATCACGGCGGTCGCCCCAGCAGGTGCGGCCGGAACGGTGTCGGTCACTGTCACCACCGTGGGTGGCACCAGCAACGGCGTCTCCTTCACCTACGTTGCGGTGCCCACACTGACCACAGTGGTACCCAACGCCGGTCCGGTAGCAGGCGGGACCACCGTCGTGCTGACCGGGACGAATCTGACGGGTGCGACTGCGGTGAGTTTCGGTGGCACACCAGCGACCTCGTTCGTCGTGAACTCCGCCACGCAGATCACCGCGGTCGCTCCCGCAAGTGCGGCCGGGACGGTGTCGGTCACGGTCACCACCGTGGGTGGAACGAGTAACGGGGTCTCCTACACCTACGTTGCGGTTCCGACACTGACCGCCATCGCCCCGAACGCTGGTCCGGTGGCCGGTGGGACGACGGTTGTGCTCACCGGCACAGGTCTGACGGGTGCGACCGGGGTGAGTTTCGGGGGCACACCGGCGACCTCGTTCGTCGTGAACTCCGACACCCAGATCACCGCCGTCGCCCCCGCCGGGTCCGCCGGGACGGTGTCGGTCACGGTCACCACCGTGGGTGGAACCAGCAACGGGGTCTCCTACACCTACGCGGCGGTGCCGACGCTGACCACGGTGGTGCCCAACGTGGGTTCGGTGACCGGCGGGACCACGGTCGTGCTCACCGGCACAGCCCTCACGGGTGCGACCGCGGTGAGTTTCGGTGGCACACCGGCGACCTCGTTCACCGTGAACTCCGACACCCAGATCACCGCCGTCGCCCCAGCAGGTGCGGCCGGAACGGTGTCGGTCACCGTCACCACAGCCGGCGGAACCAGCAACGGCGTCACCTACACCTACGTCGCGGTGCCCACACTGACCACAGTGGTACCCAACGCCGGTCCGGTAGCAGGCGGGACCACGGTCACCATCACCGGGACGAATCTGACGGGTGCGACCGCGGTGAATTTCGGTGGCACACCGGCGACTTCGTTCACGATCGACTCCACCACCCAGATCACGGCCATCGTCCCTGCTGGGGCGGCCGGGACGATACTGGTCACCGTCACCACTGTGGGTGGCACCAGCAACGGGGTCTCCTACACCTACGTTGCGGTGCCCACGCTGACCACAGTGGTACCCAACGCCGGTCCGGTGGCAGGTGGGACGACGGTCGTGCTCACCGGCACAGCTCTGACCGCGGCCACTGCGGTGAGTTTCGGTGGCACACCGGCGACTTCGTTCACCGTGAACTCCTCGACGCAGATCACCGCGGTCGCCCCCGCCGGGTCGGCCGGGACGATCCTGGTCACCGTCACCACCGTGGGTGGCACCAGCAACGGGGTCGCCTACACCTACGCGGCGATTCCCACGCTGACCACAGTGGTGCCCAACGCCGGCCCGGTAACCGGCGGCACAGCGGTCGTGCTCACCGGGACGAATCTGACGGGTGCGACCACGGTGAGTTTCGGTGGTACACCAGCGACCTCGTTCAGTGTCGACTCCGCCACACAGATCACGGCCATCGTCCCTGCTGGGGCGGCCGGGACGATACTGGTCACCGTCACCACCGCAGGTGGAACGAGTAACGGGATCTCCTACACCTACGTCGCAGTCCCCACGCTGACCACCATCGCGCCGAACGCCGGTCCGGTAGCAGGTGGGACCACGGTCGTGCTGACCGGAACAGGACTGACCGGAGCGACCGCGGTGAATTTCGGTGGCACACCGGCTAGTTCGTTCAGTGTCGATTCCGACACCCAGATCACGGCGGTCACCCCTGCCGGGTCGGCCGGGACGGTACTGGTCACCGTCACTACCGCGGGAGGAACCGTCGACGGCGTCTCCTTCACCTACGCGGCGGTGCCGACCCTGAGCGCGGTCAGTCCGGCTTCGGGTACGGCGGCCGGCGGGAACACGGTCACCATCACCGGGACGAATCTGACGGGTGCGACCGCGGTGAGTTTCGGTGGCACACCGGCAACCTCGTTCAGTGTCGACTCCGACACCCAGATCACCGCGATCGTCCCCTCCGGCACCGTCGGGACGATACTGGTCACCGTCACCACCCCGGGAGGAACCAGCAACGGGGTCTCCTACACCTACCTCTGACGGTGGGTGTGGCTGGGCCGTCGGCGGGCAATTGCCTGCCGACGGCCCAATCGCGTTGGCGCGGAGCTCCAGTCCGGATTCCACTGGCACGTGCTCGACAAGGGCATCAACCACGTCTACATCAAGCCCCGCACCCCGCGACTGAACGGGGAAGGTAGAGCGCTCGCATCGCATCGATGCCGAGGAGTTCTACCGGCCCTGCCCATCGGTCAGGGCTGGTTGGGCCCGTTGAGTCTCGTCACCGAGGCGGGCACAGGCCCGCTTATTTGGGATCGATTCTCAGCCCTTGTGGTTCGACGATTCATGGTCGACGGCCACGAGCGAACTGAAGTTGGGGTCATACGGATCTGGTCGAAGACCGGTCGCATGAACCAGGTGCGGGTCAACCGGCTGATCCGCATTCTCGCCTGGTGAACCCGCCGCGACCTGCCGCGTGCTCACTTTGTTGACATTGTGCCAATAGTGCGCCAACCTGATGACGAGACGCGGGTGCGGTGGCCCGCGCGACGAGCAAAGGATTCTGCGATGGCACGCGCGGCATGGAGTGACGACGAGGTCGAGGCGGTCCGGGAACTGGCGCGCAACTTCTTCGAAAAGGAAGTCGTCCCGCACGAGGAGAAGTTCGTCGCGCAGGGACATCCCGACCGCGCCCTGTACAACCGGGCCGGCGAACTCGGCCTGCTGTGCACCGCGACTCCGACCGAATACGGCGGCGGTGGCGGCACTTTCGCGCACGAGGCCGCCATTATCGAGGAACAGGCTTTCGCGGGTGACGGCTCGATGGGCATGGCCGTGCACACCTCGATCATCGCGCCCTATATCCAGCACTTCGGCACCGAAGACCTCAAGCGGCGGGTGCTGCCCAAGGCCGCGACCGGTGAGATGGTGCTCTCCATCGGCATGACCGAACCGGGCACCGGCTCGGATCTGCAGAACATCAAGACCCGCGCGGTCCGCGAAGGCGACGAATACGTCATCACCGGCTCGAAGATCTTCATCACCAATGGCTGGCTCTGCGACGGCATCATCATCGCCGCCAAGACCGATCCGACCAAGGGCGCGGCGGGCGTTTCGCTGATCTTCGCCGAGGTGGGTGACGACACCCCGGGCTTCAAGCGCGGCCGCATCCTGAACAAGATCGGCGGCAAGGCCCAGGACACCGCGGAGCTGTTCTTCGACGGACTGCGCGTGCCCGCCTCGAATCTGCTCGGCGAGGCCGAGGGCCAGGGCTTCTATCAGATGATGCAACTGCTGGCCCAGGAGCGGCTGGTCACGGGCATTATCGCGGTCGCCATGATGGAGAAGGCGGTGCAGCTGACCGTCGACTACACCAAGGGGCGCGAGGCCTTCGGTAAGCCGCTGTTCGCGATGCAGAACACCAAATTCGAGATGGCCGAATGCGCGACCATCGCCAAGGTGAGCCGGATCTTCCTCGACGACTGCATCGGCAAACATCTGCGCGGCGAACTCGATATTCCCACGGCTGCGATGTCGAAGTACTGGCTGACCGACCAACTCGGTATTGTGGTCGATCGCTGCCTGCAACTGTTCGGCGGCTACGGCTACATGACGGAGTATCCGATTTCCCAGCTCTACACCGGTGCCCGCGTACTGCGCATCCTCGCGGGCAGCAACGAGGTTATGAAGGATCTCATTGCCAGGTCACTCTGAGGTCGCCGCTAGCGATCGCTTGCGGGTCGCTCGAAGCGACACCGAGGCGCAGCCGCGCAGGCGCAGGCTGGAACCGGACGAGCGACGCGCACAGATCCTGGAGTGCGCAATCGACATGTTCGGCGAGCGGCCCTACGCGGCGGTCTCCACCGCGGAACTCGCACAGCGGGCCGGTGTCGCGCGCGGGCTGATCAACCATTACTTCGGCAATAAGCGCGACCTGTATCTCGCGGTCGTGCGCCGGATGGTCACCCTGCCGCGCCTCGACGATATGGTCGCGCCGACCGGCACCGATCGCGAACGCGTCGACGCGAGTGTGCACTGGCTGCTGGATGTCATCTCCGAACACGGCAGCACCTGGGTCAAGGTGACCAGTCACGAGGGCGTCGGTGATGATCCCGAGGTGCAGCAGATCCTGGATCAGGCCGATGACGCGGCCGCCGAGCGGATGCTGCTGATGGTCGGGCGCGCGGAGTCGGCGCACAGTGCGCAACTGCGCGCCATGGTGCGCGCATTCGGTGGGTTGGTGAAAGTCGCGGGCCGAGAATGGATCACCCGCGGCGCCCTCACCCGCGAGCAGGTGCACGCGCTGCTGTCCGACATGCTGATGACACTGGTGACCGAAACCATGCCGAAGGTGGATCCCGGGCGCTGACCTTGTGGCGCGGGCTATTTCGGCAATTCCGAAGGTCTTTCACCCGCCGCGATCCTGCGCTCGGTGGCGCTGTAGCGGACGCGCCGCACATGCCCTGGGGCGTGCCCGTTGCGGCCGTACTTCCGCTCGATCACTTCCTCGCGGCGATGCTCGACCAGCAGTGCGCCGATTCCGGAGATCCACAATGCGGCGGTCACTGTCGCACCGATCTGGGTCCAGCCGATGAAGCCGTAACCAGCCGCGGTCAGTGTGCACGCCATGGCGACGATGCCGAGCGCGCACAGAATGATGCCAGGCACGTTGTAGTCGTCACCGAGTAGATCGCCCGCGTGGGAATGCCATGGCCGACCTTGTTGTCCTTTCGAACCGGATTCACCGCGCATACATCCCTCCTCTGCTGACGTCACCGCATGGGGCGGTCCCGAGACCAGCATGTACCTCGACGGCGCGCGGTGCGAGTGGTGTTTGCCGGTTTGTTACTCCAGTGCTCGAACCGCATCGTGCCGAATCCGGTCGCCCCGGTGCCGAGTAGAGGCCGAGTTGACATGGCGGCGTTCGCGGTTACGGTTTGATGACGATTGATCGGCCGTTTCGGATGATGTTGCGGCCTTCGGCCCCTATCCTTTGTCGGTATCGGGGCGGGTCCGGGCAGTTCGTGGTTCCTGCGCGGTTTGGTGGTGTGGAAGAGGGACCTGAATGGCACGGACTGATAACCGTGAGCGCTGGCCGGAGGCACAGCCGGAGGAGTACGAGGCGGAGACCGGAGCGATCGGCCGGTGGCCGGATCCGGATCCCAACGACCGCTGGCCGGAGGCCGAGCCGCCGGCCCGGCGCCCTACCCGGGCCGGTCGCCTGCGGGTCGAGGTTCCGCCCATCGTCAACCCGTATGCGATCGTCGCGTTGGTGGCCGCGCTGCTCGGTCTCTTTCCGGTCGCGATCGTCTTCGGGTTCATCGCCTTCAGCCATCCGCGCGGCAAGACGATGGCGGTGTGCGCTCTGCTGCTCGGTGTGATCGAGGTGGTCGGTATCGCCGGATATGTCGTGCTGTCCGGCAGCAATTTCTCCGACGCGCTGGCCGGGGTGAGCCGGACCCCGGTCGTATCGAGTGTCGCGCTGCCCTCCACCATCGCCCAGACCGCCATCCCGCAGCCCTCGGTGGCTCCGACGGTCGTCGCACCTCCGGTCACCTCGGCCGCGGCGCCGACGAGCCAGGTGGCCCCGAAGAAGGGCACGGTGTGCACCGAGCCGGGCCGCATCGGCACGGGGACCGACGGCAACACACTGCTGTGCCTGGCCAGCGGCGGTGTCTACCAGTGGAACGGTCCATACACCGTCGGCGGCACCGTTGCGGAGCCGGGGACCAAATGCGACGGTTCGACGAAGAGTGCCCGCACCGCGGACGGGCGCGCAGTGACGTGTGAGAGCAAGGTGTGGGTGCTCTGGACCGAATAGCCTCCCAGTAACTAGCCTTCTGTTTCCGGCTTCTTGGCCCGGCTCGGCTGTACCCGGGGCGGCTCGTTCGGCATCTTGGGATATTGCGGCGGCCACGGTGCGTCCATGAGCCCGGATGCCATATCCCGCTCCGACATTTTCAGCAGCGGCTCGATGGATTGGGCCGGTCGGTCCGCCCACGGGTCACCGGATTCGGCCAGCCGCGCGGGGACGCTGGCAATGGTCAGTTCCTCGGGGACAACGGTGTCCAGATCGGACCAGGCGATCGGCGTGGAGACCTGCGCGCCGACCTTCGGTCGCACACACCACGCGCCGAAAACCGTTTTGTGCGGTGCGTTTTGGTTGAAGTCGACGAAGACGCGGTTACCGCGCTCCTCCTTCCACCACTGTGCGGTGATCTCGTCCGGATGCCGCCGCTCCAGTTCGCGAGCCAGCGCGACCGCGGCCGCACGCACCTGATAGCCGTCCCATTTCGGTTCCAGTGCAACGTAAATATGCAATCCACGCGAGCCTGAGGTCTTGATGCGGGAGTCGATGCCGAGTTCGGTGAACAGCTCACGGGTGAGTACGGCGGCGTGTTTGAGATCGTCGAAGGTGATGCCCGGCGAGGGATCCAGGTCGATGCGCAGCTCATCGGCGATATTTAGATCGGCGACGTGATTGGGCCAGACGTGGAAGCCGAGGCAGCCCTGGTTCACCGCCCACAGAATGTGCGCGAGATCGTGGGCGACCAGCGCATCGCTGGTGGTGCCGTTGGGCGTGGCGACCTCCACGGTGTGCAGCCAATCCGGCGCGGATTTCGGCACCCGCTTCTGGAACCACGACTTACCGGACGCCCCATCGGGATAACGTTCCAGCAGCAGCGGCCGATCGCGCACCACCTGCAGGAACGGTTCGGCCACCGCCTGGTAGTACCGCACCAGATCGAGTTTCGTCTCACCGCGTTTGGTGAAGTAGACCTTGTTCGGATTGCTGATGGCGACGGTTGTGCCGTCCACCTCGATATCGACCGACTCGGTCATCATTGCCCCTGGGCTTCGGTGAAGATGGCGCTCAATTCGGCCGGTGCGACCTCGTCGAGTTGGGCGTAGGTACACGATTCCGGTGTTCGATCGGATCGGAAACGCACCAGCCTGCCGCCGTGCCGCAATCGGCCGGACTGCACATGTTCGTAGCGGACCTCGGCGACCAACTCCGGACGCAGCGCCTCCCAGGACAGATCCTTGCCGCCGGTCCATCGGCTCACCCCGCCCGGCATCTTGCCATCGGCCTTCGCCTGCGCCGCGGCATCGGCCCATTCCCGCCACGGATGATTCGCCAATGCGTTCTCCCGCAACGGTTTCAGCTCATCCACCAGCGACTTGCGTTTGGCCGCGGTGAAACTGCTCGCGACTCCGACGTGATGCATATTGCCCTCGTCGTCGAAGAGTCCGAGCAGCAGCGAACCGACGCCCTCGCCATCCTTGTGCCAGCGGAAACCGGCCACCACGCAGTCCGCGGTGCGCTCGTGTTTGATCTTGAGCATCACCCGCTTGTCCTGCAGATACGCCAGTTCGTTGGACTTGACCATGACGCCGTCGAAACCCGCACCCTCGAAGCGGGTGAACCAGTCCTCGGCGACGGCGGGATCCTGGGTGATCGGAGTCAGGTGCACGCGGGCGAGTTCGGTATCGAGAATGGTCTCCAGCAGCCGTCGGCGTTCGGCGAACGGCTCACCGGTCAGATCCTTGTCGCCGAGAGCGAGTAGATCGAAGGCTACGAAGCTGGCCGGTGTTTCCTTGGCCAACTTGTTGACCCGCGAGGCCGCCGGATGCAACCGGTTCTGCAGGGTGTCGAAATCGAGTCCCTCATCGGTGACCACCACGATTTCACCGTCCACCACGCATTTATCCGGCAGCGCCGCCTTCAGCAGTTCGGCGACCTCGGGAAAATAGCGGGTGAGTGGGCGGTCGTTGCGGGAACCGAGTTCCACTTCGTCGCCGTCGCGGAACACCACGCAGCGAAAGCCGTCCCATTTCGGTTCGAAACTCAGGCCAGGCTCGTGCGGCACCGACGGGGCCGTTTTCGCCAGCATCGGCCTGACAGGCGGCATGACCGGTAGGTCCACACGATCCTCCTCGGGGTTCGCTCCTCACCTGTGCCGACGTCGCGGGCGACGCGGATTCATCGGTGCGGGCTCGAACTCGATCGTAAATCGCAGGTCCGACAAGCTTGTGAACTTCGCGTTGCGCGCTATTCCAGCCAGCCGTGCTGATCGGCGAAGGCGGTGAGGCGGTCGCGGATGGTGAGGATCTCACCGGCGGTGAGGGCGGGGCTTGCGTCCAGCAGTAGCTCGGTGATCAGGCGTTTGTGTTCGGTGACGGTCAGTTGGCCGGAGCCGGATCTGTCTTTTTTGTGCCGAGGAGCGGGTGGTAGTGGTTGACCGCCGACCAGGGCGAGGTTGACCGCCTTCGGACCACGATCACCCTCGGTCACATCGAATTCGAACACCCGCCCCTGGCGCAGTTCATCTTCGTCCAGTCCGATGTCGTTCACATGAACGAACACATCCGGGCCACCATCGTCGGGCCGAATGAACCCGAATCCCCGCGAACTGTCGAACGACACCAATTTCCCGATGGACACCAACACCCGCTCCTCGCGCCGTCGCTACTCGGCCACTTTAGCCCGCATTATCCCCGTCGTTGGATGAAAGCGCCTTTTGTAACGAGTTGAATACAGTGAGGCCCTGACCGACCATTCCGTTGACCAATTCGCCGACACCGTCGGGTCCGTTGAGCACCGTCAGGTTGGCGTTCGCCAGGCCGTTGGAGGCCTGCTTGACGATTTCCGGCAGCTGCTCGATCAGCAACTGGTCCAAGGCGATCCGGTTGTTCGAGGCCGCCGCTTCGGCCTGGATCCGGGTCCGATCGGCCTCGGCCTCGGCGAGGATGCGCACCCGTTCCGCTTCGGCCTGAGCGGGTTTCACGACTTCGGCCTGCAACTGCTGCTCACGCAACTCGGCCTCTTTGCGTGCCTGTTCGGCCTGCGCGGTGAGCACCTCCTGCATCGCCTTGGCCTCGGCCAGCGGACCGGCCTGTGCCGCTTCGGCATTGGCCTTATCGATATCCTGCTGATACTGCGCTTGGAGAATGGCGGTCTCACGCTGATATTCGGCTCGGCGGCGCAGCGATTCCTGTTCGGCCTCGGCGGCCCGCTGCGCGGCCTGTGACTGCGCGATCTGCGCATCGCGCTGCACGGCCGCGTTGTGCGGTGCGGCCAATGCGGTGATGTACCCCAGATTGCCGTCATCGATGGATTGGATTTGGAACGAATCCACCCACAGGCCGATATTGCTCATCTCCACCTTGGAGGCCACCAGCACCTCGTCGGCCAGCCGCTGGCGTTCGCGGATGATCTCCTCGACCGTCATCGAGCCGACGATCGAGCGCAGGTGTCCGGAGAAGATGCGTCCGGTCAGCACCGACATCTCCCGCTCCTGTTCGGACAGAAAGCGTTGGGCCGCATTGACGATCGACTGGGTGTCGTTGGCGACCTTGAACGCGATCACCGCGCGCACCTCGAGCTGGATGGCCTGCTTGGTGACGCAGCGTTCCTTGATCTCGGCCTCGAACATGGCCAGCGACAGATAGCTCACCTTGCGGAAGAACGGCATCACCCATTTGCCGCGCCCGATGACGACGCCGAAGGGCGCGTTGTCCTTGCTCGTACCGCCGCTGACCAGCATCGCCTCGTCAGGATCTGGAACGTGATAACCCAGCACTGTGCCTCCCTGGCAGTTCATAACTTCGGTCGCGGTGTCAGATGTCGTCGACCGGGACGGGTCCCAGCGGAATCCACGGCACCACATCGACGATGCGGCCCGGTTGTACCGCGATGATCAGGACGGTTTCGCCGGCCGAGATCGGCTCGGCCGCCCGCGCGATATATATCTCCGTGCCCCCGCGAATCGCAACCAATACTTCGCCGAGCATTCCGGGGCCCCGGATCGGCGAGGTGAGCGTACCCGTCAAACCCTGCACGGGGTCGGTCATCGCGGTGAACTCCTCGCACTCGGTGCCAGAGTTGTCAGGGTACGCGCGATTCGGAATAGCTCCGGTTACGAGAGGGACTCGGCGATGATGTGCCCGACCGATTTCTTGGTGAGATAGTGCGCGGCATCGTGCGGACTGGAGCCGTTGTCGAGTTCAGGATGGGTCGTCGGCACCACATCGCGTCCCGGCGCGGGCGGGAAATAGGGCGCCAGATCCAGATGCGCCGCGACGATATCGTCGCGATCGGCCAGATTCTCCCAGCGGGTGAGCGCGGCGGGCACCGTCGGCGGCTGCGGGCGCAGCAGCGGATAGATGATGGACTGCAGCGCCAGCGGTGAACCCAGGGTGACCAGCGCAGCGGGCTGATCGGTCCGATGTAGTGCCTCATAGGCGACCACTGAGCCGAGCGAATGTCCGATGACGAGCCGGGTCTCCGGACCGATCAGGTCGAGCACCTGCTGCTGCGCATAGGCACGCACCGCATCCTCGGCGAGATATCTGCTGACCTGGGCCAGTGACCGGTTGACGAATTTGCCCGCCATCCCGAAACCGAAGGGCGCGAACCACTTCAGCTTGGTCAGCGCATTCGCCGCAGGTCTGGCCTTCCGGCCGAAGCCCTGTGCGCCCTCGGTGCCGAGCGCGGAATTGTCCAGGTAGCGTTGCGCTTCCAGTCGATCGCGTTGATCCGCCGCCTGCCCGGCCGCCGTTGCCAGCCACGCCTCGGCGATCTGCTGGGTGAGTTCGGCATCCTCGGTACCGACCGGTCCGCCGCCGCCTTGCGCGCCGGGATCGAGAAAGGCATTGCCGTAGAACGCCATTCGCACCTCGAGCACGCCCGGGCGCTGGCCGCGCCACAGCTGATCCGCGAGTTCGCCGTAGCCGGCGGTGCGGACACCGGCGGCCAGCGCCGGAAGCCATTGCGCTTCCAGCAGATCCGCACCGTATTGCTCCTGTGCGATCCCGTGCACCAACACGATCGCTGCCATCAGCCGCCCCCGTTGTCACTTGCCCCGATGTGTGTTCGGGTACCTTCCTACCACGCACGGCTGATCCTTTCGAGCGACCTGCAAGCAGTTGCTACGGCCGATGTCGGGGTGTCGAGGTCGTCGGGGAGTCGACGGTGGGAATGGTGGTGCTGATATGGGAGGCAGGCTCGCCCTGGTGGTCGGGTCCGAGTGTGCGGCACTGGGAGAATTGGGGTTCACCGGTGAATTGGCCACGGGTCTGTACGGGACATTGACCGGTTCCGGCGGCTGGCGGGCGGCGACGGAGGCGCCTGGTCCGGTACTGAATCCGACAGTGGCACAGCTGGTTACGGCGGTGGACGAGGCATTCGACGCGGCCGCGCGGGAGCAGGCGACGCTGCTTATCGGATTCGTCGGCCATGGCACCGCGACCAGCGCGGAGGATTTCTTTCTGCTCGGACATGATTCGCCCGCGGTGCCGAATTCGCATACGGCCTTCCATCTGACACAGGAGATTCGGGAGCGGTTGAACCGATCGTCGCTGGACGGGCTGGTCGTCCTGGTCGACGCGTGTGAGACCGAACAGGGCGTACTCGGCGCGGCCCGTCGCTGGACCGACCTGCTGTCGCGGGCGGCGGGCCGGATGGAGTTGCTGGTCGCCGCCGGTGACGGGCCGGCGTATGCCGGATGCTTCACCCGAACGCTGCTGTCCACCTTCGCGGCCGGACTGCCCGCGCGCGGGGAGAATCTGCTGCCGTCGGATCTGGTCGATCCGATCGCCGCGGCCTGCACCCGGCAGCAGCCGGAACATCTGTCGTTCACCTCGGGCACGGTATCGGCGGCCGAGGGCGGTGATCCCGGCCTGTGGCTGGTGCCGAATATCGCTCGGCACCGCGATGCCGTAACCGGCCGTCCGGCAGCGGGTTTCGTCGATCAACTCACCCGCAGACTGCTACTGACCCCGGCGGTGCGCGAGACGCTCGACGATATCGTCGGATCCGGCAGTTACCGGTTGCGCGGGGTGATCGGACCGCCCGGCGTCGGCAAATCGACACTGCTGGCCATGCTCATCCGGCCGAGCCTGGTCGACACTCTGCCGGTCGCACCCGAATACATCACGGCCGCAGTATTTTTGACGGTCAGCAGTTCCATCGAGGCGGTCGCCGCCGAGTTGTCCGCGCAGTTGAGCACTCGACTGCCCGGCTTCCGCGCTGCGGTCGCGGCGGCGCGGAGCCTGGCCCGGCACAGTGTCACCGCACCCGATGTTTTCGATGTCGAGGTGCGACAACCGCTGGCGGACCTGGGTGGATGGGGTCGACGGGTCACCATCGTCGTGGACGGACTGAACGAACCGGAACAGGGCACCCAGCGACTGCTGGTGGCCGCGGTCGCCGAGTTGACCCGGCGACCGGAGCTCGCGCACGTCCGGGTGATCGTGGGCATCCGGAAGGGGCTCGGCTTCGAGAACGATCCGGAACTGCGGCATATGCATCGGATCGTCGTCGCCGAGCCGGTGGCCGAGGATATCGCCGCGATTGTCGAATCGGCCGGATATGAGCGCGCCGCCATCGATGAGCAGGAATGGGTCGGCTGGATCGATGCGCGGTTGGCCGAAACACCAACGGCGCGTGCGGATTCCCCTGCCGCGGCGGCGGGCTGGCTGTTGGCCGGATTGCTGGCCGAGGTCGCCAACGAGGTCACCGATCGGGTGGTTGCCGAGGGTATCGGCGTCGACGGTCTGGTGGCGTTGCGAGTCGGCGCGGCGATCCGGGCCGCGGCGGGCGATGGACCGGATATCGCACCGAATGTCGCCGATGCCTGGGGGATCGGCGCGGTGCTCGGTGTGCTCGTCGCGGCGGGCGTCGGTCCGGTGCTGCCGCTGGAACTGCTGGATGCGGCGATGCGTGAACTCGGAGCCGAGGTGAGCATTGCCGGAATACGCGATCTCACAGTGGGTTTGGGTGTGCTGGTCACGCGCAGCCGCCCCGGCACGGCCGATGAATCGCTCGGTATCGCGCACGCCGCCCTGCTGCCTGGACTGGCCGATGAATGCGACCGGCTCGGCGTGCACAGCGAGGATGCGCACCGCGCGGTGATAGCGGCCATCGAGGCGGGCACCACCGAGCGCGTGGCCGACTATGCCCGTGGTGCGGCGGTGCGCCACTACCTGGCCTACGGCGCCGCGGCGGCCGCATTCGGCTATCTCGAATCGCTGGAAACCACACGCGTGGTGGACAATCGGGATCTCTGGGTGGCCTGGCTGCCGAGCTTCACCGCTGCCATGGGGCCGGATCATCGCGTCACGCTGCTGGTGCGCAACCATCTCGCGAACTGCCGTGGCCGCAGCGGCGAATTCGCCGCCGCCGTCACCGAATTGGAAGAGCTGGCCCGCGATCAGACGCGGGTACTGGGCGTGGATGATCTCGATACCGTCACCACGCGCTACGACATCGCGGATTGGCGCGGTCATATGGGCCAGCTCGAGCGGACGGTAGCGGACTTCGAACGGCTCGTCATCGATCACGTCCGCATCCTCGGCACCGACCATCCGTGGACGCTGCGCGCACGAAACAGCCTGGCCTACTGGCGCAGTGAACGCGGCAGCCTGCGCCGCGCTGTCATCGAATTCGAACAGCTGATCGCCGATCAGCAGCGCATCCTCGGTCCCGTCGACCCGCAAACCCTGCGCACCCGACTGCATCTCGCGCGTTCCCGCGCCATGGCGGGCGAGTTGGCGCGCGCCTTCACCGAATTCGAACTGCTGCTCGTCGACCAGGCCCGCATCCTCGGCCCGGATGACGCCCAGACCCTGCGCACCCGCATCAGCATGGCGCGCTGGCGGCGGGAGAGCGGCGAAACGACCAGGGCCATTACCGAATACGCCGCACTGCTGACGGATCAGTTGCGCGTTCTCGGGCCGGATCATCCCGATACCCTGCACACCCGCAATTGCCTCGCGGGCTGCTATGGCGAGGCGGGTGATATCGGTGCCGCCATTACCGAATTCGAGCCGCTGCTCGCCGATCAGATACGGGTCCTCGGACCCGACCATCCGCACACTCTGCTCACCCGCAGCAACCTGGAATACTGGCGCGCCCGATCCGACGGGTAGCAGGGACATGTCGGGGGTTAGTGTTCTTGCGGGCCAGCGGCTGGCCCAGTCGTAAGGAGTGCGACGATGGCCGAAATGCGGGCGCAATTCGGTGTTCTCGGGCCGGTACAGCTGTCGATCGATGGCGTCGCGCAGCCGGTCGGCGGGCCGAAACAGCGTGCGGTGCTGGCGTATCTGGTGGTCAATGCCAATCATCCGGTCTCGGTGGACGCGCTGGCGCAAGCGGTGTGGGAGGAGCATCCGCCCTCGGATGTGCGGGTGAGCCTGCACGCCATCACCTCGAACCTGCGCAAACCGCTGCGGGCCGCCGGGCTCGACGCACGTGGCGTACTTGCCCAGGTCGGGACCGGCTACCGCATTGCGGTGGCCGATGGCGCAAGTGATGTGCAGCGCTTCCGCGCACGCAAGGAGGCGGGCCTGCGGGAGCTGGCGGCGGGTCGCTTCACGGCGGCCGCCGAAGCGCTGTCGAGTGCACTGGAGCAGTGGCGGGGCCCGGTGCTGTCGGATCTGCGCGGGCTCGGATTCGCCGACGCCTACGCCGCCGCGCTCGACGATGAACGGGTCGGTGTGATCGAGGCGCGGGCCTCAGCCGATATCGCGCGCGGGCGCGCGGACGCTGTTGCGGCCGAACTCGCCTTGCTCGTTGGGTCGCATCCGTTGCGAGAACCATTGTGGGAGAAGTTGATCACCGCGCTATATCTGAGCGGGCGGCAATCCGACGCACTCGGCGCGGTCCGGCAGCTTCGGACCACACTGGACGACGAACTCGGCATCGACCCGGGCACGGCGATCCAGGAGTTGGAGGCGCGGATCCTGCGCCAGGATCCGCTCACCGCCCGGGCGGTCGCCGATGTGACGATGACCCGGGCGACCACCATTGTCGAGCAGGCTGCGGCCGGGGCGCGGGCCGAATTGCGCGATCGGCGGGGCGAGGTTTATCCGATCACCGGATCGGTGACCCGCATCGGGCGGCTGCCCGATAACGACATCGTGCTCGAACACGGCAAGGTCAGCCGTCAGCACGCGGTGATCGTGGACAACGGACTGAACTTCGTGATCAAGGACCTGTGGTCGTCCAACGGGGTGTATCTCGACGGTGCGCGCATCATCGACAGCGTGACGCTCACCGACGGCGCGGTGATCCGCATCGGCGAATTCGAATTCGTCTTCACACTGATCTGAGCTGCGCGGCCGGACGGTGGTGATCGGGTCGGAATCGGTGTCTTAGTTGTCGTACAACTCGGCATATAGGAGCGCAGCAGGGTCATGCCCGAGCTCCGTCAGCGGTGTCGTCGACCGAGATATGCCAGCCGACGCTGGTCACCGACGGCTCCAGACCGAGCCGGCTCACCGCCGATTCCATCTGCCGGTCGTCGCGCTGATCGCCGGTGAGCTCGGCGCGTACCTCGACGCGGCCGGCGATATCGGTATTCGCACTGGTCACCGAGAGCAGTCGAAAGTCGGTGCGGATCAACGCCTGAACCAGCAGTGCCCGCACGTCGAATCGCGCTGCGCCGGAGCCGAATGCGGACCGAATCAGGACTGGTAGAGCGAACGGTAGGCGGCGAGCGTGGCCACGCAGTGGTCGATCACCTGCTCGCGGGTGGCGCGCAGCGATCCGTTCAACCACGCCGAGAACATGCCCGCGTTACCGCTGGCCATGGTGAGCGCGGCCAGTCTGCGCCGCACCGGATCGTCGATATGAGCGAACAGGTGGTCCTGCAGGACCTTGGTAAAGACCGGCATGACCGCGATGGTGGTCTGGCCGAGACCGGTACTCGAGTATGGTTCGACCAGGAACAGCCGGGACTTGCGCGGATCGGCGAGCACCTTGTCGACCAGGATCTCCGACAGCACGCGGTCGCGGGAGGGATCGGCGGCGGCGAATGCCGTCATCGGCTCCAGGAATTCATCGGCGACCTGCCGGTAGAGCACATCCAGCAGTTCGTCGCGGCTGGCGAAGCTCTCATAGAAGTACCGGTCGGTGAGATTGGCGCGTCGGCATACCGCGCGCATGGTGACACCGCCCGCGCCCGATTCTCCGATCAGGTCGAGCGCGGCCTCGAGCAGCGCGGAGCGGCGTGCCTCCCGACGTTCGGTGAGCGTCGTGCCGCCCCAGATCCGAGGACCGGCATCGTCAGCTGATTCCTGGCCTTTTTGCACCCGCCCACACTAATGCCTGGCCGTAATGACCGGCTCAGTGCTGGGCCACACCGATCGGGGATCAGCCGCCGCGTTCGAGTGCGAATCCGGCATCGCGCCAGGCGACGATTCCGCCGCCGAGGCTGCTGGCGTCGAAGCCCTCCTGGCGGGCGATGGCGGCGAAGCGCAGCGATAGTTCGCCGACCGGACAGACGAAGACCAGCGGGCGCGATCGGGAGAACGGGACGCCGTGGGTGAACATATCGTCGAGTTGGTCGTCGCGGATATTGATCGCGCCCGGCACATGGCCGATGCGATAGGCCATCGCGCCGCGGGTGTCCACGATGGTGGGCCGGGCGGTGCGGTCCAGTTCGGCCAATTCCTGCGGGGACACGGCCGGTGTCGCGGCGAGTTCGGCGGGGGTGGGTGCGCGGCGGCGATCGGCGCGGTCGAAGAGTTCCGGCCTGCGCTTCTTGATATAGGACAGGTACGGCTCGAGCCGATCACAGACGATGAAGACCGCAACGACGGGTTCGTTCGATGAAAGTGCGTGCTCACCAAGGGTTTCCAGCGCGGCGGCATAGCTCGCTCCGCTGGTCGGACCGGCCAGGATGCCGTACCCGGTGGCCAGCGCCAGGGTGGCGTCCACGGCGCGGGTGGAATCGATGGTGACGATGCGGTCGTAGAAATCGGGTTGGAACAGCCCGACATCCCACATCTCGCTCTCCGAGCGGATACCGGGTATGAAGTCCGACCGATCGGAAACCACGGCGATACAACGCAATTCGGGATTGTGCTTGCGCAGATAGGTCGCGGTCCCACGGGTGGAGCCGGTGGTGCCGAGCCCGCCGATCAGATAGTCGACGCGGGTGATGTCGTCGGCGGCCAGATCCTCATGGATCTCGCGGCCGGTGCCGTGGTGATGCGCCTCGATATTCTTCTCATTGGTGTACTGCGAGGCGTGATAGTAGGCACCCGGCTCCTTGGCCATGGTCGCCTCGATCACCGAATACACATCGTTCGGTGTGGTCGGATCCGGGCATTCGGACAGCCCGGGCAACTCCACGATCTCGGTGCCGAAGAGTTGCAGCAGATCTCGCACCTCGGCGACCTTGATCCGATTGGTCACCGCGCGCAGGCCGATGCCGTGTATCGCGCCGAGAATGCGCAGCGCCTTGGCGGTATTGCCGCTCGAAGCCTCGATGAGTGTCTGCCCGCCCGCGCGGATCTCGTCGAGATCGTCGCGGATCATGCCCCAGGCCACCCGGTCCTTGACCGAGCCGAAAGGATTGTGCGACTCCAGCTTGGCGTACAGCTCGACATTGGCCAGGCCGTGTACGGCCGGATCGAGGCGCAGCAGCGGCGTATTGCCGATCAGCTCGGTGATATGGTCGTAGCGCATTACGGCGCTCCGGAGGGTCGGCGCGGCAGCGGACGACGCGGGCCGCGCGGGGGAGTGCGGCGCGGTGGCGGCAGACCGACGGGTATGACCGGTTCGTAATCGGTATCGCGATAGACCTGGAAACTGTCCGCACGGTGCACGACAGCGAGTTTCGCGGGCAGTGCGTGCATCGACGCCGAGGCCGCGGACAGGTCCATGTGGTAGGCGCCGGTATTCGGGAACACCACCAGATCGCCCTGGCGCGGGCACTCGGGCAGCCACACCTTGTGATTGGTGATCAGATCGCGCTCCAGGCACAGGCGTCCGGCGAAATACACACCGACCGGCCCGGATTCGACGACCGGACGCAAGGTCGGCATGGGGTCGGCGGCACTGCGCAGCGGCGTCACGCCATCGCCTGGGACGGCGTTGCGGACAGGAGCGGTGCTCGGCATATGCGCGACACTCGGCAGGATCACCGGATCGACCATGACCTCCTGATCCGCCGGGGTCACCTGATCCCGGCTCAGATCCAGGTTCACCAGCACCGTGCCATCGGCGAGTTCCTTGACGAACTCCACCCGTGACACTGTCACCCCCGCATGATCGACCAGCGCCTTACCCGGCTCCAACCAGATATCGAGCATATTGTCACCGGCCACCTGGGCCATCGTGCGGCCACCGTGGCGCTCCAGCGCAGCGCCGAGCAGATCGTTCAACATCGCCGTCGCGGGCACCGTGTTCGCGTACTTGTGGAAGACCGGAATCCCGTGCACCGCACCGTCATCCACGTGATAGCCGAAGGTATTGTTCGACCAGCTCATCGATTCGCCACGACCGAGCAGCGATTCGCGCAGCGCCCGCACATACCCGTCGAAGCGGTCCGCATCGGCGGTGAACACCTGTCGGAAGCCGCCACCGATATTGAGCACCGATGGGCCGAGTCCGCAGTCGTAGGCGCGCTCGACCAGCTCGAGGCAGGCGTCGATGGCCCGGATGCGTTCCGCGGCGTCACCGGAGTCGATATGAAAGGCGAAGCCGAGGAACGCGATTCGCCGACGATTGGCCGACAGTAGATCCAGGGCCTGGTCTACATGGGCCAGCGGCACACCGAACCGGCTCACCGCCGTCTCGTCGAAACCGGAAACCCGCAGCAGCACCGGAACTCTCGCGCGGTCTCCGGCCAATTCGGTGATCCGCCGCAGCTCCCACAGATTGTCGACATTGATGGTGACGCCGCAGTCGATCAGATCACGCAGGAACGCTTCACCTTTCGGCCCGGTCACCTCGATCCGCATCGGGCCGAATCCGGCCCCGATGGCACTGGCCAACTCCTGCGGAGAAGCGACATCGATGGCGATACCGGCATGTTCGGCGGTTCGCGCCAAGGCACGGGATTGATTCACCTTGTGCGCGTAGCAGATTCGGTAGCGCGCGCCCCTGCTGTCGAGTACGGCGCGCAACCGCTTCAGGTTCTCCGCGTAGACCTGCGGAAACACCAGGTGGGTCGGTGATCCGAAGCGAATCAGCGTCTCCTCGACGGCATCGCGGGTATCGAGAAAGGCGCGTACCAGCGGATGGATCTTCGCGGGTAGCGCCGGTAGCGGTGCCGTCATACGACGGTTTCCGTGGGCTGGGACCGTGGCGACGCCAATGCGGTTCGCGCCGGTTTCTCGGCCACCGGGTTGTAGCCGCCGTCGCGGATCGACTCGAAGGCGCGGGCTCGATTGCGCGGACTGCGGAATTCGGCGACCACCCGTTTACTGGGCAGATCGATCTCGATCACCTTGATGCCCATCGTCTCCAGCACCCCGGTGATCGTGCGGACACAGTGCTGACAGCTCATATCCGGCACATAGAAGATCCGATCCTCGGCGCTGGCAGGCGCGTCGGCGGTCAGTTCGTCCAGTTCCGCACTCACCTCGGTGACCCGGATCCGCTCGGCGAGCTGTTCGAAGATCTCGACGAACTTGTCCACCACCAGCGGCAACAGGTTGTAGTGCGCGCCGCCGAGGTGATGGGGCATGGCGGCCAGGCAGGAAGGTCGGGTATTGGCGGGCAGCAGCGCGTACTGGCGGGAGATGAGATCGAGATCGTCGTGGTATTTCGCGATGGCCGCGTCGACGCTCAGGCCCTCGGCCCGGGTCGCTCGCCTCATCACCGTGTGCGCGTCCTCGATGGTGGTGTCCTTCATCGCGCGCAGTGTCGCCACCGTGTCGGCGGTATAGCGCACCGTGCCGTCCGGTTGGGCGGCCAGCGTCACCGGGATCATGCCGCGCCGGTAGGTGGAGGCCTGCAGTTCCCAGAACCAGCGGGTGGCGACCGCCGAGAAGATGCCGGAATTGTGTATGCCCCTGGCGAATTCGGCCGCACTGCGATATTGCGTCTGCCGCGCCAGCAGTGCGTGCTGGGCCAGTGCGCGTCCGGTGGCCTCGATGCCGACGCGGAAGATTTCGATCGGATCGTGATCGGTGGTGGTCCCGTCGAGCACCGCGTGTTCGCGCGGGCCGAGGCCGTCGACCCGCTGTGTCAGTGCGGAATTCGCGGCGAGGGCGTGCCACAGCACCAGCACGGCTTCGCGCATGGCGATGGGTACCAGCGGCCCGAGGCCGTCGGCGCGGAAGTGTCCGGTATTGGGGACGCCGTCGCTATCGGTCCAGGCGATGCGGTGCGTCGCGCTGGTGACCTGCGCGGGCTGGCACGGCCGCATGAACTGCTGCAGGTACAGCCGCTGCGAATAGGTGAGGTGGCTGTCGGGCTCGGGACGCAGTGCGGCGCAGGTGTATTCGATATGTCGACTCGACGGGACCGCGATCGGAGTGGCGAACAATCCGGGTTGGGCCAGGCCTGCCAGCACCCGGGACGCCGCCCGCCGGTCATAGCGCGGGGTGTCGTCCATTTTCATGTGACCTCCTCGGCAATCGTCTTGACGCAGGTCGCGAACCGGTCGATCTCCTCGACGGTGTTGTAGATGTGCGTGCTGACCCGTACCGAGTCCGTGGCGTCGTCGCCAGCCCGGGGTGAGCAGTGTAAGCCGGTGCGGACCAGAAAACCCAACTCGCTCAATACGAATCCGAGATCGGTCGTGGAAATGCCTGCGAGCGTGAAGGACACGATGCCGTAGCCGATCGCGCAGGGCGCATGCGCCGGACCGGGCAGGAACTCCAGCCCGGGCACCGGACGCAGATTGTCGATGAGCCGCAGCGTCAATTCGCGATTGTGCGCGGCGATCACACCGACATCCAGCGATTCCAGCACCTCCAGTGCGCTGCCGAGAGCCAGGATGCCCGGAATGTTCTGCGTGCCGCCCTCGAGCAGTTCCGGCATGCCGGTCGAGGTCAATCCGGCGTCGGTGAGGTCGACCCCGGTATTGCCACCGGGAAGGAAGGGCAGCAGCCGATCGTGAACTCTGCGGTGGCAGTACAGGATTCCGGTGCCGGGTGCGCCGAACATCTTGTGCGCGGCGAAGATCGCGAAGTCGGCGCCGAGTTCGGTCACATCCAGCGGCATATGCCCACCGCTCTGACTGCAGTCGAAGCACAGCAGAATCCGGGGATCGAGTTTGCCGCGCAACTCCTCGAGCGTGGTGAGTCCGCCGAAGACGTGGTGCAGATGGCTGGTGGTGATCAGCCGGGTGCGCGGCCCGACCTTGTCCAGGATGTCCGCGGTATCGGCTTCGCCGAGTTCGGTCGCCCGGTAGGGGACCAGTTCGATGCGCCGGCCGAAGCGCGCGAGCACCTGGCGCAGATGGTGCCACGGATGCACATTCGAGGCGTGATCGCGCGGGTTGTAGAGGATTTCGTCGCCGTCATCGAGTTCGGCCAGCCCCCAGGACAATGCGACGGCATTGAGCGCCGCGGTCGCGCCGCCGGTGAAGACCACCTCCGCGGGCGATTCGGCGCCGATGAAAGTGGCCATGCGATCCCGGACCCGGGCCAGGCGGGTGGTCAGGTTGGTAGCCCACGGGTAGGTTCCGCGACCGGCGTTGGCGGTACGCGAGGTGTGATAGCGGTGGATGGTCTCGATGACCGGCAGCGGCTTCTGCGTGGTGGCCGCGCTGTCCAGATAGGTCTCCGTGGATTCGGCCAGCGCCGGAAAGAGTTCGCGCACGGTCGCGAGGGGCGACGGCGCCGGAATCCGCGGTGCGGACCGGGTGGTGGCCGGTCGGGCTAGGTGCGTCCTGGACGCAGATGACCGCAAGGTGGCGCTCCCTCCGAGAACCGCGCTGGACGCCACCAACGATACGCACTTTCGGTGACGGCTTCGAAGGATTCTCGTAGCCAACGTCTTTCGACAAGTCGCAGCTACCAACGGTCCTGTCGCGGATATCCGCGACAGTTCAGTACTGCCCCTGTACGTACTCCACCAGATGCTGGCGTTCGGTGGCCAGTTCGGAGATCGCGCTCTTGACCACATCGCCGATGCTGACGATGCCGATCAGGCGGCCGTCGCGGACCACGGGCAGGTGCCGGACGCGGTGCTCGGTCATGGTGCCGCGCAGTCCGTCGACCAGGTCGTCGGGTGCGCAGGTGCGCACATCGACGGTCATGATCTCCGAGACCGGCGTATCCAGCAGCCCGGCGCCACGCGCGTGCAGACTGCGCACCACATCGCGCTCGGAGACAATGCCGACGATCCGGTTGCCGTCCGGCGATACCACCACCGCCCCGATATTGTGCTCGGCGAGCGTGCCGAGCAGGGTCCGTACCGTAGTCTCGGGCGCGACGGTCGCCACGTCGCTGCCCTTCCTGTGCAAGATCTCCGCTATTCGCATAATCCACCATCCAGAGGTCGCAGCACTACTAGGATGACGCCTTTGTGATCTCGTGACCAGCACAAATCCGCATCAGGCTGCAATCTACAGCCGTCGGGCGACGCTGCGGTCCAGATCGCGCGCGAGCAGGGCGATGGCGGCCTGTGAAATGCCTGCCGAGGTGGCCAGATCGATCGAGGTCAGCTGGGCGATGCGGCGTAGCCGGTAATCGACGGTATTCGGGTGGACATAGAGCTGGCGCGCGGTGAGCTGGCGATTCATATCGTTGCCCAGGTAGGCGCGCATGGTGTCGAACAGTTCGGGATGGGCGTCGAGCGGATCGAGAATGGTCGCGATGCGCCGAGTGGCCGGCCCGCCCCGAGTGAGCTGGTACTCCACGGCCAGGTCGGCCATCTGGTAGAGGCCAGGATTGCGTCCGCCGACCCGCACCAGATTGAGTAGTTCGTGGGCCTGATCGGCGGCGTCGGGTATCTGATCGGTCTCGCTGGTGACCAGCGTGGCAGTGAGCGCGACCTCGGCGGATTCGGCAAGCAGTTGCAGTGTTTCGGCGGTCAGGACCGGCGCATCGTCCTCGATCGGGACCAGTAGCGTGCCGCCCTTTGTGCTCAGCAGAGCGAGCACCCGGGATTTGAAGGCGGTGGCCAGTTCCGATTGCAGGCGGCGCAGTTTTCTGCGGGCGGCGACATGGCTGTCGACGCGTGGATCGCGCTCGTCCGGATGCTCGGGAATCGATAGCGCGACCACCTGGTACGAATCTGCGATCGGAATGCCGGCCTGGCGGGCGAGTGCGGAACTGCCGCGACCGCTCAGCAGCGCCGAAGCCAGCGTCTGCGTCGCGGTCTGGTGTTCGCGCGCGACGAGATGCTGTTCCTCGACGTAGGCGTCCGAAACCGCCGCGGTGATCGCCTCCAGGAGTTCGAGCATGAGGTCGGTGGCGACCAGCAGTTCATCGATATCGTCGGCCTTGGCGCGCGCGGTCACCAGCCCGAACGCGATGCGCAGGCCCTCGTGGTAGGCGCGCAGGATGGTGCCCAGCGGCACGGCCTCGCGGGCCCATTGCGCCGCCGCCTCCCTGACCTCGCCGAGCTGTTCCTCGCCGGGAACCGTGCGCTTATCGAACATTTCGGCGGCCAATGCCAGGCAGCTGCGGGTCAGCTTGGTGACATCGTCGCGTAGCTGCTCGCCGGGCAGCGTGCGACACGGCGCCATACAGGTCGCGAAGTAACCGACCATGCGCGAGGCGACGCGGTCGGTATTGAGTAGGGGAATCGACGCGGGCTGGCCGCCGATCTCTAGGACAGGGTCCGTCGGGTCGACGGACAGATCCAGCGCGGAGAAGGTCATACGCGTCGCTCCAGTGCCACATCGGACGTGATAGATCTGCGCCCGAATCGTTGCATCACTATACGAAATGGTTATGAACCAGGGAAGACTACGCGAAATCTATTGCGGCGCGGCAACGTTGTGCATTGCCCACATCCGGGCCATGTGCCGTGGTGGGAAGCTCCAGCGCTCGGCGCGAACTATCGAGAATCCGTGACCAGCCGTCTTAACGTTGGCCTCGGCCCGGCGTTTGCGTGCGATCGGCCTGCGCCGTCGCGCCGCGGGTCCAGACGCGACGGTGCACGACGTCACCCGCCAGGACGGCTGCGATCAGGACATGCCCGATCAGCTGACGACGATGTACTCGCCGCGCACGGTATCCATTGCGCTGCAAGCACTCGACCCGTCCGTACATCCGAACCTGTTGTGCGCCTTGAACGCCCGGTCCGTGGGCGGGGCGACCGAATTTAGGCCGCGCCTTGTTGATTCCGCAGGTCGGAATCGATTACTACTGCGCCGCTACGGATTTCGCGTTCGATCGCGATGGCGGCGTAGTGCTGGCCGCTGGCGCGCAGCTCGGCGATGCGCCGCTGCAATGCGTCGGTGCCGTAGGCCGCGGCGATATCGGCGATCCCGAGTCGACCGGCAGCGCGTGGTGGATTCATGCGAATGCCCCCTGTGGCTCTGGCGCCGAGAGATCCCGGTGGCGACAGCGGCACGGGCTCTCGGGTGCGAAACTCCCTTGTCGCGCATGAGTTTAGAGCCGCGTGTCGTGCAGATGCAAGTACATCTGTACGAACATCACTGCGTGCGAAGCGATTTGGGGCCGCGTTGGTGGAGCCGTTGGGGTCGAACGTTATTCGTCGTCCAGTCCGGCGGAGAGGTAGGCCGCGGCGGCAAGCCACTGGCGGCACTGCGGGCCGTGCACCTCGTGCAGGTGCAGGATCTCGCGGGCCTGCCGATAGGTGAGGCCGCGCGGTTCGACACCGCAATCGAGTGGCGCGTACTCCGGCGCCGAGCTTTGCCGCAGGGTGTCGATCCCGGATCCGCCGGCGATCGTGGCCCCGCGCGGAGTTCGGAATGGCGTACTCATCTCGACCGCCCCTCGCGTCTGCGGATGGGGAGGTGGATGTGGTGACGCCGGCGCGAACTCCCTGCGTACCTCCCCGATTCTGGTTCCGAGTTTAGGCCGTCGGCACTTACAGATGCAAGTACATTTGCACGAACGACCAACAGAAATATGAACGGCGGTCTTCGACCGGGTGGCCGATGACCGCCGTTGTGCCGCTTGCGCTTCAGGGCTTGCGCGCGACCGCGCCGTAGGCGGAGATCGGCCGGACCTCGCCGACCTCGGCGGCATCGGTGCGCCACTGGGTGATCGATACGCATCCGGGCTCGACCAGTTCCAAACCGTCGAATACGGCACGGATTTCGGCCTGGGGTCGGGGAACATAGGGTACGCCGCCGGTTCCGGTGTAGTTCTCACACAGCGTCACGTACTCCTTGCTGTCGTCGGTGCCGTCCCACATGACCAGGAAGCTGCCCGACGGCACTGCGGCGAGCACCGTGCGCACGATGCGCAGCAGCTCGTCGTAGGACTTGGCGTGGCCGAGGACGCCCATGAACATCACGCCGATCGGCTCGTTGAAATTGAGCACGTTGCGGGCGTCGGCGATGATCTGCTCCGGATCGTGGTAATCGCAATCGACGTAAGTGGTTACGCCCTCGGGGGTGGTGCTGGTGAGCAACGCCCGCGCCATGGTGAGGACCAGAGGATCGTTGTCGACATAGACGACCTTCGAGTCGGGCGCGACGCCCTGGGCGACCTCGTGGGTGTTCTGCATGGTCGGCAGGCCGGTGCCGATATCGAGAAACTGGCGGATGCCCTCCTCGCCCGCCAGGTAACGGACCGCGCGAATGAGGAACTGACGCGACTGCACGGCCATGGTGGTGATGTCCGGATCCACCTGGACGCCGGCATCACCGGCGATACGGTCGATTTCGTAATAGTCCTTACCGCCCATCCAGTAGTTCCAGATGCGCGCGGAATGCGGGATGTCGGTCCGGATGAGCGGGGTTTGATCGTCGGACATGGGGCTGGACTCCTCGGCGAGCTGATTAACGGTGAACCGGACTGCTCAGGCGGCGGGTGTCGCGATTGGCTGGCACGGCCGATGTGCACTGTGACAGTACAAGATTCGCGTCGGCTCGACCTGCGGGATCGAGGAGTCGATCACGCATTTCGGGCACGTCGCGCGCGGCCGCGTACAGCACTCGCGTAACGCGTTGAACAGGGGTCACGAAGGGGACCGGCAGGTCTGAATTCTTTTGTGCCGCATAGGGGAGCTTCGTGCTATCTTGCAGATGTAGGTGCAAATGCAAGAACGTTTGAGCGCACATCTGCAAAGCCGCTCGAGCGTACATCTCACACTGGAAGCAGCCGAGGAGTGGGGAAGATGTTCGACACCGGTACACCCAAGATCAAAGGCACCTGGCGTAAGAGCTCGTTCAGCGGTCCGTCGGGCGGTAACTGCGTCGAGGTCGCCGAGGCGTCGGATGGTTCGATCGCCGTTCGCAATTCACGCGACCCGGAAGGTGGCATCCTGTTCTACACTCGACCGGAGATCGACGCGTTCGTGCGCGGCGCGAAGGCCGGGGAGTTCGACGACCTGACTAGCTGAGCGGTAACATAGGCGATCGGTGCGGTGTGTTTTCAAACGTGGTATTTGTGACACACTGTGGTCAAACCCGAGTATCGGAGATGACTTCATGATCGCAGAACCCGATGACGACGGTCGTGTGCAATCGGTTGTAGTGGAACGTGGTCCGACCGTATTGCGGATCGCGCTGGGCGGGCAGTTGCGTGACCTGCGGGTGAAGAATGGCATCACCCGTGAGGCCGCAGGTGACGCCATCCGCGGTTCACACGCCAAGATCAGTCGTCTCGAGTTGGGTCGCACGGGATTCAAGGAACGCGATATCCGCGACCTGCTGACCCTCTACGGCGTCACCGACGCCGAGGAGCGGGAGCGTTTCCTGGATCTGGCCAGGCAGGCGAACGAACCAGGCTGGTGGCACCGCTACAGCGATCTGCTGCCGTCCTGGTTCGGCACCTATCTCGGCTTGGAGCAGGCCGCGACCAAGATCCGTACCTACGAGGCGCACCTGGTGCCCGGGTTGCTGCAGACGCCCGAATATGCCAGGGCCGTAATGTCACTCGGGTACGAGGATGCCGATATGGACCGCCGCGTGCAGGTCCGCATCCGCCGGCAGGAGGTGCTGCGTCGAGCCGAGCCGCCGATCATCTGGGCGATCATCGACGAGGCCGCGCTGCATCGGCCGGTCGGTGGGTCGCGGGTGCACCGCGAGCAGATGGAACACCTCATCGAGCTGGCGGAACTCCCGAATGTCACGGTGCAGGTCCTGCCGTACTCGGCAGGCGAACACGCCGCTGCGGGTAGCTCGTTCAGCATCTTGCGTTTCGCCGAGACCGAGCTGCCCGACATCGTCTATCTCGAACATCTGACCAGTGCGCTGTACCTGGATCGGAAACAGGATCTGGCGCTGTACCTCTCGGTCATGGACCGCCTGAGTGTGCAAGCCGAGGCGCCAGGCGAGTCGCTGAAGATCCTCGCCGAGTACGCCAAGAACGCCTGAATATCGCTATCGACCCGGCTTGTTCGGGTCGATAGTGCGTGTTTCGGCTGCGAACGCGTCCACCGCGGCGAGATCGAAATCGCCGTGGTCGCTGCCGAGTCCGCGGGCGACCAGTGCGGCGACCGCATTTCCGAGGATCGCGGCGGCACGCAGATTTCGGCCCAGTGCGATCGCACGGATGAAACCGGCGGAGAAGGCATCACCGCACCCGGTGGTGTCGACGACGTCGACGGCGAACGCGGGAATGTCCTGATAGTTGTCCGGGCCGACGAGTAGGGTGCCGTCGGCGCCCCGCGTAACCGCCAGGATGCAAGCGCCCGCGTCCTTCAGCACCTCGCAACCCGCCACCAGGTCGGTGGTGCCGGTGAAGCCGAGCACCTGTTCGTCATTCGGGAGGAAGTAGTCGGTATGCGGGAGGACTTCGGCGATGGCGTCGAGGCTACCGAGTGCGCCGGGCGCGATCAGATCGACCGAGGTGCTGACGCCATTGTCCTTGGCGTGGCGCAGGATTCGCGCCGCAGTTGCCGCACCGATCAGTTCCGGACCGCCGAGGTGCAGATGGTCGGCGGCGGCGATCGCGGCCCAATCGACATCGTCGAGGGTGTAGAACGGGTTGGCGCCCAACAGATGCAGGCTGGGACGCGCACCATTGGGACGGACCGGCAGCACCGACGACGAGGTCGGCTGATCTTCCTTGCGCACCACCAGTTTCGTATCGATGCCGGCCTTGGCGAGCAGCTCGAGCAGGATATCCCCGGAGGTGTCCGCGCCGATCGCACCCGCGGTCCGCACGCTCGCGCCGAGTTTGGCCAGTGTCAGCGCGGTACCCGCGGCCGTACCCGCCGCGGTGATGCGGATGTCCTCGACCAGCGCGGTCTGCTGCCCGTCCGGTATGGTCGCGACGGGTCGGACGAGGATATCCAAAACATGTGCCCCCAAAGCGATTACGTTCATTCGGTGTCCTTCTCCAGCGGTTTGCGAGTGCCGTATCCGGTGCGCAGTGCCACCTCGACGACCGCGGCTTGCTGCTGTTCGGTGAGTTCGCGCGGCCTGCCGATCGTCATCGCGTCCAGATACAGCGCGCAGGCCCATTCCAGCAGCAGTGCGGATTCGACGGCCTGGTTCAGCGATGCGCCGATGGTGACCGCACCGTGATTGGCCAGCAACGCGGACTGCCTGCCCTGCAACGCCGTTCGCACCGCATCCGCGAGTTCGACCGTGCCGAAGGGATGAAACGGGGCGACCCTCGTCGCACCGCCGAGCAGCAGCTGCTGGTAATGGATGACCGGCAGTTCGTCGAGCACACAGGCGATGGCCGTCGCCTTGGGCGCATGGGTGTGCACCACCGCCTGCGTGGCGTAGGTGCGATAGATATCGAGATGCAGACCCAATTCGGAGGTGGGCGCGTAGCGTCCCGCGACCACCTGACCCGCCAGGTCGACCACCGTGACATCGTCGGCGATGACCTCCGCCAGCACCGCGCCGGTGGCCGTGACGGCGACCAGATCACCGCAGCGCAGGCTCACATTGCCCGCGGTGCCGATCAGCAGCCCCTGTGCGGCCAGGCGCTGACAGACCGCCGCTACCTCAGCGCGTTCGGTTGGTGCGATGGTGGTCATCCGGATACTCTACCCAAACCTGAATATGATTCACATTACGTTCGGAGGTAATCCGTGCCGATCCGTGCACTACCCGAGGCGGGCCTGCGTCGCGTGCCGATTCAGGCGCGCAGCCGGGAGCGGTTGGCGCGGGTGCTCGAGGTGGCCGATCGCCTGATCGCCACGGAGGGCGTCGAGGCGCTGACCATGATCAGAGTGGCTGCGGAGGCACGGATTTCGGTCGGCTCGCTGTATCAGTACCTCCCGGATCGCGAGGCCGTCATCGAAACCCTCGCCGCCGCGTATATCGAGCAATTGGAGGCCAAGGCGGCCCTGCTGCTCGAGCTCGCGCGCACCGAGCGCTGGGCCGATCCGATCGGCGTGCTGGTGGACGCGTTCGCCCAGGTCTACCGGGACGAGCCCGGCTTCCGAGCGCTGTGGTTCGGCAAGGATTTCAACGAGGCCGCCCGGGCCGCCGATCGCGAGCACAAACGCCGGATGGCGGTGACGCTGCGGGAGGTCATGCTCGCCCAGGGCGCCGTCGCCGATATCGAAGGACTCGATATCGCCTGCCGCGCCGCCCATCTCATGGGCGATGCGGTCCTACAGGAGGCATTCCGATCCGATCCCGACGGTGACCCGAATCTGTTGCGCGAGGCCAAGGTCGCACTGCGGGCCTATACGGCACAGTGGGCATCGCCGACCGAGACGTAACGCAATTCGGTTGCGCTGCTACATCATTGGACGCAGTAGCCGGTGCTTGCCGGTCACTGCTTGATGAAGCTGGAGGCGATGCGCCAGAAGGTGGCCGGTTGCAGGGTTTCGAGGTCCCAGTCGTCGGCCATCGCGTGCGCGGTGGTGACGATCCGGTCGATATCGAAATCATGTCGAGTGGCCGCACCGGTTGACTCGACGGCATCGATGACGAAAGCGACTGCGGTTTCTCGCGAGTACGCGGTACTGCGCTGTCCGCTTCGGGTCGACGGTGTGCTCATAGTTGTTATACCGTTCGCTGGCTGGTCGGCCAGTGCGGCTTCGGCGATTCCGAGCCGGCCGCCGTGAAGTGGTTGGTCCATTCGAACGCCCCTGACGTCTGGCGGCAGCAAACCCCTGGCGACATCGGCCCTTGGTTCACCCACGCGGCCTCCCCTGGTTGTCCCCTGTAATGCCTTGCGGGACTGAGTTTAGGTCGGTGTGCCTTTCATTTGCAAGCACATCTGCACGATCGATTGTGCCTTCGCAGTTGGGTTTTCGCACCTGCTAATCATCCGCGAACCGGCGCGGATGCGGGGGCTAATTCGGCGCGATCTATTTCGCATTGATCACGACATCGGTGCTGTAGTGAACCTGAGTGCCCGGCTCCACATATCGGTCGGCCGCGCAGCGCCAGGCCAGGAAATGCTCGGTGAAACGGTGCGCTTCGGCGGCCTCCTCATCGATATAGACCTGGTAGAGGAAAAACCGGTGCGGATCAACCCGGTCGGCGCACACATCGAATCGCAGGCAACCGGGTTCCTCGCGCACCGATGCCGCGGCACTGCGACTGACCACATCGAGGAATTCACCGCGGGATCCGGGTCGCAGCTTCAGGGAAGTGATACGGCTGAACACGGTTATGTTCTCCAATCTAGCGGCGAAAAATGTCAATCGGTAACTGCGGCACCGCCTTCGGCGATCGGCTGGCTACCGATATTCGAGACCGCGCGCGTTACCGGAATGTCGCCTGTGATGAGCTCCAAAGTGGTGTGCGTGGTCTGTGGCGCGTGCAGAATTTCGGCGAGGACGGCGGCGACGTCGGCCCGAGGGATGCTGCCGAAGGGCAGTGGCGGCGTGCTCAGCAAGACCCGGCCGGTCGCGGCGGTATCGAGCAGCCGGCCGGGGCGCAGGATCGTCCAATCGAGATCGCGGGCGCGCAGATCTTCCTCGGCCTGGGTCTTGGCGTCGAGATAGGCGGCCCAGACCTCGTCGGTGCCTGGGGCGGGCGGCTTACCAGCGCCCATCGTGGAGATCTGCACGAACCGCCGGACACCGGCCGCCTCGGCGGCATCGGCCAACAGCACCGAACCGCCCTTGTCCACCGTGTACTTGCGGGCCGCCCCGCTGCCCGCACCGGCGCCCGCGGCGAAAATCACCGCATCGGAACCCTTTACGACGGTGGCGAGCTCGGCCACCGTGCCGTGCTCGAGGTCGAAGACGACCGGTCGTGCGCCGGTGGCGGCTACCTCGTCCGCATGGTCGGCATTGCGGATCAGGCTCACGACCTCGTCGCCGCGCCCGCTGAGTATTTCGCCGAGCAGTAGTGCGATCTTCCCGTGTCCGCCTGCGATGACGACGCGCATATGGGGTGTCCTTTCAGGCCGTAGCGATTGCTTGCAGATCGCTCGAAATGGTCAGCGTTCGGGTCCTCCGGGGTTACACGATGCCTGGACGGTGGCCTGATAGCCCACGGCCGGACGCCAGGGTTCCAGATTCCAGCTCTCCTTGTTGGGCTGCACCATGCGGGCCCAGACCCAGTGACAGACGAACTGGTCGCGCATACCGGGCGTATCGGCGTCGGGGGAGTGCGTGAGCACCTCCTGCCACGCCCGTTCTTCGGTATCGGGGAAGGCTTCGCGCCGCCCGGCCTCGGTGGGGTAGACCTTCAGGCGTGCACCGTCGACGCCCTCGGTCCAGGTGGTGTGGTCGATGAGCGGCATATCGGCGTAGGGATCGACGCTCGGCAGCGCGGCAAGGGCAGTGGTGGATACGGCTGCGGCCGTGGGTGTCGTCGTGGTTGTGGTTACGGCCGACGGTGCCTCGTCTGAGCCGCACGCCGCGGCGGCAGGGACCAGCGCACCGCAGCACAGCAGCACCGCACCCCACCGTGCCCATTCGGTATTCCGCTGGGTCAACGTCGATCCTCCCGGATGGTGTCCACCATCCGAGAGTAGTCATCCTGCGGCGGCGCAACAGCCATACCGGGATGTGGCCGCCCAGTTTTTACAGCAGCGAGGGTTTACGGCAGCGACGCCGCAGGCACGGTCAGTGCCACAGCGAGCGGCACGGCAGTCGGCGCAGTCCCGGTCGCACCTTGCTGTCGACCGTCACGGTGAGCCCGGCGTCGAGCGCGGCCGAGGTGAATTCCCAGGCCTCGGTTCGGGTGGCGGCGTACTCGAGCACGAGTGCGTCCTCGGCGGTCGGACCGTCGAAGTAGACGGTGACCCGGCGCGTCGGTGGATCCTGGATATCCATCGGATACACCGAGTTTCGCTCGGGGGAATCCGTTCCAGATTTCACAGTGCCGTCCATGCCACCGTCTCCTTCCGACCCGACTTGCCGCGTCGATAGGTCTGACGGTAGGTCGCGCACCATGGTGCGGAACATGGTCCGGCCGATGAGCTGGACATGTCACAGACACGACACCTCGCGATCGGAGACAGTCACGAAGGCGCCGGTCCGCCGACCACGGTTCGAGCGGCCGAGAGTTGTGATTTCTCAAAACATTTCGCTTGCCCGTTGCCTTCACGACAATCGCCGTCGACTATGTTCCCAACGTTGGACCAAACTCTCTCCCGGAGGCAATACGTCGATGAGACAGGCCCTGCGTAGACCGATGCGCGCAGTCGGCGCCGTGATTCGAGCGACCGGCAAACAGTCGCTGGCCATGACGATCGGTCTGCTGATGGTGCTGACGGCGGCTGGCGCCGCCCACACCACACCTCTGTATCCCGCCCCTGATCCCGACCCTTTTTACGCAAACCCGCCCGATCTGGCGGATAAGAAACCCGGTGATGTGATCGCGACGCGGGTGATGCCCCCGCTGGCGATCTTCCCGGATACCACCGTCACCGTCGTGCGCTTCCGTTCCACCAGCTCCGAAGGTCAGCCGATCGCGGCGACCACCACGGTGCTCACTCCGAAGGCACACGCCCCAGACGGCCCCTTGCTCTCCTATCAGCACATCATCAACGGGCTCGGTGCTGAGTGCTCGGTATCGCGTGTTCTCTACACCGGTGATCCGAACCTCATCGTCCGGGAGGCGCCGGGCTGGAATGTGCTGCTCTCGCGCGGCTGGAGTGTCGCACTGCCGGACCACCTCGGCCCGAATTTCGCCTACGGCGCGGCCAAATTGGGCGGCATGATCACCCTCGACGGCATCCGGGCGGTGAAGCAGGTCGCCGAATTGCAGGTGCGGAAGAGCCCGGTCTCGATGGTCGGGTACTCCGGAGGCGGCATGGCTACCGCATGGGCGGCCGCGCTGGCGCCGAAGTACGCGCCGGACGTGGAGATCGCCGGGGCCGCGATGGGCGGTGTGCCGATGAATCTGGTGACCATGCTGGAGACCCTCGGCCTCAACTCGCATCCGGTCTTCGGGCTCGCCCTGGCGGCCGGACTCGGCCTGGAGCGGGAGTATCCCGACCGCTTCCCGCTCAGCGACCAACTCAACGAGCGCGGCCTCGCCGCACGGACCGCGATCGCCAATAGCTGCACCAATGACATCCTGGCCGCTGGCGCGGGGCGCGGGGCGCTGGACTTCGCGAAGTCGACCTCGATGATGAACGATGCCACCGCACGCGCGGTGGTCGAGGAGAACAGCCTCGAACTCTACGACGGCGTGCCGAAAACGCCGATCTTCGAATGGCATTCGCCGATCGACGGACTCATTCCCGTCGATGCGGTGGTGAATACCGATAAGCGCTGGTGCGCGGCCGGGGCGCGGGTGCAGTCCGAGCAGATCCCGGTACCCGACCATCTCACCGCCGCGGTCCTGGGCATTCCGGCGGCGCTGAATTGGTTGGACGCGCGATTCCGAGGGGAGGTAGCGCCGAGCAACTGTTGAGAATCGGTGACCGAGCCGGATCCGAGTTGCTGGACAAGCGGATTCGGCTCGGATTGTTGCGATTCGGCGACGTGACACACACAACTCGGGCACGGCGGGGTATCCGCGCGAGTTCCCTCGGTTAGCCTGACTTTCTGGCCTCGGCACTCAGGGGCATTTCGGGGGTCGAAGGCACCAAAAAACCCGGGCGCCAGGGAAACCCGACGTCGCACCCTGGGGCGTGTGCCAATGAAGTGCCTGCGTGTCATCATTTTCGTGCTGTTGCTTGTGTGTCCGGTCGCGGTGGGGGAGGCGTCGGCCGAACCACCGCCCGCTGTTCCCGGCCTGCCCGCGTTGCCGATTCCGGCCGATGCCGGTTCGATACTGCCGGATCTGCAGCAGTGGATCGATAGCGTCATCCCGCCCCCACCGATCGCTGTCGGGCCGCATTTCACCGGTCCGATGCAGGAGGCAACCACCCTGTCCCCGGCGCTGGCCGCCCTGCGCCAGGCTTCGGCGCCGAGCGCCATCGGTGATCCGGCCTTCGACATATGGCCGGAGAATCTGGACGATTACGCGCCCGGCGAGCTCGTGGAGGTGCGCGATGTCAGCGCGACGGCCGCACCGCTGGTGTTGGTGCCGATTCGGCAGGCGCTGCTGCTGAAATACCGCACCACCGATTCGCGCGGCGCGGCCTCGTATGCCACTGCGACATTGATCATTCCGGCCACCGCATGGCCCGGTCCGGGCAGCCGACCGGTCGTGGTGAACAACCTCCCGATCGATGCGCTGGGCCGGGACTGCACCCCCGGCTACACCTTCTCGCACGGTTGGTCACGCAATACCAGCATCACCGACTTCCTTCCGCCCACAACGCAATTGGCGGCATTGCGCGGATACGCGGTGCTGATTCCGGATCACGAGGGACCGTGGATGGCCTACGCGGAGCCCTACGTCGCCGGACATGCCGTGCTCGATGCCATCCGCGCGGTGCGTGGATTGCGTCCCGGCGAATTCGGCGACAGCCGATTCGGTATGACCGGATACTCCGGCGGCGCCATCGCCACCAAGGGGGCGGTGAAGCTGATCGACAGCTACGCCCCGGAATTGGCCGGATCGATCGTCGGTGCCGCGCTCGGCGGGGTACCCGCCGACTACGAAATCCTCGGGCGCAGCATGAACGGCAACCTCGCCTCGGGGGTCTTCCTGGCCGCGACCTTCGGCGTCGGCCGGGAGCGTCCGGAGATCCTGGCCAGTATGAACAACCTGGCGCAGTGGGCGGCGACATCGCCGCTGAAAGACCTGTGCGGCAGCGTATTCGGTGCGGTCGGGTTGTTGATGCTGCCGATCGATATCGCCGCCAAGATTCCGGATCCGCTGCACTCCGAGGTCGCCACCGAGATCTATGACGTGACGCGCATGACGGGCATGAAGTCCGCGACACCGCTCTACATCTACAACGGTGAGCAGGAATTCTGGATTCCGGCCGAGGGCGCGCGCAACCTCTACCAGGAGCAGTGCGGCCTCGGTGTCTCGGCGGTGTATCGCAGCGTCCTCGGTGAACACATCATCGCAGGCGGGCTCGGCTATCCGGACGCGATGATCTGGCTGGATCAGCGCCTGCAGGGAGTGCCGGCGCCCGATGAATGTTGAGAGATTTATGGCGATCAGCTATTGGTGTTGCAACTCGCACCCGGGTCGCGATTTATGACACGTGACGGTTTTGAGTGGATCTGAACAAGCTAGCGCAATGGTGGGGCGCCACTATCGGATGTCCGACCATTACGAGGTCGGGCGCGAGAAGGTCCGCGAATTCGCCCGTGCGGTTCGCGGCGTCCATCCTGCGCACTATTACGAGGAGGCGGCGTGGGAGCTCGGCTACGACGGGCTCGTCGCACCGCCCACCTTCTCCGCGATCATCTGGCTGCTGCTCCAGCGCAAGATGTTCGATTCGGTGCTGACCGGCTACGACATCAGCCAGGTGCTGCATACCGAGCAGAGCATCCGGGCGCACCGGCCGCTCGTCGCCGGTGATCAACTGCGCTGCGACACCTGTGTCGAATCGTTCCGGCAGTTCGGCGACATGGACTTCATGGTCATCCGGAGTCTGCTCACCAACCAGTACAAGGAACTGCTGCAGACCGCGCACACCACCGTGGTGGCCCACACCGGCGCCGACGTCGCCACCGAACTGGTCACTGCGGTCGACGGCGTCATCATGAGCGGCGAGGCGCTGAGCCAACGGCAGGACGCCACCCGGCGGCCGGAGCATGCGTTGGACGGCGGTGTCGTCGAATGCTTCGACGAGATGTTGCCCGAGGACGGTGTGGACGAGCCACCGGTGCGGGTGCCGTGCGGCATCGAGTTCGACGAGGTGCAGGTCGGTACCGAACTGCCCGCCCGCGTCGTACCGCTCTCGCGCGGTGATCTGGTGAATTACGCTGGGGTATCGGGTGATTCGAATCCGATCCACTTCAGCGAGCATGTCGCGGTCGCCGCGGGACTGCCCGGTGTGGTCTCGCACGGCCTGCTGACCATGGGTCTGGGCGCGAGCTATCTCACCGACTGGCTCGGCGATCCGGCCGCGATCACCGAATACGGTGTGCGGTTCGCCGGATTCGCCCCGGTCTCGGCGACCCGGCAGTGCGAGATCGAATTCCGCGGGCGGGTCAAGGCATTGGATCCGGATCGCCGTGCGGCGACCATCGCGCTCACCGCGATCTGCGACGGTCGCAAGCTGTTCGGCCGGGCCAGTGCGGAGGTGCTGCTGCGCTGAACCGGAGCTGGGCCGAAGACATTGGGGAATGTCCTTGCAGATGTACGAATACTTGTGGAAATAGGGCATTTTGGATCTAGAGAGTCGCGGCTATTTCATGGCAGACTCATCGAATGCGTGCTTCGGAAGTGCGACATTCATTTTCCGGCAAGAACCCTGCTGCCGACGGTGGACCGACCGTGCTGCGGATGATGCTCGGCGGCCGGATGCGACGGTTGCGCGAGACTTGTGACATCTCCCGCGAGGATGCGGGCGAGGCGATCCGCGGCTCGCACTCCAAGATCAGCCGACTCGAATTGGGGCGCACCGGTTTCCGGGAACGCGATCTACTCGATCTGCTTACGCTCTACGGGGTCACCGACCCGGAAGAGCGCGAGGAGTTCAGGGAGCTCGCGCGCCAGGCCAACGCCTCGGGCTGGTGGCATCGCGACAGCGATTGGTTGCCGAAGTGGTTCGACACTTATCTCGGACTAGAGCAGGCCGCAAAGCTGATTCGCGGCTATGAGCCGAGGGCGGTACCGGAACTGCTGCAGACCGCGGACTATGCGCGGGCATTGCTGGCCATGGCGCATCCGGCCGAATCGGCGGAGGGGATCGCACGGCGGGTCGCGCTGCGGCTGCGCCGTCAAGAGATCTTGCGTCGCCCGCATCCGCCGCAGCTGTGGCTGATCGTCGAGGAGGCCGCGCTGCGCCGACCGATCGGCGGGTCGACGGTATGGCGGGCCCAGCTCGAGTATTTGCTGCGCATCGCCGAGGAGCCGCACATCACCGTGCAGGTGCTGCCCGATCATGTCGGTGGTCCGGCGTTGGCCGACGGTGCGTTCACCATGTTGCGCTTCGCCGAAGCCGATCTCCCCGACATCGTCTATCTGCAGCAACTCACCAGTGCGCTGTATCTGGACAAGACCGCCGACCTCGACGCGTATCGCGCGGTGGCCAATCAACTATCGGTGCATGCCGCGCCACCGGAGTACACCCCGGGGTTGCTGCGCGCCCTGTGCGATCGGCATCCGGAGACGCTCGATCACCCGGCCGCGCCCGGCGATTCGCGGTGATACGCCGAAAACAATAAGCGGGACAATCGAACTCGGCGTGGTGCGCTGCCATGCCGGGTTCGTCAAGTGCGTACGGTGTGATGCCGGGTCTCATACGATAGGAACCGCACAGGTCCCGTGGACGAAGGTGTTGACATGACCGACGATGCTGCGCCCCCGACTCGGCTCGATCGGGAAATCGATCAGAGCAAACCGAGTATCGCCAGGGTCTATGACTATCTGCTCGGCGGTAAGGACAACTACCTGGTCGACCAGGAGATCGGTGATCACTTCAAGCTGAACCTGCCCGGTTCGGTGGCGATCGCCTTCACCAGCAGGCAGGCGCTGATCCGCGGGGTGCGCGATATGGCCCGCGCGGGGATGCGGCAGTTCATCGACTTCGGCAGCGGTCTGCCGACCGCCGACAATGTGCATCAGGTCGCGAAGCGGCACACCGCCGACGCCCGGGTGGTCTACGTCGACAACGATCCGATCGTGCTCGCGCACGGTCGCGCGCTGCTGGCTACCGATAGGAACACCACGGTGATCCAGGCCGACGCCCGCGATCCCAAATCGATCCGCGATCATCCGGATGTTGTGCGGCTGATCGATTTCGACCAGCCCGTCGGCGTCATCTTCAGTTCGATCCTGCACCACTTCAACGACGACGAGGACCCGGCCGCCGTGGTGCGCTTCTGGAACGACCAGATTCCTTCCGGCAGTCACATACTGATCACGCACTTCCGATCCGGGCACAATCCGGAGACCACCGCGGCCGAACAGAAGCTGCAGGCCACCTTCGGGCGCGGCCGCTGGCGCGATACCGAGGAGATTCGCGACCTCTTCGGCGACCTCGAAGTCCTCGAACCCGATATCGTCCCGTCGGCGCAGTGGCGACCGGATGTGGCCGCCGGTGACGCGGCGTCGGTCGGCAGCTCCGGGCGCGAGCTCACCGTCTGGGAGCAGCTCATCGTCACCGCGCTGGCACGGAAGCCCTGATACGAATCACACCGAACTAATGTCCCAGTGAGACAATAGGGCGTAGACTGCGGATATGGGTATCGACGACGCGGTCGACCTCGACGGCCGCCGGCTGCGCACGCTGCGCAGTCGCGCGGCAATGTCGCGCGCCGCATTCGACCTGCTCAACGAGCGTGGGTTGGGTTCGGTGGCCGTCGAGGACATCGCGGAGCGCGCCGGGGTCACCCGGCGGACCTTCAGTCGTCATTTCTCCTCCATCGAGGATGCCGTACTCGGTGAAATCGACCAGGACGTGCACCTGTTCAACGAGGCGCTGTGCCGCCGCCCGGTGGGCGAGTCGCCGCTGGTCGCCTACCGCAATGCCTTGCACGACTGGCTGGCCACCGAACACACCGGTGCGAAGGCGGCGCGCCTGGCCCGACGCTGGGCGCTGTTCCAACTCTTCGAGGCGGAACCGACACTGGCCGCGGGCTATCAGCGCATCCGGCTCGACGGGCAGCGCGAATCCGTGCGGATCATCGCCGCCAGACTCGATGTCGATCCCGCGGTGGACCGGCGTCCGGAGGCGGCCGTCGCGGCCGGGACCGGACTGCTCATCGCAGCACTACAGGTCTGGGGCGCGGGCTCGGACACCGACGGACTCCCCGATCTCATCGACACATTCTTCGACACCCTTAACGGGCTGACAGCTGAATTCCAGAGCGAGGTGTCATCGTCATGACCGCAGCAACCGGGTCACCCAGCGTTGTCCGCCGTACCTGCCGCAGGGTCGGCCTGGATCGAAATCCGATGCGCCGCCGCGAGGATCGCCTGCAACTGGTGGTCGCCGCGGTGCTCACGCTGTTGTTCCTGATCATCGCCCCGCTGCTGTCGATGGCGGTCGGCGGCCGGATCTACCAGACCGAAGACCGCATTGCGCGGGCCGAGGCGGCGCAGTTACACGAGGTCGACGCGACCGTGCTCGAGGTCGGCAAAGCGCCGCTCTACGCGCCCATCACTCCGGCCCGGGTGCAATGGCGCGACGCCGACGGTGTCACGCATACCAGCGACTACCAGGCCACCGGAGTGATGAAAGCCGGTGCCACGGTGAAGATTTGGCTCGACGGCTCGGGCAAGGTCACCGAGCCGCCGTCGGACACCCGGGCACTGAGCAAGGCATTGCTGATCACCACCGGCATGGTCTTCGGGATCGCGGTCTGCTTCGGCTGCGGCTACGCACTGCTGCGCCGCGCGCTCGATCGGCGCAGGGCCCGCTTGTGGGAGACCGAATGGGCCACGGTGGAACGCATGTGGGGCAACCACGGGACGCGTCCGGATCAGGCCTAGTTTCAAGTGCGGCGCGCCCACCGGAGTGGGTAGGGACACCCTCGGTGGGCACGCCGCGTACCCGGCCGTCGTGCGGCGAACACGGGTCGGGCACGGATGACGTTATGGCACAGCGGTATCGGGCCGCGTGGCGAGCGAACGAACATCTGACATCACACGACCGATACCCGTTTGTGCTGTGACACAACACAAACGGGCCGACGACTAGACCGGGAAGAGGCTGTGCTTGCGCGGGTTGTGCTTCCTGACCGCGCCCTTCTCGCGCAGCAGGCGCAGCGCCCTGCGGATCTCGAGCCGGGTCTGCGACGGTTCGACGACGGCATCGATGTAGCCGCGTTCGGCCGCGGTCCACGGAGTGGCGACGGTGGCGTTGTAGAAGTCGATCATCTGCTGGCGCACGGTGGCGCGCTGGTCGGGCGGGGTCGCCTCCAGCTGCCTGCGGCCGATGATGCCGACCATGCTCTCGGCGCCCATGACCGCGATCTGTGCCGTCGGCCAGGCCAGCGCCAGGTCCGCGCCCAGCGGTTTGCAGCCCATCACCGCATAGCCGCCGCCGTAGGCCTTGCGTGTCACGATCGAGACGATCGGCACCGTGGCCTCGATGACCGCTCGGAAGAACCGGCCGCCGCGCTTGATGACGCCGTTGCGTTCCTCTTCGAGACCGGGCAGCACACCCGGGGTGTCGACGACGAAGATCAGCGGCAGGCCGAAGGCGTCGCACAGCCGGATGAAATATGCCGCCTTATCCGAGCACAGTCCGTCCAGCGCACCGCCGAGTACCTGCGGCTGATTGGCGACCACGCCCACACTGCGACCGTCGACCCTGGCGAATCCGGTGATCAAGTTCTGGGCGGTACCAGCGCTGATCTCGTGGAAATCGCCGTCGTCGAAGATGCGCAGCAGCACCTCGTGCATGTCGTAACCGGACCGGTCGGAATCCGGAATGATCGAGTTCAGCTCGAGGTCGTGTGACGTGGTTTCGGGTTCCAGTCCCGGATTCACCACCGGAGCCTGTTCGAGGCAGCTCGACGGCAGGTAGCTCAGATAGCTGCGGACCCAGTCGAAGGCGGCCTGCTCATCGGCGGCGACATGGTGCACCGTCCCATTGGCCTGCAGGGCGGCGGCGCCACCGAGATCATCGGCGCTGACCACCTCGCCCGTCACGCCCTTGATCACCTCCGGACCGGTGACGAACATGTACGACTTCTCGGTCGCGACCAGCACATCCATATTGATCGGGCCGTATACCGAACCGGCCGCGCATTTACCGAGCATGACCGCGATCATCGGCACGAAGCCGGACAGATCCTCCTGGCGTCGGCACATCAGCGCGTACCAGGCCAGCGAGGTCACCGCCTCCTGGATGCGGGCGCCGCCGGAATCGTTGATCGACACCACCGGGCAGGCGTTCTCCTGCGCGAATTCCATTGCGGCGGCGACCTTTCGGCCGAACATCTCGCCGACCGAACCGCCGTGCACGGTCTGGTCGTGGGCGATGACGACGACCGGCCGGCCGTCGATGTAGCCGCGGCCGGTCACCACACCGTCGCCGTACATGCCGTCGGTGCTGCCCGGCTGTCGAACCAGCGCCCCCATTTCCACGAAGGAGCCCTGGTCCAGCAGCATGCGCACGCGCTCGCGCGCACTTGGTATGCCCTTGTTCTTGCGTTTCGCGATGCCGGTCTCGCCAGCGGGTTCCTCGGCGAGCTCCAGGATGTCCCGGAGTTCCTCGAGCTTTTCTCGCGTTCCGCTCATATGGGGTATGCCATCCTTCGAACTAGTCGCCTGTACTGTCCGGGTCCACCGAACGGTACAAGGCGCTCGATGCTATCGGGTGGAGGACCCGCAGCACAGGGACTCAACTTTAGTCATGGGACGGCTCACCGGTCCGCTGGGTATGCCGTCCTCGGTGCCGTCGGTGGATCGTCGCCGGGCGTTACAGCCGTCGCACCGAAGTGTCGCACCCGCGTCAGTGTCCCCGTGGAGCACCCGGTCACGCCGACTATATCCGGTCATCCTAATGACCGGAAATATTGGACCGAGAATCGCTGCACTGCTTGTGATTTCGCCCAAGCTGGTCGGCATGGTGTGATGACTTTCCTAATTACCGGACCGGGTATGCGATTTCGGTCCGAACTCCACTAACCTTTCGAAGTCATGGCGGGCAAACAGGCTGGTTCGGGCAGCAAGAGCCTGGAATCGAAACTGGTCGAACATTTGACTTTTCAGGCCCGGCGCACGCGGCGCGGAGATCTCGGTACTATCACGCGCACCTGTTTGGCGGAGGCCGCGCAAGTGCTGGAACCGCAGTTGGTTCCGGCCCCTGAGCAGCCTGAGATGATCACCGGATCGGCCGCGCGGTGGGCCCGTGAGGGCGTGGCGCTGGAAACCGTGCTGGACGCCTATCACGACGGAGTGCGCGTGGGGCTGGAATTCCTCGCCGAACAGGCAGCGGATGAGGATGCCGATCAGGTGGCGGCCGCGGCCGGATTGATCGTGCGCGTGCTGGAAATGGTGACGACGGCGACGTCCACGGCCTATCTGGACGAACACCGCCAGGTCGCCCGCGAACAGCAGACCGCCGCGCAGACGCTGGTATCGGCGCTGCTCAGCGGGCACGGCGTCGCACGGCTGGCCGGTCGCGCCGGTATCAGCGTCGCCGCGTCTTATCAGGTCGTCGCCCTCGCGATTCCCGCACATCCGGACGAGCGAAGACGCGGTCTCGGTGCGCCGTCCGCGGCCCGCCGGAAGTTGCGCCGGGTCCAGGCGGCGCTGGCGATGCCGCTCGGTTCCCGGGCACTGTCGCTGTTGTCCGATGAGGGCGGCACGGTCCTGGTGCCGATCGACGAGGTATCCGCGATAACACCGCTCGCGCTCACTCCAGAGGTGCTCGATCTGGTCAGCGAGGCCGCCGAGGTACCGCTGACCGCGGTGGTGGCCTCCGGGGAGACCGCGCGGATTCCCGAATTGGCCGGCTCGGCACAGGAACGGCTCGCCCGACTTCTCGCCGAAGGCCGGGCGCCGGGGCTCTATCGGCTGGCCGATCTGCCGGGTTGTGACGGTTTCCAGCCAGGTCGTCGAGCTGTCGTCACCTCGCCCAATGATCGACGAATCACCCGTACGGCCTGAACGAGCCCGCTTATCGTCGATTCAGGGGTGAACAAAGGAGCACGTGTGACGACCACGTTGACCGACCTCGACATCTTGCGCGAACTGGAGCCCGTCGCCGAACGTCATCTCGACGAGCATCTGCGCAAGGCCAAGGCGTGGCACCCACACGATTATGTGCCGTGGGACGACGGCCGGAATTTCGCCGCCATGGGCGGTATCGATTGGGACCCGGAACAATCTCTGCTGTCGGAGGTCGCGCGGACCGCCATGGTGACCAACTTGCTCACCGAGGACAATCTGCCCTCCTATCACCGGGAGATCTCGGAGTCGTTCTCAGTGGACGGTGTCTGGGGCACCTGGGTCGGGCGCTGGACCGCGGAGGAAAACCGCCATGCGATCGTCATGCGCGATTATCTGGTGGTCACTCGTGCGGTGGATCCGGTGGCCCTGGAGCAGGCCAGAATGGCACATATGACGACGGGTGTCGCGAAACCGGAGAAGGGACCGCAGTTCCTGCGTTCGGTCGCATATGTGACATTGCAGGAGCTGGCGACCAGAATAAGTCACAGAAATACCGGCGCTGCCTGTAATGAGCCCATCGCCGAGCGTATGCTGCAACGGATTGCCGCCGACGAGAACCTGCATATGATCTTCTATCGCAACCTCAGTGCCGCCGCCCTCGACCTCGCACCCGACGAGGCCATGCGTGCGGTCACCGATATCGTCACGCGGTTCCAGATGCCCGGACTCACCCAGCCCAACTTCCGCCGAAACGCGGTGGTACTGGCCAAGAACGGCATCTACGACTTGCGCCAGCATCTGGATGTCGTACTGCGGCCGGTGTTGCGCGCCTGGAATGTCTTCGAGCGCACCGATCTGTCCGACGACGGCGAGCGCGCCCGCGACGAGCTCGGCGCCTACCTCGACGAATTGTCCGTCAAGGCAACACGTTTCGAGGAGCAGCGCGACCGGGCCGCGGCCAGACAGGCAGAGCGGGCCGCCGTCGTACTATGAGTTTTCGAGCACCGATCACCGCGGCGGCGATGGCCCTCATCGCCGCGCTGGCGACCGTGCCCGCGCTCGCGGATCCGCCCGCCGTCGATCCGGCCATGACGCGGACCGGAACGATCAGCATCGAGACGGTCGGGCCGCGGCACGAACGTTTCGCCATCGCCTCGGCCGCCATGCGCCGCGTCATTACGGTGGATGTGTTGCACGGCAGCGGTTCCGGACCGCGTCCGCTGCTGTATCTGCTCGATGGCGTCGATGGCGAGGCGGTCTCGGGGTGGCTGACCAAGGGGCGGGCGGCGGAGTTCTTCGCGGATAAACCGGTCGATGTGGTGTTGACCAGCGGCGGCACCGGGAGCATGTACAGCGATTGGCTGTGGCGCGACGCCACCCTCGGGGTCAACCGCTGGGAAACCTTTCTCACCGCCGAGCTGCCGCCGATTATCGAGTCGTATCTGAAAACCGATGAGCGGCGGGCGATCGCGGGTGTGTCCATGGGTGCGCAAGCGGCCATGATGCTGGCCCAGCGGAATCCAGGGCGCTACCGTGCGGTCGCGGGAATGAGTGGATGTTATTCCACCGCAGACGATCTGGGCCGGGCGGTCACCACGATCACCGTCGCGTCGCGCGGTGGCAATGTCGAAAACCTCTGGGGCCCACCCGGATCGCCGGAGTGGAGTGCGCACGACAGCCTGCTCGGCGCTCCGCAGCTGCGCGGCACCTCGATTTACCTTTCCGCGGCGACCGGCCTGCCGACCGATGCCGACCTTGTTGCGGTATCGCGCGCGTCCGACCTCGGCGAAGCCTTGAAAACGGCGGGCGGGGGTTTGGCCCTCGAAGCCGGTGCGCGCTCGTGTACCGAACGCTTCGCGGCACGACTGGCCGAGCTGAATATCCCGGCCACCGTCGACTACGCCCCGATGGGTATGCACACCTGGCCCGACTTCGAGGCCCAACTGCCGCGGGCCTGGCGCGTGCTGGCACCGGCGCTGGGTCTGCCCGACCCGCACTGATTCACTCGACACTCTGAGCTGGTGAGGCTTGTCTCGGGGGGCGCGTCGGTAGGGTTGGGGGAAATCGACGGAGGGGAGCTTCGATGCTGGAAGTTGCGCACCTGATGCGCCGTTTCGGGGACAAGGTGGCGGTGGACGACGTGTCGTTTCCGGTGCTGCCGGGGACACTGACCGGATTCGTCGGCGGCAATGGCGCGGGTAAGACCACGACGATGCGAATGATCATGGGGGTGCTGGCCATTCACGGCGGGGAGGTCAGGTGGCGGGGGCGGCCGGTGACCGTCGCGGATCGGCGTTCGTTCGGTTATATGCCCGAGGAACGCGGGCTGTATCCGAAGCAGCCGGTACTCGATCAGCTCGTCTATCTCGCGCGGCTGCGCGGACGATCCGTCGCCGAAGCCAAGCGGCATGCGGCCGACCTGCTGGACCGATTCGCGCTCGGGGATCGCGGGAAGGACAAGCTGGAGTCGCTTTCGCTCGGTAATCAGCAGCGGGTGCAGATCGCGGCGGCGGTGATCGCCGAGTCGGATGTGCTGATACTCGACGAACCGTTCTCCGGTCTGGATCCCGTTGCCGTCGATTCGATGGCGGAACTGCTGCGGGAGTACGCGGCACAGGGTGTGCCGGTGCTGTTCTCCTCGCATCAGCTCGATCTGGTGGAGCGGTTGTGCGATCAGTTGGTGATCCTGGCGGCCGGTCGAGTGGTCGGGCAGGGTGCGGTCGAGGAGTTGCGTGCGACGGGTGGGACGCGCTACCGGTTGGTGCTCGGCGGAGATTCCGGGTGGCTCGGTGAGTTCGCCGGGGCGAGCGTGTTCGAGCGCAATGGATCGGGTGTGCTGTTGGAACTGACCGGTGCGACAACCGATGAATTGCTGACCGAGGCATTGGCGCATGGTTCGGTGCGGGAGTTCGCCGAGGTGCGGCCGTCGGTGGCGGAGATCTATCGGGAGGTGACGGCATGAGCGTGAGCGAGGAATCCGTGCCGCGCGGGGTGTGGCGGATCGTCACCGAGCGTGAGGTCGTGGTGAAGCTACGCGACCGGAACTTTCTGATCTCCACCGTTATCACCATCGTTGCGATTGTCGCGTCGCTGGCCATCAGCGGATTCGTGAGCAGTCGCACCGACAAGGTCGAGGTGGCGATCACGGGTGCGGGTGCGGATCAGATCGTTACGACCGCGAACAGTCTTGCCGAAAGCGCCGATAAAAACGTCATTTTCACGGGGCATCCGGAGTCCGATGTGGGCGCCGTGGAGCGGCAGGTGCGTGACGACGCGGTCGATGTCGGGTTGATTCCCGCTGGGTCGGGCGAGTGGCGGCTGGTCGGTAAAGCGGGGCAGGACGATAATGCCGCGACATATCTGACGGCCGCGGTCCGGCAGATTACGGTGCAGCGCAATGCGATTTCCGCGGGTACATCGATGGAGGCGCTGAGTCGCGGTAGCGTGGTCGCGTACGATCTGCTCGATCCATCTGCCGTTGATCCCGGTCTGGCGAAGGTGGTGTCCTTCGTCTTCGCATTCCTGTTCTATATGGCCTCGTTCCTGTTCGGCATGTCGATCGCCCAGAGCGTGGTCGAGGAGAAGCAGAACCGCATCGTGGAAATCCTCGCCAGCGCGATTCCGTTGCGGCAGTTGTTGATCGGGAAGGTGATCGGCAATACGATCATGGCCTTCGGGCAGCTCGCGCTCTTCGTCGGCGCCGGGTTGGTCGGTTTGACGGTTACCGGCAAGGGGATCAGGTCGGCGAAATCGCCGGTGCCGCAGGCTGGTTCATCGTCTTCTTCGTCGTCGGTTTCCTGGCCCTCGCCAGCCTGTGGGCGGTCGCCGGTTCGCTCGCGACCCGCAGTGAGGACATCCAATCCACCGCGACACCGCTCTCGCTGCTCATCATGCTGGTGCTGTTCGCCGGGATCTTCCTCTCCGGTACCGCTCGAGTGGTCGCGTCCTATGTGCCCGTGCTGTCCATCGTCACCATGCCCGCCCGCCTGGCCGAAGGCACCGCATCCTGGTGGGAGCCGCTGATAGCGCTGGCCCTCATGGCGGTCGCGACCTACGGCATCGTCGTGATCGCGGAAAAGATCTACCGCCGCTCCCTGATGCAAACCCAAGGGCGACTGACGATCCGACAGGCGCTGAAGGTGGAGGACTAACCGGGAAGCGTCGTCGTGGTGGCACAGGCACTGTCGCGCAGGAGCTTCGGTGTGGTGTCGAGTGGAATGTCGTACCAAAGATCGAGTTCCAGCCGGTTCCCGGCACCGATGGTCACCTCGGTCGGTTGACGTTTGATGGCCATCGCATCGTTGCTGACCGGATGTGCGGTGCCCGCTGCGTCGTCGAGTTGATAGTCGGTGGTGCGGGTCGTATGGAATGTGTTGTCGGCGTTGGCAATCGCCACTCGAACGCGAACGAGCTGCCCCTTGGGCAGCCATTCGGCATGTGTGCCGAAGATATAGCCGTGCCCGGGCTCGACAACGAGCGCGGTGATTTCCAACTTGGTGCAATCCGCCGGTGTGCGGACGTATTCCGTGGTCGTAACGGTTGTTGCGCTCGGCGTCGGTGTCGGGTCGGTACAGGCTGCGAGTGGGAGAAACAGGAGCGAAAGCAACCGACGCATCCGTCTCATGCTAGGGCCCGACCGGGGGTGACGTGCCCGTATTGTGCACCGGAACTGACGGGAGTGCCCAGGAGTGCGGATCAGGTTCGGGGGCCGGTGATTTCGAGTTCTCGGAGGGTGGGATGGGGGGTTGGGGTTGTGAGTTCCAGGCGTATGTAGCGGGTTGATAGGGGAGTGGGGAGAGTGCCGGTGGTCGGGTCGGGGGTGATCGGGGTCCAGGTCTGATTGTCGAGGGAGGTGGTGAATGTGGTTGGGGTGGGGGCGGTCCAGTGCGGGAGGATTCGGGCGATATGGGTTTCCTGGCCCAGGTCGACGGTGAGGGTGGCGTTGGGAGCGTTGGGGGACCAGCTGGTGGCGGGGGTGCCGTCTACGGCGGCTTCGGCGTATTTGCCGGGTTCGTCGGAGCTGGTGGTGACCGGTTTGCAGCGGGCCAGGTTGTCGGTGGGAGCGCGGTCCGGGCGGCGGGTCGGGACGGTCAGTTCACTGTCGAGGCGGTGGGTTTCGGTATCGGTTCGGACCTGTAGCGGTTGTCCGTCGGTCAAGGTCAGTTCGGTTTTATCGGGGCCGATGGTGGCGTCGAAAGTTCGGCCCTGCCAGTGGATTCCACGGATGGTGAGGCCGTCGGGGAGTTCGGGCGGAAGGGTTGGGTCGATCCGGAGTTCGTCGGTGTCGAAGCGCAGGCCGAGCAGGCCGTTGGTGAAGGTCTGCAGGAAGCCGCCTGCCGCGGTGACGAATGTGAAGGCGGGCGCACCGGCGAGTGGGTCCTTCGCTCCGACCTTGGCGCCGCGGGCCTCGGCGAACTGGCCGAAGGGGGCGCGGACGAACGGGCGCGCGGCGCGCTCGAGGAAGGTGTCGGTGACGCAGCCGGGGACGCCGATTGTCGCCGCGTCGATGGCGTGCACCGAATCGGTCATCGCAGGACCGTCGGGATCGGTTCGCTCCGAATAATATTCGAGCACATTGGCCGCGACGTCCGGCGGCATCGGCCAGTCCAGGGGATAGATCAGTAGCACGGTGTCGGCCTGTTTGATGGGAGTGCCTGTATAGCCGTCGAATTGGACGAAGATCCGTTGATTGCGATCGAACGGCATGCGCAGCCCATCGGCGATCGCGGTCCACTCGGGCCGGTGCGGTTTGCCCAGAATCTCCGCCGCGCGGGTGGCATTGCGCAGGGCGAGGGCGGCGACAGCATTTGTGTAGACCGAGTCGTCAACCCCGTTGCTGTACTCGTCGGGACCCGCGACATTGCGAATCGAGTAGCTGCCGTCATCGTTGCGCGTCACCCGCGAGGCCCAGAATTCGGCGAGCGCGCGCAGCACTGGCCAGCCGCGTTCGCGCAGATAGCCGGTATCGCCGGTGGCCTCGTAGTACTGCCAGGCCGCCAGGGACGTATCGCCTTGCAGATGGATCTGGGTCAGGCAGTGCGGCGGATCCCAGCTGTGGCATTCGTCGAGATCGCCATGGCTCGCACTGGTCCACGGATAGAAAGCGCCGCGGTAGCCGAGCCGCTGGGCGTTGGCCTGAGCGGCGGGCAATGTCCGAAAGCGGTAGTCCACCACCGTTTTCGCCAATTCCGGTGCGAACTGTAGCAATCCGGGGAAGATCCAGATATCCGCATCCCAGAACACCGCGCCGCCATAGTTGTCGCTGCTGAGCCCGACCGGCGAAATGCTGTTGTCCTGTTGGGAGTTCGTGCTCGAATACAGCGAATACAGCGCACCGCGCGTCCAGGTCTGCACATCGGGTTGACCGGGCACCTCGATGTCACCGCGCCACCGCGCCCGCCAGGCCGCGGATGTTTCCGCGAGCAGGTTCGCCCACCCTGTCCGCACGGCCCGCTGTGCCGACTCGAGCGCGGTCGCCGCCGGATCGGGAGAGGTACGGGTGGTGTCGACCCCGACGAACTTCGTCAACTGATACGTGCCGCCGTCGCGCACCGGAAACCGGACATCCTGGCGCGCACTGAGCTCGCGGCCTAGTGGCATCGGCTGAATCGCGTTCGAAGCGATACCCGCCCCTGGCCGCAGCACAGAGACGATATCGCCGCCGACATCGGTGCCGTCAGCACGGAAGCCGACCCGAATCGTGTCGTCATCGCGAGCGCCCACCTCGGACCGGCCGACCCGACGCGCACCCGCGCCGTCGACGAGATCGGAGACGACCATCTCGCCCGACCAGTGCGGCAGCACCGTGACGTGCACCGCGCCGACATGCTGATCTGCCTGGTCGGTGAGCACGTCGTAGACCAGATCGGTGGCCTTGCCATCGGGCGCGCTCCAGGTCAGCCGGGTCCGCACCAGTCCACAGCGCAGGTGCAGCGTTTGCGTGAAGTTCGAGATCTGAGCAGCGGGTGTGGTCGGCGAGTAGGTGTGCTCGCCGACACCGACCAGCAATCCGGACCAGTTCGGAATGGCCGCCGCGACCTCGCGATTGTCGGCCACACCCGGAGTGTGCGCATAGAGGCCGGCGACGAAAGCGCCATCGTATGCGGGCGTGTAGAGCGGCCAGCCGGTCGTCTCATCGGTCGCGGTGTATCCCATGCCGCGCGGCGGCACACGCAATCCGAGATAGCCGTTCCCGACGAACGGATGTGCATCGATCGGCACGTCCACCTGATCGTTCGACGGCGCCCAGCCGGGAGCCGACGCCGATGGATCATCCGGACACGCACCACTGGCAACTCGATCGGTGTGACGCACCGCGACCAGCACCGCTGTTGCCGCCAGCATGATGACCGCCGCTAGCGCGATACCCAACAGAATGGTGGTGCGGCGGCTCACACGTTGGAACAACTGGCCGATCCGGGACATTCGCGCCTCCACGTCGAGCTCGACGTTCGTGCCGAGCCGCGATACGCGTCGACGACCGCAGGACCGGCTACCGGGTTACGCAGGTGTGATTTCCATTGTTCCATCCACAACGATCCGCGCGGTGGAATGCGGCGGGGCCCGGGGTGTTGACACAGATATGACTTCGGGACTCGATGAGGTGCGGTTTTCGATTCTGGATCGCTCGCGCGTCCGACGCGGACAGAGCCACCCGGAGGCACTGCGGGAGACCGTGGAGTTCGCGCGCTCGGCCGAGGATTGGGGATATCACCGGTTCTGGGTCTCGGAGCACCACAGCGTGCCCGGCGTCGCGGGCTCGGCGCCAACCGTGCTGGCCGCGGCCACCGCTGCGGTGACTTCGCGGATTCGAATCGGGACCGGCGGGGTGATGCTGCCGAACCATCAGCCATTGGTCGTGGCCGAGCAATTCGGTGTCCTGGAATCGCTGTACCCGGGGCGGATCGATATGGGGCTCGGGCGCTCGGTGGGTTTCACCGATGGGGTGCGACGGGAGCTCGGACACGGCAAGAGCGATGCCGACGATTTCGATCAGCAGCTCACCGATGTTCTCGAATACTTCACGCGCGGCAAGTCGGGTGTGCACGCTTGGCCTGCGGAGGGGTTACGGGTACCCGCATTCCTGCTGGCCACCGGCTCCGGTGCGGAGCGGGCTGCGCGTTTCGGCTTGCCGCTGGTCATCGCCTCGATCGCCGGAACGGACCGCATGGTCGAGGCAATCGACCGCTATCGCGCGGGATTCCATCCAACGCCCTGGGGATCCGAACCGTATGTCGTCGTATCCGGCGCGGTGGTGATCGCCGATTCGACCGAGGAAGCCCATCGGCTATTGCTGTCCGAGGCGTGGTCGAGCGCGTATTCCCGTACGCGCGGTGAGTTTCCGGTGCTGATTCCACCCGCGGAGATCGAATCCATGACGATGACCGACCGGGAACGCCGGATCTTCGACGAGGCGCTGCGCGACCACATCCACGGCACCGAGGACGAGGTCGCGCAGGCATTGGAAGCCTTGGTCACACGCACCGGCGCGGACGAAATCCTGGTCCACACCAGCACTTACGACCGCGCCGCGCGGCTGGACTCACATCGTAGACTCGCGCGGTTGACCGGACTTCAATCCCGCTTCGGGAATAGGACTTCCGCGGCGGCGTAGCCGAAAAGCCTACGGCCGTGCGACCTTGCGTCCAGTGCGACCGTGGCCTTACGGCGCTGCGAATCGAGTGAGGTTATCCGACCACGGAATTCGATGGCGCTGGCCTGTAGCGGCGGAATGTGCAGATAGTGCGTGTAATGCGCGAACTGGGCGCGGAATCGGGTGGCGGCCGCCGGGTCACCGAGCCAGCCACCGAGGTATCCGGCGGCCAGGCCGAGTTCGAGCATGCCGGGGGCGGCGATGGTCGGCAGACCGGTCGCGTTGGCGGCCTGCTCACTGAACAGCACCGGATTGGTATCACCGGTCACCCCGGCATAATTGACCAGGTCACCGCGCGACAGATGTACGACCCGGGCCGGCAACTCCGTACCGACCGAAAGAGAGTCGAAATCGACCGTGGTTCGCGGTGCGCGGGACGAGATCGGTGCCACGATCCCGTCGCCGTCGCCCGGAACAACGACGCCGGGCGTCCCCGGCGCATCAGGGGAGTGCATGGCGATCCGGCCGATCCGCTCCGCCGATCCCGCGCTCTCGGGCCCGGTGCGCGCCAGCAGAGCCGTCGACCCGGTCTGCACCACGTCGCCGTGCTGATCGGTCAATACGCTCTTGACCGCGAGCACGTCGTAATCGGCGAAATGCCGGAATGATTCGAAATAGACATCACAGGTGATCCGGTCGCCGTCGACCAGCGGCCTGCCGATATCGAGCACCTGGTCCGCGTGCAGAATCCGGTGCGAATCGTAGCCGGTGAGGTGGGTATCGAGTATTTCGCGATGGACCCGGAGCAGGATTATCGAGGCGAATGTGGGCGGGGCGATCAAACCGTCGAAGCCGAGCTGCGCGGCCGCCTCCTCACTCCAATGTGCGGGGTGGAAATCCTGTATCGCGCGGGCGAATTCACGGATCTTTTCCCGTCCGACCTCGTAGCTGATGGCGGATCGATATCGGTGGTCGACTAATGCGCGGGCCTGGTCGGCTGGGGCGGTGGCGGCATCGACGGCGCTCTCGTTCATATTCGCTCCTGTGTTGCGGGATGTGGTGCGGCTCAAGATCTCGGCCCGAACTCCCAAACGAGCGGCGGTACCTTTTCGGGAGTGACCGTGGCGACGACGGGTATTCCGGTATCGCCGAAAAGCGCTGCGGCCCGGTCGATATGGTCGGCGGAGGTCACCACGACAGCGTCGCGCATGCCGATATCGTGCAAGATCCGAGCGGTACGTTCGGCATTCTGGGCGGTCGACGCCGCCTCGGCCTCGATATGGACGCGCTCGGCCGGGATACCGTGTCCGATAAGCCAATCCGCCATCGCCTGCGCCTCGGTGACTCCGTTGCGCGGATTACCGCCGGTCACGATGATCGGTGACAGCGGAGCCAGCAGGGCCTGGACATATCCGGCGTGCAGTCGACTGATCAACTCCGGTTGCATTTCGCCGTCGGGGAGCAGTCCGTACCCGAGTACCACGATCGCGGTCTGCGGTCCGCGGAAGCCCAGCGTCCGTGCCGAGGGTGTGGGTTCGGTTGGCGGCCAACCGAACAGCATTCCCTGCGGCTGCTCGGCCGAGCAGCCCACATTCGCGATCGCAGGCGGGCTGTGCAGCAATGCCGCCGCCGTCGCGGTGCCGACCAGGGTCCCCGCGGTGATCCGCGTGATGCCGCGGCCGAAGCGGACGGTGGATTCGATCGGATCGAACATGGCAGCTCCACTCATTAGCCGTCGGGTGGCCGCCGACGGCGGGAAAGGTGGAACCATAGTCGTCCGAAATATGCAGAATTCCTCGTGATCCGTTGGTGATCTGGAGAATTCACCGAATTGGAGCGCGCGAATTGTGGCCGTCACTGCGGCACCGGAAAACCGTGATTGTGCCGCAACCCTAACGGAGACAAAGCCGTTTGGTGAGGTATCCAGTTACCTTGCCGTCCCATGGGTTTCACCGATACCCGGCTTTAGCGTTGGCGCAGTTTCAGTGCCGTCGACCGACATACCTCGGCGCTGCGACTCGAACGCTGTCGTTCTCCAGGAAGGCATGTCATGAAACCAAGTAGATGCGGTCGGTCGGTCAGCGCCGCGGTGATGATGGGCGTCTCGGTGCTCGCCATGAGTGTGACCGGGGTCGCGGCCAATGCGAATCCCGATCCGGCGCCCACGGAGCAGACTCTGGCCGACTACATCGCCGCGGGCCGGAAAGCGGCGCCGGTCGCCGATTCCGGCAGTGCGGGCAGTTCGGGTTCGGCCTGCACCTCGGGCAGCGGTGCGGGATCGGGCAACGGCTCCGGTGATTGCTACGGCGGCTCCGGCAGCAGCTCCGGGTCCTCGGGTGGATACGCCAGTGACACACAGGGTTACGGCCCGCCGATGACATCGTGGCTGGCCGCCTTCGGCTACGGCCTGCTGAATCCCGATGCCGCACCGCCCGGCACCAACGACTGGAACTGCAAGCCGACCGCCGAACATCCGCGCCCCGTGATCGCACTGCACGGCACATGGATGAACGCCTACAACGGATTTGCCTATATGGGCCAGCCGCTGAAGGATGCGGGCTTCTGCGTCTTCACCTTCAACTACGGTCGCTCGAACCTGCTGGAAGGCGGCGGTCTCGGCTCGGTGCTACCCGGTGTGATGGGCACCGGTTACATCCAGGATTCGGCCAAACAGGTCGCGGCCTTCGTCGATCGAGTGCTGGCCGCGACCGGCGCGTCCGAGGTCGATATCGTCGCCCACTCCCAGGGCGGTTCGATGGCCAACTGGTACACCAAGTTCGAGGGTGGTGCCGCCAAGGTGAAGAATCTGGTCACCTTCGGCGCCACCCACCACGGCACCAGCCTCGACGGCATCGGCGCATTGGGCCGGGCCATCAATAACTTCGGTATCGACATTCTCGGCTTCATCGAGATCTTCGTCGGTCATGCCGGCATCCAGCAGACCATCGGCTCGGATTTCGTGAACCAGCTCAACGCCAAGGGCGACACCATCCCCGGCGTCGACTACACCGTGGTCGGAACTCGCTACGACGAGGTCACCAACCCCTACGACCTGACCTTCCTGAAGGCGGGGCCAGGCGTGACCGTCCACAACATCACCCTGCAGGACGGTTGCGAACAGGACCTCTCCGACCATCTGACGATCATGTACTCGCCCCGCGCCCTGTCGATCGCGCTCAACGCGCTCGACCCGGCCGCCCATCCGAATCTGGAATGCGCCTTCAACCCGTGGCTGATCGGCGGTGGCGGCAAACTGTGACACCCGAGTAGACGTGCGCCGCAGCCGGACAGGACGAACCCTGACTCCCCGAGCCTGTTCGGCGGGTGCGCCCACCGCCGTGCGACCCCGTACCGGTGAAACGGATTCCTACCCCGCCTTCTGTTTCCCGGTTGGTGTAGGCGCGTGGCGGCGTGCCCACCGAGCCGATTCCGCACGATCGGCTCGGTGGGCATTCGGATGTCCGGACCCGGTGGCAGTAATCGTTCGGCGAACTCCAGGACACCCGCGGGAGATGCTGGTTCACTACAAGGAAGAAGTGTGATCGGCATCACCTCTGGTGGGATCGGTACGCCCACCTGCGACCGCTGGCAATCGACGAGTGAACGGAGATATTGATGCCTGTTCGAAGCACACCTTGGTCCGAAGGCACCCCGTGTTGGGTCGACTGCCAGGTCGACGACACGGTGAAGGCGAGCGAGTTCTACGCCGATCTGTTCGGCTGGACCATCGAGAGCGGCGGGGACGAGGCCGGCGGATACCTGATGGGGATGAAGGGCGGGCAGGCTGTCGCGGGGATCGGCCCCAAACCACAGGCCGGAATGCCCTCGGTGTGGACGACCTACCTCGCCGCCGACAATGCCGACGCGATCGCCGAGAAGGTGGGCGCGGCCGGTGGCCAAGTGGTTATGCCCCCGTTCGACGTGCTCGACGCCGGGCGCATGTTCATCGGAATCGACACCGTCGGCGCGGCATTCGGCATCTGGCAGGCCCGTGCGCACAACGGCGCCGCCGTCCACAACGAGCACGGCGCCTACTGCTGGAATGAGCTGCACACCCGGCAGCTCGACACCGCGAAGAAGTTCTACGCCGATGTCTTCGGTTTCACCTACACCGATGTCGGCGACGGCAAGAACATGATCTACGCGATGTTCACCCCGCGCGGCGGCGAACAGCCCGCAGGCGGCATGAACGACGACACCGTGATGCCGGGCGAACCCATGCCCAGCTACTGGCTGACCTGGTTCCAGTTCGACGACGTCGACGCCGGGTTGGCGCGGGCCGGCGAGCTCGGCGCGATGGTGCTGATGCCCGCCTCCGACTCGCCTGCCGGCCGGATGGCGATGGTCTCGGCGCCACAGGGCGAGGTGTTCGGAATCATCGACACCAACGTGCGGGTGGGGGAGATGCCGCAGTAAGCGACCGTCGCCGAACGTCTAACGAAATATTTGGGCGTCGCGCTTGGTGTGGGAGGCGATCGGTGTGGTTTCCATGCGTTCGATGCCGTCCAGTGTGGTGATCCGCTCGGTGAGGTAGGCATACAGCTCTGCGGAGTTGCGGAAGACCGCGATCACGATCAGATTGTGCTCGCCGGTGGTGGCGCCGATGAATGCTGCCGCGAAGTCGGAAGCCAAGGCTGTCGCCACAGTCTGGAGCTGATGCGGAACTACGCTCATCCAGATCACGCAGGAGACGGTGAAACCGAATGCGGCGGGGTCGATTTCGACGCTGAACCGCAGGATCCCGGCGCGTCGAAGCTCGTCGAGTCGACGCCGGATCGCTGTCTCGGACCAGCCGATGCGGCGGGCGAGGTCGGGGTAGGAGGTACGGCCGTCGAGCGATAGGGCGGCGAGTAGCCGGTGGTCGAGCTCGGTCAGCGATAGCGACTGTGTCGCGGCGGTATCCGGTGGTTGCAGTGCCTCGATTTGCGCGGTGGTCAGCGCGGAGGTGCGGCCGCGCCAGCGGCGTTGCATGAAGTGGTGCAGGAGCCGGTGTGCGGAGATATCGACGACATCGCCATGTCGGGCGAGTCCGGCCAGCGGTGCCGGGCCGTCGTCGGGAATGCGGAAGATGCACACGATTTCGGTACCGCTGTCCACCACCGTCACCCAGGCGGTGTCCGGTCGCTGGGCGAGGGCGCGCGCCAGCGTGCCGGCGGCACTGGCTCGTACCGTGATTCGGACGATCCACTCGGCGGTAGCGATCGGCCCCGGGGCCGCGACGCCGGTGACTCGGACGAGTCCGTCGGCGCGCAGACGGCCGTATCGACGGGCCACTGTGCGCGAGGAAACCCCCAGTACCTGGGCGATGGTGCTGTACGCGGCGCGGCCGTCGATCTGTAGTGCATGCAGCAGTTGCAGGTCGAGATCGTCGAGGGTGTCCGAATCCACCCGATCAGGGTAGATAGGCGTCCGAAAACGGCGTCGACCGCCCGATAAGCGGTCTACGGCGCTGTGGTCCAGCAGGCTCGTTCGCATGAACGACGACATGGGCCAGCAGTACATCGGAGCCATCCACCACACCGGTCTCAAGGGCAGTGACTTCGATGCGATGACGAGTAGATACCGGTCCTTCGGATTCACCTTGACCCCGCGGTCGCGGCACCTGATGAGCCAGCGGCCGGGTGAGCCGGCGATTCTGGGTTGCACCGCCAACGAATGCGCCGTGTTCGGCGACTCGTACATCGAATTGTTCGGCATCGTCGATGCCGCCGCGCCGGACCCGTGGCACGCGAAGCGGCTGCCGGATGGATTCCGGATTCTCAATCTGGAGACCGATGACGCCGCCGCGGTCAGCACGCGGCTCATCGACGCCGGGCTGCCCGCTTCCGGTGTGCTCGAGCTGGAACGTGACGTGGACACCGAGGACGGCGTGCGGACCATGCGCGCCCGCACGGTGCACATCGACCCGCGCAGCACGTCCGAGGGTCTGCTCGGCATCTCCCAGCACCTGACCCGCGAATATGTGCACCAGCCACGGTATCTCGACCATCCGAACGGGGCGCGCGGGATCGCGGCGGTGACGATCGTGGCCGCCGACACCGAGTTCGACGAGATCGTCGACACCTACCGTCGCATCGTCGCGGTCGATCCGACCACCGAGGGTTCGTTGACGGTGTTGGCGCACAAAGAGGTTCGACTGGAATTCGTTCGGATGTCGGACGCCGGCAGGCTGCTGCCCGGTGAGCCGGTGCCTGCGCCGTCGTACTTCGCGGCGATGACCATCCGGGTCGATGATGTCGAGCACGCGCGTCGGATTGTGGAAAGCACTGGTACGCCGACTCGCACCACTGCGACGGGGTTCTTTGTGTCCGCGCGCGACGCATACGGCGCCGGACTGACATTCGTCGCGCCATGATCGTCGAGACTGCCACGGGGAAGGTCAGGGGGAGTGCCGACGGTGCGGTAACCGCATTCCGCGGCATCCCTTTCGCGACTGCCGAGCGTTTCGGCGCTCCGCGCGCTCCGGAGCCGTGGCCGGGCATCCGCGACAGCGTCGAGAGCGGCCCGGCCGCACCGCAGTTGGCGTCACGGCTGGAGAGCGTCATGGGTCGGTTCACGGTTGCCCAGGCTGAAGACTGTCTGTCGCTGAATGTTTGGGCACCGGCCGGGTCCGGTCATCCGGTGCTGGTTTTCCTGCACGGCGGCGGATTCACCAGCGGCTCGGGCGGATTGGCCTGGTACGACGGTGCGGAGCTGGCCGAGCACGGCGACATCGTGGTCGTGACGATCAACTATCGACTCGGTGTGCTCGGATATCTGTGCCTGCCCGGGGTGAGCGAAGGCAATCTCGGATTGCTCGACCAAATGGCCGCACTGGAGTGGGTGCGGGACAACATCGCCGCGTTCGGCGGGGATCCGGCGCAGGTCACTGTTGCCGGGCAATCCGGCGGGGCGCTCTCGATTCTCGCGATGCCGGCCGGAACCGCCGGACTTTTCCGGCGTGCGATCCTGCAGAGCACCCCTGCCGGTATACCGCCCGCGTCGCCCGAGGACGCGGTGGCTGCCGGGCGAATGCTGTTGAGCGAGTTGGGTCTTGCGCCGGAGGAACAACGGCGATTGTTCGACCTTCCGGTGGCCGAGCTGCTCTCGGCGCAGTATGCGGTCGCGGCGCGCGTCGGTGGTGCGGTTCCGCCGTATCAACTGGTCGGCGACGGTGTTCTCGTCAGCGACGACTTGGTGCGATCGGTCTCCGCTTCGGGCATCGAGGTCCTGCTGGGAACGACAAAGGACGAGGCGGCGGCGATGGTCGCCGACGCAGCCGACACCGTGACCCACCGACTGTTCCGTGCTCCTACCTTGCGTTTGGCGGAAACCCTTGCCGCGCATGGAAATGCCGTATGGCTCTACCGGTTCGACTGGCATCCCGCAGCCAGCCCATTCGGCGCTTGTCACTGCCTGGACCTGCCGTTTCTGCTCGGGAATGCGGCAGCGTGGGCGCACGCACCGATGCTCATGGGCGAGCGACCGCAGGCCCTGGTCGAGGACGTGCGCGAGCGCTGGATCGGCTTCATCCGCCACGGCGACCCCGGCTGGTCCCGCGCCACCGAACACCACATAAACACCTGACGAGTTCCTGCCGAAGGACACGACATGACCGCCCTGCAATGGCATCGCCCACTGATGCTGCTCGCCATCGCGATGGCACTGCTTGTTTTCTTCTCGATCGGGGGGCTGATCGTCGACGATCGCGTCCTGACCGGACTACCGATCTGGGCCAAGGCGGTGAAATTCGCGCTCTCGGTGCTGATCTACGCGGTGACCTGGGCCTGGCTGATCGCCCAGCTCACCCGCTGGCGGCGGGTCGCCTGGTGGGCGGGCACGGTGGCGGCCGTCGGCCTCGGTGTGGAACTGGCCGTCATCGTGATCCAGATCGTGCGCGGCACCACCAGCCACTTCAACTTCACCACTCCGCTCAATGCGGCGCTGTGGGACACCATGGGGCTGTCCATAATCGTGGTGTGGGTCGCGACGCTGGTCGTATCGCTGGTCTTGTTCCGCAACCCGACGCCGGATCCCGCACGCAACGCGGCGATCCGCTACGGCGCCGCACTGTCGCTGATCGGCGCGGCACTGGGGATGCTCATGGTGATGCCGACCCCGGCCCAACGCGAGACCGGCAGCGCCATCCAAGGCGCGCACACCGTCGGCCTCCCCGACGGCGGACCGGGCCTGCCGATCCTCGGCTGGAGCGCCGCCGGTGGTGATCTACGTATCCCGCATTTTGTCGGAATGCATGCGGTGCAACTGCTTCCGCTGGTCGTCATCGCACTGGAACTCGGTGCCCGCCGAATCCCTGCCTTGCAATCGGCCCGATCCAGAGCAGCGCTCGTGACTGTCGCGGCAGCAACCTTCGGCGGCCTGCTCGCCGTGCTGACCTGGCAGGCGCTGCGCGGACAATCCGTGGTGCATCCGGACGCACCGACACTGCTGGCACTCGCCGTAATCGCCACTGCTGCAACCGGATCGGCCGCGATGATCATTCGGCGGCGACCGCGGTCCACGCATCCGTCGCCCGATCCGATGACCGCGATCGGAGCGACTCGATGACCCGTGCGCTATTCGACATCACCTTCTGGCTCGCCGCGCCCTTCTGGGCACTGATGATCCTGGCGCCGCGGTGGCACCGAACGCCGACCATCGTCGCGTCACCGCTGATCTGCGCACCGCCGCTGCTGATCTACGCGACGCTGGTGCTACCGGAGTTCGGGCCGTTTCTGTCCGCTCTTGCCAACCCGAATCTGCCTGGGCTGCAAACGATTCTCGCAAGCCGTACGGGCGCGGCCGCGGCGTGGGCGCACTTCGTCGGATTCGATCTGTTCCTCGGCCGCTGGATCTACTTCGACAGCCGCGAACGCGGCATCCATCCCGTGCCGATCGGCGCACTGCTGCTGTTCACGATCTTGTTCGCGCCGCTCGGCGTACTCGGCTACCTGATCATCCGATTCCTCCCGGCATACCGACCGATACCAAACCAACCCACCCATGCGGAGACATAAATGGAAATCCTGATCTTTCTGCTGATCGTGCTGCTCGGGCTGCGCCTGGCGGGTGTACTGGGAGCCACTCGATTCACCGACTGGCCGACGTGCGCGGCGTATGCGCTCGCGGCGATGCTGGTGCTCACCGGCACAACGCATTTCCTTCCCGACAGCCTCGCGAGCGGACCCGCTCCCACTCACGGTGATCTGCTGCCGATGGTGCCGCCATTCGTGCCGTTTCCGAGTTTCATGGTGTATCTGACCGGTGTGCTGGAACTGCTCGGCGCGCTCGGTCTCGTCCGCACCAGAACCCGTCGACCCGCCGGGATCGGCTTGGCCGCACTGTTCATCACCCTGCTGCCCGCCAACATCTACGCCGCCGTATCCGACATCCCGTTCAACGGTGCGCCCGCATCCCCGCTGTGGATTCGGATCCCTGAACAGGTGCTCTACATCGCCGTGGCGCTGTGGGCGGCCGGGCTGTACAGCCGGAGCCGTGCCGAACTCGTCGACGTGGCAGTGGAACACTGACCGGTATTGCCACACTGAACGTCGGGTCTTTGTGCTGGCCAGGGCAATATCGGATGCCGAGAATCGCGGGTTGTGCCGTATCCCTAGGGGTGTCGGACGCATTCGTGAGGTGTCCAGATCCGGCCGATGTCTGCGGAACATCGTTCTTCTCCGGTTCTAACGTTGGCGCAGTTTCTGTGCCGTTGACGAGCACAAACGTGCGCGTCGACGAACGTCAGGGTTCTGGAGGAAGTGAAAAATGAAACGAAGTTCCGCCGGACGAACGGCTGCGTCGGTTGCCGATTCGGGCCGACCGAGGGGTGAAATACGTTGCCGCCGTTGGGTGCACGCGTTCGCCGCGCTGGCTGCGGTGTTCACTGTAGTTGCGGTGCCGTCGGTCGCGAACGCCGACGCGCCGTCCTCGATCACCGGGTCGTGGGCCGAGGATGATCGTACGGTGCAGCTGCGGGTGTATTCCGCTGCTATGCGGCAGGACATCATGGTGAAGGTGTTGCGTCCGGCGGATCGGTCGTCGCCGCGGCCGACGTTGTATCTGCTGAATGGTGGTGGGGGTGGGCAGGACAGCGCGACCTGGCAGAAGAACACCGATGTGCTGGAGTTCCTCGCCGACAAAGACGTGAATGTGGTTCAGCCGGTGGGTGGCAAGTGGAGCTACTACACCGACTGGCGTGCGCCGGATCCGAAACTCGGTCTGTACAAATGGAAGACGTTCCTGACCGAGGAGTTGCCTCCGCTGATCGATGCCGAACTGGGAACCACCGGTGTCAATGCCATCGCGGGACTGTCCACCTCGGGCACCTCGGTTTTGCAGTTGCCGATCGCGAAACCCGCTCTGTATCAGGCGGTTGCGGCTTACAGCGGTTGCGCCCAGATCAGTGATCCGATCGGGCAGCAGTTCGTGAAGCTCGCGGTAGAGGGCTGGGGTGGGGGCGATACGGTGAATATGTATGGGCCGCCGAATGATCCGATGTGGGCGGCCAACGACCCATACCTACATGCCGAGCAGTTGCGCGGCATCCACCTGTTCATCTCGACGGGGACGGGTGTGCCTGGCATGTATGACCGCTACAACGGCGGTCACATGCAGCCCGGGCCGCGCGGGTTCTTCAATCAGCTGGTGATCGGCGGTGTCATCGAATCCGCGGTGAACTGGTGCACCCAGAACCTGCGCACCGAATTGGATCAGCTGGGGATCCCCGCCACCTACGACTTCCAGCCCACCGGGACACACTCGTGGGGCTATTGGCAAGAGGCGCTGAAGACTTCGTGGCCTGTGCTGGCGGAGGGGCTCGGCATTCCCTCCTGAGAGTGAAAGGCCCGCCCGATGATCGTCCGGCGGGCCTTTCACTATCAGGTGCGTGTCAGCTGCGATACGTGCGCGCGACCAAGGCGGAGCGCAGATACCAGAGCCCGGACGGCTGTGACGGATCGAAGCCGGTGAGTTGTCCGATGCGCTTGAGTCGGTAGTCGACAGTATTGGTGTGCACGTGCAGCACCCGGGCGGTGCGCTGGCGGTTGAGGTTATTGCCGATGTGGCGTTGCAGGGTCTCCAGCAGTTCGGGGTGTTCGTCCAGCGGATCCAGCAGCGAACCGAGGTATTCACGGCCCGGGCCCGGCCGGGTGAGCTGGTATTCGAGGGCGAGTTCGTCGAAGCGGTAGAGCCCGGCCACGGCCTGCAACCGCTGCACCATGTCCAGGAGTTCGTGCGCCTGGTCGGCGGCGTTCGGAATCTGTTCGGGCGTGGCCACCACCATGGTCGCCGTAATGCCGACCTGTGCGGCGTGCGAGAGCCTGGTCACCACCGCGTCGAACTCGTCGTTGTCGAATTGGGCCGAGGGGATCAGCACGGTGCCGCCGTCCACACTCAGCAGCGACAGTGCGCTCGCGCCGCATTGCGTGGCGAGTTCGGCCTGGAGCCGACGCAACTTGCGCCGGGCCACCACCTGGGCGTCGAGCATTGGGTTGTGCTCGTCGCGATGCGGTGGAATGGCAACGGCGAGAACGTCGTACGACTCCGCGATGGCGATACCGCATTCGCGCGCCATGGTCGAAGTGCTGTGCCCGCCCAGCAGCGCGGAGGTGAGGGTGTGCACGGCGGTGTGGTGCTCGCTGACGACGGCGCGCAGTTCGCGGATGTAGGCCACCGAGATCGCCGAGGTGAGCTTGTCGAGCAATTCGACGACCATCTTGGCGCCGTCGACGAGATTGTCGTAGTCCTTGATCGTCGCACTGGAAACCACCAGCTCGAGGCCCATCTGGAAGCCCTCGTGGATGGAATGCAGGATGGTGTCGATCGGCACGCCCTCGCGGGCCCAGCCCGCGGCATGGTCCTCGAGCCGCTGCACCTTCTCCGGGATGTCCTTGCCGTCGAGCATGCTGACCGCGATCTCGAGGCAGACGCGGGTGCTGGCGGTGAAGTCGCCGGTAATGGCTTCCCCCGGCATCGTCGCGCACGGGATGACGTTGTCCACGAAGTGGCCGACCATCTGCCGGGACAGCGCGCGGACGTCCTTGAGCGGGGACGACATCGGCTTGCCCGAAAGGGTCAGGGTCGGCCTGGTCGAGTGGTCGACGGACATTGGCGACTCCTTTTTGGCCACGGGTGTAGCTGTGTGGAGCATTCACAGTAACTGCCAGGGGTGGCATGTGGACAGGTTCGCTTGGTTCTGTGAGAGTGCGCTATCCGGGTGGTCGGGCGCTTGTGACCGGTCACAGCGCTTCAGAGGAGCTACCGGCGGGTAATGAGAGCCGTCACATCCGCCGCCGGGACCAGAAGTTAGCCGAGAGTTCGGGCGGTGCGTATGTCCGGCCGCACGACGTAAAAACGCCGTTACGCGACTTTGCATTCGACGCGGAATGTGTTAGCGCTCAATACAAAACAAAAGTACCGATAGGTCGGTTCGGAAACTCTGCTGTCCGCTCAGTGAACCGGGTATGAACAGCGCATTTATTGACAAATGATCCCGCGCTGCCACCGATGGTCGAATTGACGAATTGTCTGTGACCGTGAATCGTGGAATGAATTGTCTCAGACGCTGCTTCGTCACACCCCCTTTTCGGTGGGTGTAGCCGAGTTCTGTGCATGCCGACGAGCCGCATTAGCGAAATAGTTGCTGAAAGTTCGAACCGGCTCTGAGTCGCGGCTATTCACATTGCCAGTCGTAAATCATCGGTGTACAGATGTGTGCATGCACCGCTGTGATTGCTAACAGTTGTGCGCATGGACGAGATATTGGACGTGACAGTCCTGATTGCCGTATCGGAGGGCAAGTGATCGCAGTCTCGGCTGACGCTGGATTCCGCACTGAGCAGCCAAGATTAATGGTTTTCGCGACGGAGTCGATGTTCTGTACCCGCGTCGCGCGAGCAGCGGACGCGGCAGGTTCGAGCGCGCGGGAGGACGTGCGATGACCGGGTTGAACGATGTCGGAACACGGGTGTGCGAACTCTTTTCGCGGGGGTTACAGGTGCCGTCGATCGATGTGAATACGCCGTTGCTGGATTATGGCTTGGACTCGGTCCGCTCAGCGGAACTCGTCATAGAACTCGAGCGCGCGTTCGGGATCGAGATCTCCGATGCGGAGGCTGCGACACTGTACACCGCGCGTGACGTAATCGACTGTGTGGTCGCAAAGTCTGCCGCCGACCGGCACTCTGGTATTGGGGCATAGATCATGTCGGCAGGTGTTCTGTTTTCGGAACAAATAAATTCCTCCGCCATTGTTTCCGAAGACGAATTATTCGATGATTTCGCCCGGCACAACCGTCCCGGACTGGCCCGGCTGCTACGTGCGTGCCACCTGGATGTCGTGTATGCGGGTGCCGAAAGTGACTATCTGATCCGGTCGGACGGGACCCGGGTATTGGATCTTGTCGGCGGTTTCGGTGCGGCGCTGTTCGGGCACAACCATCCGGCGCTGGTGCGGGTGGCGACGGCCCGGCTGAATCAGCAGACGCCGTTCGTCTCCCAGGGCAGTGTCCGGCCCGGGGCTGCGCGACTAGCCCGAAGGCTTTCCGAAGCGGTGGCCGCCGAGAGCGGTCGCGAGTACGTGGTGACGTTCGGGTCCACCGGCGCCGATGCGGTGGAGGCGGCGATCCGGCATGCGGCGGTGGCGCACGCCCGTGTCCTCGCCGATCTCGAGACCGAACTGCGGCGCACCCTGCGCCGGGTTCGGCGCGACGGCCTGCACGATGTTCGCCCGATTGCCATGGGCGACAACGGTTCCGACGACGACGGCGGCCCGGTCGCGGAGATGCTCACCGAATCGCTGCGCGAGGTCGACGAATTGCGCCAGCGTGGACCGATTTTCGTCTCGCTGACCGGTGCCTTCCACGGCAAGACCGCCGGCGCGTTCGCCCTGACCGAGCACGCCGATACGCCGGCGGACCTGGTGGTGCCCGGTCCGGAGCGGCGCAGGCTCGACACCTGGGAACCGGACGCGGTGACGAATGCGTTCGCCGATGAACTGCGTCCGGTATGCCGGATCACCTTCGACGGCACGGGTCGGCCGGTGCGGTCATGGACCAGGATTTCGCCGATCGCCGCGGTATTCGCCGAGCCGATCCAGGGCGAGGGCGGGGTCCGCGAGGTTCCGGCCGCGACACTGCGGGCATTGCGGGAGTTGGCCGATCGGCACACGGCGGCCCTGGTATTCGACGAGATCCAGTCGGGCATGGGGCGCACCGGAACCTTCCTCGCCGCATCGCCGTCGCAGGTGAGCGCGGACTACTACCTGCTCTCGAAATCGCTGGGCGGCGGGCTGGTGAAGATCTCGGCCCTGCTGGTCGACCGGCAACGCTCGATCGCCGACTTCGGCCGGTACCACACCTCGACCTTCGCCGATGACGATCTGTCCTGCGCGGTCGCCGCCGCCGCACTGGACCTGCTGCGGGACAACCAGATCCGCATCCGCGATACCGGTGCGCGGCTGCGCTCCCGGCTCGACGCGGTGGCACGGCGCTGGCCCAGGGAGATCCTCGCCGTGCGGGGCCGCGGGCTGCTGCAGGGCATCGAACTGTCGCCACCGGAACCGACATCCGCGCTGCTGCGCGAAATATGCGATCCGGAGCTGTTCGGATACGTGGTGGCGGGGTATCTGCTGCACGTCCACCGGATTCGGATGCTGCCAACGCTTTCCGCGCCGACCACACTGCGCATCCAGCCCTCGGCCTTCCTCGCCGACGCGGAGCTGGATCGACTGACGGCAGCGCTCGACGATCTCGCCGCACTGCTGCACCGCGGCGACTACGTCCGGTTGCTCGCTCACTTGGCCGCACCGGTCACCACGAATTGGCCGGTGCCGGAACGCCGATCACCATCGCGGCGGCGCACCCGAGACGTCGCCCGCGATTGGAACGCTCCGACCAGAGTGGTGTTCCTGGCCAATCTGCCCGATGCCGCGGATCTGCGCAGATTCGCACCAGAGCTGGCCGAATGGTCCGATGGCCAATTCGCCGCACTGTTCGAACGGCTGCGCGGGGTGGCCGAACCCTTCGAACTGACCAGACAGCTCGTCACGTCGCCGACCGGCGCCACGGTCGAGGTATGTCTGATCGCGGTGCCGATTTCGGCCGAGCAGACCATCGAATGCCAGCGCGCCGGACATCGCGCCTGGCTGCGTGATCTGGTGCTGGAGGCGGTGGAGCAGGCAATCGCACTGGGCGCCAGCGTAATCGGGCTCGGCGGGTACACGTCCATCGTCACCGATGCCTCCCGTGATGTCGTGGAGGACACCGTCAAGGTGACCTCCGGCAATTCGCTCACCGCGGCCTGCGCCTACGAGGTGGTTCGAGCCGAACTCGCAAGTCTCGAACCGGGGCAGCGCCAGGTCGGCATACTCGGCGCGCTCGGCAACATCGGTGCGGTGATGGCGGAACTGCTTGCGCCGCTCGCGGATTCGGTGACCCTGGTCGGGCGCGCCGGATCGGCGTCCCGGCTCGAGCGGGTGGCCGCGGGCCTGCCCGGTGCGGTGACGGTCAGTGAGGACCTGACCGCCCTGCGTACCTGTCGCATCGTCCTCACCGCCACGAATTCGGCCGTGCCAGTGGTCACCGCCGATGTACTGGCCGACGACCATCCGGTGCTCGTGGTCGATCTCGCGGTCCCCGGCGATGTGGATCCTGCGGTGTCCCGGCAACCGAATGTCACCCTGGTCTCCGGCGGGCGCATGGCGCTGCCGCTGGGCCAGACACCCCCGTTTCCCGAAACCGGGCTGCCCGCCGGGGTCGTCTACGCGTGTATGGCCGAAACCGTTCTGCTCGGTTTCGAACCGCGCACGGCGAGTCCGTCCTACGGCGGCCTGACCGCGGCGGGCGTGCGCGCCGCCCGCGACCTGGCCGCTCGTCACGACGTGCGCCCGGTTCTGCTTCCGACAGGAGCTCCAACTGTGCTAGAAACTCCCACCGCAGCCACCCCCGTCCCGATGTACCTCGGCGCGGCCGATTTCGCAGCGGACCGCGCCGGTGGCAAGGCGGGCACCCTGCACGAATTGATCGTGGCCGGCTTCGAGGTGCCGCCCGGATTCGTCGTCACGGCCGATCTCGACCTGGCCGAGGTGTCCGACGAGGATCTGACCGGCTGGGTACGGGCGCTGGGCGGCTTCCCGGTCGCCGCGCGTTCGAGTGGTGTGCTCGAAGACCTCGACGACGCGAGTTTTGCCGGTCAGTACGAGTCGTACCTCGATATCACCGATGTCACGGCCCTGCGCGAACATATCGAGCAGTGCCGAGAATCGGTGCACAACGAGCGAGTTCGCACCTATCTGGCCCGGCGCGGCTATCACGAGGCCGGTGCTTCGGTCGCCGTTCTGGTGCAGCGGATGGTCGACGCGCGTTGTGCCGGTGTCGGTTTCAGCCTCGATGCGCTCACCGGCATCGAGGACCACGCGGTCGTCGAAGCCTGCCGGGGACTCGGCGAACGACTCGTCTCCGGACATGTCACACCGACCAGGTACACGCTGCGACTGTTCGACGGCACCGTGGTCGAGCGGGATGCGGGCGATGAGGATGTCGAGCTGAATGCCACCGCCACAGCCGAACTCGCCGCCCTCATGGTCGCGGTGCAGGCGCACCGGCACCGCCCGCAGGACATCGAATGGGCCATCGACGGCGACGGGAAACTGTGGCTGCTACAGGCGCGAGCCATTACCGCGATCAGCTGGCGCACCGATATCGACCAGTTCTCCGACGCGGATCTGCGCGACGGCGGCGTCTCGGCGCGGGTCTGCACACCGATGATGTTCTCGTTGTACGACAACGCCTTCCAGTACTCGATGCAGCAGTTCTTCGAACGGTTGAAGCTCACCGAACCCGGCGCGGAACCGGACTGGATGGCCATGTACTACGGCCGCGCCTACTGGAATGTCAGCGCGGTGAAGAAGTGCTTCTTCCGCATTCCCGGCTTCGACGAGCAGCATTTCGACGACGACCTCGGTGTGCTCAACGACTACGGGCCCGACGGTCCGCACCGCACCCCGACGAATGCCAAGACCATTGCCAGGGCGCTGCCCGCGGCGCTGGCCGTGCAGAAGAGCTACCGGGATCAACTCGCGGTGGTCGATGCGTTCGCGGCGGAGTGGCCCGCGAAATACGCGGTGTGGCGCGAGCGCGTACGCGAACTGCCGCACACCGATGAGGCCACCTTCGTCGCGGATCTGGCGGACTGCCTGCTCACCTTCCACGCCGCCACCGAGCGCACCTACTTCACCACCATCTACAACAACTCCAGCGTCCAGACCGACTTCAAGCAACTGCTCGACAAGGTGGATGCCGCGACCGACGGGACCACCTCGGCCATCGACTTGATGGGCGGGCTCGCCGATATCAGCCATATGCAGTTGCAGCGCGGCATCGTCGAATTGCACCGGGTGGCAGGCGATCACGGCCTGGACAGTCCCGAATGGGCCAAGGCGCTCGATGCCTTCCTCGACGAGCAGGGCTTCCACGCCGACGCGGAACTGGATCTCACCAGCCCGCGCTGGTCGGAGGCGCCGGAGCGGGTGCGCTCGATGATCGCGGTCATGCTCGAACACGGCACCGCGCCCGCGGATCCCGATGTGACGCTGGTGGATCAGCGCAAACGCTACGAAAACGAACTCGCCGCGGTGCGCACGCGGGTGCGGGCCAAGCCGCTGGCGCGGGTGAAACACGCCAAGGCATTGGATAAGCAGATCGAGCGGATGCGCCGGTATCTCGTTGCGCGCGAACGCATGCGGGAGTTTTCCTCGCAGTGCTACGCCATTGTGCGCGCATATGTCGTGGAGGCCGGGGTGCGCCTGACTGCGGCGGACACGCTCGAGCAGGCCGATGACGTGTTCCAGCTGTCGATCCACGAGCTGTGTGATCTCGCGGCCGGGCGGGTGGATATCTCGACGCTCGCACCGCAGATCGCTTATCGGCGTGCGGTTTACGCGGGCTACCGGGATCTCGTGCCACCGCATGAGCTGGGTGGTGGTGTCACCGTGGGCGCGGTTCGCGAGATCGGCGACGGTGATCTGACCGGGCTGGGTTGCAGTCCGGGCATTGCGGAGGGCACCGCTCGGGTGATCACTTCGCTGGCCGATATCGACCAGCTGCGCGAGGGCGACATCCTCGTCACCCGGTTCACCGATCCGGGGTGGACGCCTGCCCTCGGGCTGGTAGCAGCGGTGGTGACCGAGGTTGGCGGGATGCTCTCGCATGCGGCGGTCATCGGGCGCGAGTACGGAATTCCGGCGGTGCTGAATGTCGCGGGTGCGACGACGGCGGTCCGCTCGGGACAGCGGATCCGGGTCGATGGCGGTGCGGGGGTCATCAGCGTGCTGGAGACTGCGGTCTCGTCCGAGCCGGTTGCGCCGCCGTCCGGTTCGGACAACGGGCAGGGATTCGATGTCGTCACAGATCCCGAGCGGTCGCGGGAGCGTCTGCGGCCGGTCCTTGACGAGCGCCCGGTTCTTGACGAGCGCCCGGTTCTTGACGAGCGCCCGGTTCTTGACGAGCGGCAGGTCCCTGACGAGCGGCAGGTCCCCGACGAGCGGCAGGTCCCCGACGAGCGCCCGGTCCCCGACGAGCGGCAGGTCCCCGACGAGCGGCAGGTCCCCGACGAGCGGCAGGTCCCCGACGAGCGGCAGGTCCCCGACAAGCGCCCGGTCCCCGACAAGCGGCAGGTCCCCGACGAGCTGCCGATCAGCGAGCCGAATGAGCCCATCCCGCCGAAACCTGCAGTGCCATTGCGCCCCACCCAACCCAAGCAACCGCCCCCGGAGCACCCACGCCCGGCGGCCGCCAGAACGGATGAACCACTGACCACACGCAAACGCCTGATCTGCATCGCCGGTGCCGACGGATCGGGCAAGACCACCCAGGTGGCCCGCATCGCCGCGGAATTCGAGGCGCAGGGCCAAAGCGTTGCCGCCATGACCATTTGGGACGCATTCCTGGATCCGAAGGTCTCCTCGAAGCTGCCGTGGCGCAGTCCGTCCGAGATCTACGGCTATCTGAAACTGCTGTCCCCGCTGAGTCGCGCGCACTTCCTGTTCCACGCCATGCAGCTGTCCTTCGACCTCGCCGCCGAACGCGGCCCGGACATCCTGCTGGCAAATGCCTACTGGTACAAGTACTTCGCCACCGAGGTCGCACATGGCGGCGATCCGGCGGTGCTGCGCAAGCTGGCTTCGGGTTTCCCGGAACCCGATCGCACCTTCTACCTCGCGGTGAGTCCGCAGGATGCGTTGGGGCGCAAGCAGTTGCGCAGCGACTACGAGAGCGGCTATGGCGACGAGGAGACCTTCCTGGCCTTCCAGCGGCGCAGTCACGATGCGCTGGAGGTTCTGTCGGAGGAGTTCGGCTGGATCCGCTTGGACGGCACCGACACACCCGCCGACATCACGAAAGCTGTGCTGGCCCAACTGCGGGAGGACGACCGGTGACCCGTCGCGTCGCGATTGTCGGTATCGACGGTGCAGGCAAGTCCTCGGTCATGGCACGGTTGCGCGAATTGGCACCGGGCACAGGTTCTTTCGCCTCGATGACCTGCCCGGACTTCCACAACACCCGCAATGTGCCGCTGACGGACCTGTCCGAGCAGCTCAAGGCCTTCAGCGTCGGATGCGATGAAATCGGCAGCCTGGAAATGAAGGCCACCGCGATGTATCTGCAGATGACGCTGTTCGGTCCGGTGGAGCGGCTCATCCTGAGCACCTGGTCACCGGATGTGCTGGTATTCGAACGGCATCCGCTGATCGAATTGCTGGTCTACGGACCCCTGTATGTCGCGCTGGCCCGCCCGGAATGGAACGGTCACGATCGCGCCGACGAGATCGCGGCCGTGCTGGAGCGCCACCGGCCGGGCACCTTCGACGACATCCTCACTTGGCAGCGGTCGGAATCCACGCGTCTGGGCAGTTCCCCGGATATCTGGGAGCTGCTGTCGGAGATCGCGGATCTGGTGCGCCGGGATGTGACCGAATCCGTCCCCGGCTTCGCCGACCGCTTTCGCACGACATTGCCCGACGCGGTGCTCTGGCTGGACGCACCGCCGGAACAGGCCGCGGCACGGTGTGCGGAACGTTCGGGGAACGGGCCGAAGGAGGCCCATGAAACGGCAGAGCGGCTCGGAGCCCTGCGTGACGGATATCTACGGGTGCGCGACACCCTCGCGGTGGCCTTCCCCGAAGTGGGATTCCACCGCATCGACACCGGCGACGGCGTCGATCTCGAGGAGTCGGTCCGCGCCTGCGTGACGGAAGGGAAGTTACTCGGGTGAGTACACAGGCAGGTACCCCGGCCACCGAGATCGAGGCGCGGGTGCGCGCCGTTGTCGGTGAGGTGCTGTGGGTTTCGGCAGACGAGATCGACGCGTCCGCACAATTGATCGACTACGGACTGGATTCGCCGACCGCGATCGAGCTGACCATTCAGCTGGAGCAGGCATTCGGCATCGTCATACCGGAAGACGCCGCGGCACAGTTGAATACGGTCGGCGAGATCGTGCGGTACGTGCGGGGTGAGCAGTGACTGAATTGGTTCCCCAGCATCCGACGATCGTGCATGCGCTACTGGCCGACGCCGAGCGTGGTGCATCGGCGCCATCCACGATTTTCGTTCCGGAGCGCGGCGACGCCGACGGTGAAATCGCCTGGCGGCACGACGATCTCGCGGCCGCTGCCGGACGCACCGCCGCCGCGCTGGCCGCCGAGGGGGTCGGGCCGGGAGATCGGGTGATGCTCTGTCTGCCCACCTCCCCGGAGTTCGTCACGGCGTTCTTCGGTGCGCTGATGCTCGGCGCGGTGCCGACCGCGGTGGCGACGCCGGGCGGGTTCGGTTCGGCGGATATCTTCCGCGACAAGTTCACTCGGCTGCTCGGCTATCTGGAACCCGCTGCGGTTGTCGCGACGCGGTCGGTGCTCGCAGGGGGAGCACTGCCGGAAACCGTGGCCGCCATCGATGGCGATGTGCTGCACGCCTGGGCCTGTTCGCCGGACGCGCCGACGCTGGCGCCCAGACTTCCCGAACCGGGAGATCTGGCGTTCATCCAGGCGACCTCCGGTTCGACGGGAACACCGAAAGGTGTGCAGATCACCCACGCGAATCTGGCCGCCAACTGCGAACAGATCGCACAGGCCGCCGCGATGGGCGCGGGCGACACCTGGGTCGGCTGGCTGCCGCTGCACCACGATATGGGGCTGATCGGCGGATTCCTGACGCCGGTATTCCGTGGCATCGATGCGGTGCTCATGCCGCCGAGCCGATTCCTGCGCAGTCCGGGGGATTGGCTGCGTGCGGTCAGCCGATACCGCGGAACATATACGGCGGCACCGAATTTCGCATACGGATATGCGGCCGCCCGGGTTACCGACGCCGAACTCGATGGCGTCGATCTGTCGAGCTGGCGGTTCCTGTTCTGCGGCGCGGAGCCGATCCATCCGCCGACCGTGCAGAGTTTCGTCGACCGGTTCGCGGCCTGGGGACTGCCGAAGGATGCGTTGGTGCCCTGCTACGGAATGGCCGAGGCATCCCTCGCGGTCACCGTGAATCGCCCGCACGCGCCGGTCGCCTACGACTCGGTGTCGCGCCGGGCGCTCACCGGAAACGGTGTGGCCCTGGACATTCCGGAAGACGACCTCGATGTGATGCATATCGTCGACTGCGGCGCACCGCTGCCCGGTACCGAGGTACGCATTGTCGACGAGGACGGCGCGGTGTGCGGTTCGGACGTGGTCGGCCGCATCCAATTCCGCGGCCCATCGATGACCATCGGTTACTTCCGGCTGCCCGAAGAGACCGCGGCCGCCACTCGGGACGGCTGGTGGGATACCGGCGATATCGGCTACCTGCGCGAGGGCAGGCTGCGCATCACCGGCAGGCATAAGGACCTGATCATCATCCGCGGCGCGAACTACCTGCCCACCGATTTCGAGCTGGCCGCACAGGAAGTCGCGGGTGTGCGCCTCGGTGGTGTCGCGGCGGTCGGTCATGCCGATACCCGAGGGCTCTCGGAGGAGTTGCATCTCATTGTCGAATCCGGTGCGGAGGCGACCGAACACGATGCGTTGCGCCGAGCGGTGCGGGTCGCGGTGAGCAAGCGCACCGGTGTGCTGCCCGCCGGGGTTCGGGTGGTGCCGCCGCGCAGCATTCCGAAGACCACGAGCGGCAAGGTGCAGCGCGCTGAGGCCAGGCGGCTTTTCCTGGCCGAGGACGATCTGGTCGGGGCCGGAGGCGCGGCATGAGTGTGCAGCCGAAGTTCCGTGGCCGCAGGCTCGGCGGTCCGGCGCTGCGACATCCACTGGGTGCGTATCCGGATTACCGCGCCGACCCGCTCGCGCTGTTCTACGAGCAGGCCGTCGCGCACGGCGGCAGCGTCCGGCTGCGGCTGGTGCATCAGCAGATGCATCTGCTGGTCGAGCCGGAGCACATCAATCAGGTGCTGGTCACCAATGCGGCCAAGTACGAGAAGGGGATCAGCTATCAGAGCCTGAACTACTTGCTCGGCCCCGGACTCCTGACCAGCGGCGGCGAACTCTGGAAACGTCAGCGCGCCTTGATCAAACCCGCATTCTCCCGCCGTCACGTCGACACCGAGATTCCGCTCATGCTCGAGTGCGGACAGCGGATGCTCGATCGTCTCGATGCCTACGCCGCGACGGGCACGGTCTTCGACCTGGTCCCCGAGGTGATGGGTGTCGCGGCCGATGTGGTGTGCCGCGCGGTCATGGGCTCCGATATCGACGGTGTCCTGCCCCAGATCGAAGACGATGTGCGCGAGGGTGTTTCGTGGGTGATGCGGCATATGGCCGCACCCATCCAAGTCCCGCCGAATGTGCCGACCCCGGCCAATCGCCGCTTCCAGGGGGTTCGCGAACGACTACATCGCGTGGTGGACAGTGTCATCCAGCGTCACCGAGAAGCGGATGCCGAAGCGACGTCCCTGCTGGCCCGATTGCTCGCGGCCCGCGATGATGCCGGGCACGCCATGGATGACGCGCAACTGCGTCACGAGGTGCTCACCTTCCTGCTCGCCGGACACGAGACCACCGGCGGCGCGATGGCGTGGACCATCTACGAGTTGGCCCACAACCCGGCGGTGCTCGCGCGGGTACGCGACGAGATCGATATCGCCCTCGCGCTGACCGGCGGCGTCGACCGGGCCCTGCCAGCACTGGAGCTGACCGGGCGCGCGATCGACGAGGCCATGCGTCTGCACCCACCCGCGTGGGCATTCAGCCGGACCGCCGTGGAACCGGACAGCTTCGACCGCTTCGATCTGCAACCGGGCGCGATCGTGGTGATCAGCCCGTTCGTGAACCATCGCTTCCCCGAATTCTGGGATTCACCACTGACCTTCGATCCGGAGCGGTTCACCAAGGAGCAGACCAAGGCGCGCCCGCCGTACCGCTACTTCCCGTTCGGCTGGGGCGCACATCTGTGCGTCGGCCAGCATATGGCGCTGATGGAGGTACGGGTGGGCATCGCAATGCTGTTGGCGCGCTACGACATCGAACTCGTCAACGGGATGCGGGTGCGGGAGAACCCGGAGATCTCCAATACCCCCGATCCGGTACTCGTGCGGCTCACCCGGCGTGCGTCCGCGGTGCCGTCGGCCACGACCATGCAGGAGGCCGCGCAATGACCGGAACGACCGTCAGCGATACCGCACTGGCCGCCGATGTGACGATGGCGCCGCAAGTGGGCGCCAAGGCCGCGAATCTCGGCAGGCTCGTCGCGGCCGGCTACCGGGTGCCACCGTTCGTGGTGCTGAGTGCCGCCGCGTGTGCGCGCATCCTCGAACCGATCCGCGGATCCATCGCCGACGCGCTGGATTCGCTCGATCACACCCATCCGGCGTCGTTGCGTGCGGTGTCGGAGGAGATCCGCACGATCATCGGTGCTCAGCCGATCCCAGCGGATATCAGCACCGAGCTGGGCGTGCAGGTGCGCGAAATCGCTGAGCGCACAGCACAATCCGGTGCTCGCCTGGCTGTGCGTTCGTCGGTGAGCGGCGAGGATTCGGCGACGGACTCCTTCGCGGGCCAACTGGATACCCTGCTGAATGTCGCCCCGGCGGACGTATCGGCGGCGGTGCTGGAAGTGCTCGCCTCGGCCTACTCGGAGCGGTCACTTTTCTACCGAGCACATCGTGGACTGGACAATACCGAGATCGACTGCGCAGTCCTGGTTCAGGTGCTGATCGACGGTGCGGTCTCCGGTGTCGCCTTCAGCTGCAACCCGCAGACCGGCGACCCGGGCGAGGCCGTCGTCTCGGCGGCTCTCGGCCTGGGCGAAGGTGTGGTCGCCGGAACCGTGGAGTGCGATACCTACTTCGTCGACACCGCCGCGCGCACGATCGTTTCCCGTTCGGTGGCCGAGAAGCAGAGCCGGGTCGTGGTCGCGGCCGATGGTTCCGGCACGGTAATCGAGCAGATCGCCGCAGTCACCGATCAGACACTCACCGACACGCAGGTGGTCGAACTCGTCGATACCGCAACAGGATTGGCCGAGGCTTTCGGCGCGCCACAGGATGTCGAATGGGCCTATGACGCCCAGGGCGTGCTGTACCTGCTCCAAGCCCGCCCGATCACCGCGACCGGTGCCCGCGAAACTGTTTTCGACAATGTGAATGTCGCGGAGTCCTATCCCGGCCTGTCCAGCCCGCTGACCTTTTCGATCCTGCGGAATGCCTATGAGCAGGTGTTCCGGGCATGTCACAAGGATTTCGGCGCAACCGACGCCATCGTCGACCGCAATGCCGCGAGTCTGTACCCCTATTTGGTCGGTACCGCGCACGGCCGCATCTACTACAACATCAGCAACTGGTACCGGCTGTTCCTGCAGATCCCCGGCATGGAGTTCGCCATCGAAGGCTGGGAGGCGGCACTCAATATCGAGAACCGCTATCAGCGCCCGGCCGCGCCGAAACACGGGCTGGCACGGGCGAAGATGTATCTGCTGCGCTTGCGTATCGCCGCCATCATCACCGTTGGCTGGCTGCGGCTGCCGCGGCGGCTGCGCGCGTTCTTCACCGAACTCCAGGCCTTCACCGCCGATCTGGACCACCGGCTCGACCCGGAAACACCGGAGCGGGAACGTGATCCGGAAGCGCTACTGGAGTGGATGGAACGCTGCCTGCACGAACTCGTCCCCGCCTACGCGGTGCAGATCTTCAATGACTTTCTGGCCCAGCAGATGTTCCACGTCGTGGGTCTGCTGCTGGAACGCGAAGGCCTCACCGAAACAGCCGCCATCACTTTGCGCAATGAATTGTTCTGCGGCGAAGAAGGTGTCGACAGTGTCGACCCGGTCCGCTCGGTGCTCGCACTGACCGCGACGGTCCGGGCGGATGCCGGGCTGCGTGAGCTGTTCGAGGGGCCGCTGGAACCGCACGAAGTGTGGAAAGCCCTGGTACAAACGGAATTCGCCGATTTCCGCGGTGCATGCCTGCGGCATATCGCCCTGTTCGGCGACCGTACCGTCGATGAGCTCAAGCTGGAAACCGATCCGCTGGGCGAACATCCGGAGCGACTGGTTCCAATGCTGCGCAACTACCTGCGTGGCGGTCAGAACATCGACGAAATGGCGGCGCGCGAGAAGCAGATCCGCCGCGACGCGGAGCGCACCGCGGCGAGGCTGTTCCGTGGAAAGCTCCCACAACGCTTGGCATTCCGGTTCGCACTCGGCCGGGCGCGCGAGCATGTGAAACAGCGCGAGAATATGCGGCTGGGTCGCAGCCGCTCGTTCGGCCTGGTCAAACGGGTATTCCGAGAATACGGCAGGCAGATGTACGCGGCCGGACTGCTCGAGGATCCGCGCGATATCTTTTGGCTCACCTACGAGGAGATCGCGGCCCTTACCCGGGGCACCGCGGTCGATACCGATGCGGCGCGCACGGTCGCCACACGCAAGCGCGATCACGAGCGGTGGCGCACCGAGCAACTGCCGTCGAGGATCGTCACGGCCGGAATCGCGGCCGTCGGCATCAACGATCCGGCCTTCGACCACCCGGCTCCCGTCGGCGATTCCGGAAGTGTGCTGCACGGAATCGGTTGCGCGCCGGGCCGAGTCGAAGCTCCGGCACTGGTGTTGACCACCCCGGAACCGGATGTGGTGGTCGACGGTCAGATCCTCGTCGCAGCCAGTACCGATCCCGGTTGGGTCTTCCTGATGGTGGCCGCCGGGGGATTGGTCAGCGAGAAGGGCAGCCCGCTCTCCCATACCGCCATTATCGGCCGTGAACTCGGCATTCCCACCGTCGTCGGCGTTGCGGGCGTCACCCAGCTGGTCGCCAGCGGGGATGTGCTGATTCTCGACGGCAGGGCCGGAACCGCAACCATCGTTCAGGAACACAGCTCATGACATCCACCGCAGCCGCACCGCACGAGACCGCGCACGGCGAGAACTTCAGCCTCGAGCACTACCTCGATCCCGCCGCGCACACCTTCGAACAGCGCTTCGAGGAATTCCGGCCATACGTCGCGAACGCGCGCGGCACCGGATTCGTCCTCCGTGAGATCACCGGGCCGGCGGGTCCGGTCGTACAGGTCCGCGATCCCGACGGCGACGCGGTCCGCGACCTGATCATGTTGGGGTCGAACAACTACCTCGGCCTCGGCAACGAACCGGAGATCGTCGAAGCCGCCATCCGGGCCGTGCGCGAATTCGGTGTGGGCCACGGCGGACCGCCACTGCTGAACGGCACCACTTCGGTGCACCGGCGGCTGGAGGAACGCCTCGCCGAGACCAAGGGCTGCGAATCCGCGCTGGTGTTCTCCTCCGGCTACGCCGCCAATGTGGGCTGGGTGACCGGCCTGCTGCGCAAGGGCGACATCCTGCTCTACGACGAGCAGAGCCATGCCAGCCTCTATGACGGCATCCAACTCGGACGGGTCCGCTCGATGGCCTTCGAGCACAACGATCTTCGGCATCTACGGCACCGGCTCATGCAGATCCGCTGGCGCAATCCGGGCGCGAATATCGTGGTCGCCGTCGAGGGCGTGTATTCGATGGACGGCGATATCGCACCGCTGCCGGAGATTCGGGCGCTGTGCGATTCGTTCGGAGCCTGGCTGGCCATCGACGACGCGCACGGCACCGGTGTGCTCGGCGCGCACGGCCACGGCACCGCCGAATATTTCGGCATGGGGGCCGGATCGGTCGAGCTGTACATGGGCACCTTCTCGAAGGTGTTCGCCACCACCGGCGGTTTCGTGGCCGGGTCGAAGGATCTGGTGGACACGCTGCGGTTCTTCGCACGCTCGTACATGTTCTCGGCCTCGCTGGCCCCGGCGGTCGTCGCCTCGGTACTCGCCGCCATCGATTTCATCGATGCGCATCCGGAGCGGATCCGCCAATTGCACGACAATGTCGACTACTTCGTGCGGGAACTGCGTCGAATGGGCTTCGCGGTCGATCCGCAGACCGCGATCATCCCGATCCTGGTGCCACAGCACCTCGCCGTCGCCGAGGTCGTCGCGGCGCTGCACGCCGAGGGCGTGTTCGTCAACGGCGTCGAATTCCCGGCCGTCCCACGCGAACAGCAGCGACTGCGGGTCAGCATGATGGCCACGCTCAGTCGCGACCAGCTGGATTTCGCGCTGGAGAATATTTCGGCCGTTGCCCGCCGCTTCGCCTTCCATCCCGAGCAAATCGGTCCGACCGAAGAAGGGATCCGCTGATATGACCGGAACCGAAATCGCCGCGGGCGGTACGGCTTCCGAACGCCTGCTCGTGCACGCGGCACTTGCCGACCCGAGTCAGGACGAACGCGCCGTATTGGCGAAACTCGCCCACGAGATCACCGACTGGGCCGAGGTTTTCGAACTCGCCAAGCTCAATGCGACCGTCCCACTGGTGCAGCGCCGGTTGGCATCCGAGGAACTCTACGAGCTCGTTCCCGAACTGGTGCGAGCACATTTCGCCGACGTGACCGATCACATTGCCGCCGTGAACGATCGGCGCCTAGCCGGTGCCAGGGAACTGTTGCGCCGCTTCGACGAACGCGGCGTGCGCTGCGTGGTGCTCAAGGGCATGTTGTTCTCGGCGGAGATCTACCATGATCCGCGCTACAAGCGGATGAACGACCTGGACATCCTCATCGAACTCGATCAGGTGGACACCGTCATCGAGATCTACCGGGAGATGGGACTTTTCGCCACTTCCGAACTGCTGGGCAAGGCACCGAAGGTCCGCGCCGAACGCTCACACCACCTGCCGTCGTTCGTCTCCCGCGACGGATCCCTCGTCGTCGGCACGCACTGGGGCCTGATCACCCCGTTGGCTCCGTACACCGTCGACTACGCCGCGATCTGGAAGCGCGTGCGGCGCATCGACTTCTACGGTGTGCCCGCCTGGGCCATGTCGCACGAGGACAACCTGCACCACCTCGGCATCCACCTGCCCTACTACAAGACCGGTGTACGCGAACTCGCCGACATCTGGAACCTGGCCCGCTACGCCGATGACCTCGACTACGACCTGCTGGCCGGTGAAATCGCCAAGGCGGGCAGCGAAAGCCTGATGTACCACGCTCTTTCGCTGGCCGATCGGCTCGTGCCCGAACCGGAGTTCGCGGCCTTGATCAGCTGGATCGCGCCGAAGATCAATCGCTTCACCCGCTACGACACCGCGCGCAAAACCGCCGATATCCATGCGCTGCTCCGCAGCCGCTCCACCCACACCGCACGCATCGAAAAGGCCTACACCGAATTCAATATGACCGCCGTCGCGAGCGAAAAGCGTGACCGCTTCGGCCGCCTGTGGTCGGATCTGCTGCTGGTGCCCGGTGCCGAAGCACGCAAGATGAGTTCGCTGCGCGACCCAGCGCCGCTATCCGATCTCGGTGCGCGAATCTCGGCCCCCTACCGGCTTACTCGCGTTTTCCAGCGCGACCTGGGCCGCTGGCTGTTTCCGGCGGCTCTGGCCAAGACCGTCTTCGATCTCGGTGCCGCCTATGGTTCGGAGCTGGCTTGCCGGGCCGGAATCGGTACCGCTGCGACCGTACGTCCGGGCATCGACGAATACGTGGCCCAGCTGGGCCTGACCCGCGCCGATCTACAAGCGGTGCTGGACAGCCAGGAATGAACCGCACAGTGCTGTGGGACTTGGACGGCACCTTGGTGCGGTTGCATCGACGCCGGTTCAAGGCGCTGATGCCGCTGGCGGCCGCGCAGGCATTTCGCGAGTTGACCCCACCGCATCGTTTTCTGCGTGTCCTGCCCGGCGTGCTGAAGCAGGTGCGGGCCAACGACACCGCGCACACCAACACCGACCTGATGGTCGGACTGCTCGCCGAGCGGCTGCGGGTCACACCTGATGCGGTGGCCAGTCAACTGAAGAGCCTGGCCGAGACGGGTTTTCCGCGTCTGCGTGGTTGCTTTGCGCCGGAGCCGTCGGCACTGGATACGGTGACCCGGCTCCAGGAAGCGGGCACGGTACAGGTCGTTGCGACCAACCCGCTGTGGCCGGACAGCACCGTCACCACCCGGCTCGGCTGGGGCGGCTACGACCCGTCCGCGTTCACCTTCCGCACCAGCGGCGAGAACATGCGCCGCTCGAAACCACGCATCGAGTTCTACCGCGAACTGCTCGACCGGCTCGGCGCGGAACCGGGGGAGTGCGTGATGATCGGCAACGATATTGCCAACGACGCGCCGGCGGCACTTCTCGGGATCCCCGTATTCCTCGTGAACGTGCCGGAATCCGCTGTTCCACAGAAATATTCGGGTCTTGTAAATACGGGGGATTGGCCTCGGCTGCGCGAGTGGCTGGGTATCGAGGAGAAATCATGCTCGTCGTCCTAAATCCACAGTCCAATGCCGGGACCGCGCTGCAGCGGTGGCGTCCGGTAGAAGACGTGCTACGCGAACGGAACACCGATCTCACTGTCGAAATGCCCAGTGACGCAGAACAAGCCATGAAACTGGTCCAGGCGAGCCTAGAAGCGGATCCACCCGAGGTGATCGTGGCGGCGGGCGGCGACGGCATGGTCAACCTGGTCCTCAATTCGATCATGGACCCGGCGACCGACCGACCGCGACAAGGCGCGGAATCGGTCGCACTCGGCGCGATCGGTCTCGGCAGTTCCAACGACTTCCACAAACCAGGGCGATCGAGCATCGCCGATATCCCGGTCCGGCTCGGCACACCCGAGCTCATCGATGTCGGTAAGGCCACCATGCTGCTCCCGGACGGCACCCGAACAGTCCGATACTTCCTGCTCAATGCGAGCATGGGACTCGTTGCGGCAGGCAATCATTCGTTCAACAACGCGCGCGGGCTGATCGGCTGGCTGAAATCCCGCAATGTCGAGGCGGCCATTATCGCCACCGCACTGACCAATATCGCCACCCACAAGCCACTGGCCGTACAGCTGCGCGGATCCGACTGGGTGCACACCGCACCGATCACGAATGTCGGTGTGCTCAAGAGCGTGCACTTCGCCGGTGGCATGTACTACGACACGCCGGTCACCCGTGCGGACGGCATGTTCGACGTGAATATCTGGGAAGCCGCCGGACGGGCACGGATTCTGGGGCTCATCGCAGGTCTCTACCGCGGCAAGTTCCGGGGTTCGGCGCTGGCCACCTGCCGTCGCGACACCGCGGTGGAACTGCGGCCCGGCGCACCCGCACCGCTCGAATTGGACGGCGAGATCACGATTGTGGAATCGGCCCGGTTAGAGGTGCTGCCGCGCGTATTGCAGGTGTGTGCGCTGTGACCGTTGTCCTGGTGACCGGGGCCGCCAACGGTATGGGCGCGGCGACCGTCGAATACCTTGCGCGCGTCGGCTATACGGTCGAGGGCAGCGACAAGATCGTGCGGGATGACGTGCGTGCGGTCGATGTCCGCGATACCGAGGCAGTGCGCAGTTGGGTGAAATCCGTGCACGCACGGCACGGCCGCATCGATGCGGTCGTCACCTTCGCCGCCTACGGCATTGTCGGTTCGGTGGAGGAGACCGATCCGGACGAGGCGGCCGCACTCATCGACACCAATGTGATCGGCACCCACCGCGTGCTGCGCGAAGTTCTGCCGATCATGCGTGCGCAAGGCCACGGCCGGGTGATCGTGGTGAGCTCCGGTGCGGGCGCGATCGCCGAGCCCTACGGCGGCTGGTATTCGGCCACCAAGGCGGCCGTCGAACGTCTCGGTGAGGCGATGCGGATGGAGACCGCGGGCTTCGGCATCCACGTGTCGGTTCTCGCGCCGGGGTGGACAGTCACCCCGATCATCGATTCGGCTGCGCGCGTTGCCGATCCGATCGAGGCATACACGCCGGATCGCACTTCGGTGCTGTCGCGCGTCACCGGATATCTGGAGCACGGACAGTCCGCGGAGATGGTAGCCAGAAAGGTGCGGACAATCCTGGAAGCGCCCGAACCGCGCCAAACCTATCTGTGCGGCAGTGACGTTCGGCTCTCGTTCTGGACCCGGCGATTCACGCCCGCTCGGGTCTACGAACGGCTCGTTCGCCGCTACTACGGCCTTCGACAGGAGCATGCACGGGCAGTACCGGTAGTATCACCTCGGCCGCACGGGCTCCCAAGAAAGCGGGGGCTTGTCCGGTACGTGCCGTTCGCTGGATGGTTTTCGCAGTAGCCCATCTGCCGACGACACGGCAGGAGAGGCAGCGATGACCAACCGATAGGGGCAGGCGATGGCACCGGCTCTGAGATGTCTTGTCTGGGAACTGGACAACACCCTCTGGGATGGTGTCGTCTGCGACGCGACCAGCAGCGCACCACGCCCCGCCGCCCTGCGCACGCTGCTGAAGCTCAGCGAGCGCGGCATCTGGCACGCCGTAGCCAGCCGCAGCGACCGCGACCTCACCCTCAAAAAGCTCTACCGCCACGGGCTCTACGACATGTTCTCGGCCATCGAGATCGGCTGGGGCCGCAAATCGGCGTCGCTAGTACGGATCGCGCACACCCTCGGCCTGGACCTGGACACCATCGGTTTCATCGATGCCGAACCAGTGGAGCGAGCGGAGGTCACCCGCGCACTCCCGCGCGTACGCTGCTACGCCGCCCGCAACGCCGATGTGCTACCCGCACTTCCCGACTTCCGCCCGGTACTGCGCACCGGGCCATCGCCCACGCCGCCCATGGGTTTCGCGAGCATCCGGGGATAACCCCCGCGAACGGGATCAAGATCAGGTGGAAGCTGTGGCGGCACGCCATCCTTGGTCCCGAACCAGATAGATGTCCTTGTCTGCTTGTTCCCGGCTTGTCTTGCCGGAGATCTGGCCGGACTTGTATTCGGTGAAACGTTTGTCGGCCGGGTCGATTTCCCGCAGTTCTGTCGCCGGTACGGGCTCGATATCCGGGAATGGCCGGGGTACGCATGGCTGCGAGACCTTCGGGAACTACGCATGATCACCACCAACGCCCGCAAGTCGGCTCCAGGCTCAACCACCGCCGCCGAGGTTCTGCGACGGATCGAGGCGTTACGGGCGGATGTCCCAACCACGTGGCACATTCTGTGAGCGTGTTCTGACAGAAGCTGAGTGTGGTAGGGACGCAGCGCGCCGAGCTACTTCTGTGTCGGGACCTTGTCGTGCTGGGTGTCAGCGGCCAGGTATTTCTCCCCGCTGGCGGCCAGCGGGTCTAACACATTGGCGGACAGTGGATTTCCCCAGCTCTTCTGGTTGCGGATGGTCAGTTGGTGTGGCCGGTGGGGGTTTGCTCGATGAGGGTGGTGGTGGCGCGGTCGAGGAATTCGCAGAACTGTTTGTGCTCCTCGGGGGTGAATCGGTCGGTGAGGGCGCGTTCGAGCACGATGACCTCGCGGTAGGCACGGTCGAGCAGGCCACGACCGGCCGGGGTGAGGGTGGCCATCATGACCTTGGCGTGCACCGGTGACGGGGTGCGGTCGATGAGGTTCTTGTTCTGCATGCCGGTCAGGACGGTGGCCATGCTCTGCTGGGTGACTCCGCAGGCGCGGGCCAGCTGGGCGCCGGACATGGCGTCGCCGCGGGACAGGGTCAACAGCACCGTGTATTGGGTCATGGTCAGCCCGTAGCCGCGCAGCACCGCCTCGTGGTGGGCCATCAGTGCCTGTTCGGCACGGCGGATGCGGGTGCACACGTATTCCTCGACCGGCATGTCGACCATGTCACAACTCCCTAAGTTGACTCAGCTATCTGATATTGCTTAAGTTCCTGAGTATCAGGATACTGAGTCAACACAGAAAGTTGTATGTGATGAAGGCTGTAGTGCTGGACACCGATGACAGGTTCACGATCTCCGAGATCGACGAGCCCGTGGCCGGGCCGGGTGAGGTCGCGATCCGTGTCGCCTACGCGGGGGTGCAGTACGGTGACGTGCTAGTGCGCGACGCGCATTTCCCGATCCCGCGCCCGTTCGTGCCGGGTTTCGAAGCCGCCGGCGAGATCATTGCCGTGGGCGAGGGCGTGGACGATAACCGCATCGGTGAGCAGGTCGTCGCTTTGGTCGGCGGGGGTGCCTACGCCGAAGTGGTGACCGCACCGTCGGTGCTGGCGATCGATGCCTCCAGCGTCGACCAGCGCACGGCGGCAGGGTTCGGATGGGTGACACCCACCGCCTACGACCTGATCAACACCGTCGGCGGGGTCCGTGCCGAGGACAGTGTGCTGATCCATGCCGCGGCCGGTGGTGTCGGGTCGCTGGCCGGGCAGTTCGCCGCTGCGGCGGGCGCGCAGCGAATCGTCGGGGTGGTCAGCAATCCCGGCCGGGTCGAGTACGCCCGCCAATTCGGATACCACGAGATCCTGACCCGCGACCAGTTCCCGGATGCCGTGAGTGAGGAGACCTTCGACGTGATCCTGGACCCGATCGGTGGGCCCACCAGGGTCGCGAGCCTGGCCCGGCTGGCCGCGCACGGGCGGATCGTGGTCTACGGCAACATCGCCACCTTCGAACCGGTCACCGTCTCGGCCAACGATCTGCTGATGCACGGCCAGTCGCTACTGACCTACAACAGCAACCTGGCCAGCCAGACCCGGCCACACCGGTTGGCCGACAGCGCTGCCCGCGCGATGGCGGCGGTCGCCGACGGGTCGGTGCGGGTCGATGTCACCGCCGAATACGCCCTCGCCGATGTCGAGACCGCGATCGCGAACCTGGCCGGCGGCGTGACGCGCGGCAAGAGCATCGTCCGCATCGGATGAAGCCTCCTCGGCGATCCGGCCGCGACACCTCCTGCGTCGCGGGCCGGATCGCCGAGGTGCTGGCAGTGATGAAAACCGACGAGGAGATCATGGAGATCCTGGCCGCCTACGACCTGACCGGCAGCTATCGGCGTGCTGCGGAACTGATCGGCTGCGACCACCACACCGTGCGCCGCTACGTCCAGTTACGCAGCGGCGGAACCGATCCGACACAACCCGCTGCCCGGGTGAGACTGATCGACGAGTTCATGCCCAAGATCGAGGAACTCGTCGAGGCATCTGCCGGGAAGATCGGCGCCGACCATATACACAAGCGGCTGCTCGCGCTGGGATTCGGCGGCAGCGAGCGCACCACCCGCCGCGCAGTCGCTGCCGTCAAGGACTCCTACCGGACCGGGCACCGGCGAATCCACCGCCCGTGGGTCGCCGAGCCTGGACTGTGGATTCAGTACGACTGGGGCCCGCATCGGTGACCGTCGCACCTCGTTGTGGTGCGCATGGCTTGCCTGGTCCCGCTTCCGGGTGGTGATCCCGGTGCTGGACAAGACCGTCCCAACGATCTTGGCCTGCCTGGACACCACGTTCCGCACGATCGGCGGGGTCCCCACCTATCTGCTGACCGACAACGAAAAGACTGTCACTACAACCCATATCGCCGGGCTCGCGGTCCGCAACCCCGACATCGTCGCGCTCGGCCGTCACTACGGCACCACCATCCGCACCTGCCGGCCGGCGGATCCGGCCTCCAAGGGCGGGGTGCATAAGCCTGCTGGGTCGGCGGATCGTCGCTATTCTCTGAGCGTGTCGGCGGTCGTGCCCAGGCCCGCGGCGATGAGTCCATGGCGGTTCGTCGTCGGATTCGGTGTGGTCAGTCTGCTCGCCGATATCGTGTACGAGGGCGCTCGGGCGGTCATCGGTCCGTATCTGGCCTCGCTCGGTGCGAGCGCTGTTCTGGTGGGTGTGATCACCGGGGCAGGGGAGGCATTCGCGCTCGCCGGTCGTTTGGTGAGCGGTCCGCTGACCGATCGGACGCGCGCCTACTGGCCGATTGCCTTCGGCGGCTACACACTGACCGTCGCCTCGGTTCCGCTGCTCGGGTTCGCGACTGGGTTGTGGTCGGCGGGGGTGCTCGTGATCGCGGAGCGGGCGGGTAAGGCGGTGCGCAGTCCCGCGAAGGATGTGCTGCTGTCGCATGCGGCGGGTGCCGTCGGTCGCGGTCGTGGGTTCGCGGTGCACGAGGCACTCGATCAGATCGGCGCGTTGGTCGGGCCGCTTGTCGTCGCGGGGATACTCGTGCTTTCGGCAGGTGACTACCGCCCAGCGTTCTTCGCACTGGCAGTACCCGGTGTCGCCGTCCTAGTGGTGTTGGGGAGGTTGTGGGCGCGCGTGCCGAATCCGGCCGCGTACGAACCGACGGTGCCAACCGAAACCGCAACGGTCCCAACCAGATTGCCGTCGCAGTTCTGGACCTACCTCGCCTTCGCCGCCGCAACCACCGCTGGCTTCGCCGGGTTCGGCTTGCTCGCCTTCCATCTCGCCACCCGCGAACTCCTGCCGGTGGCGGTGATCCCGGTCGTCTATGCCGCGGCAATGGTCGTCGATGCCCTCGCCGCCCTGCTCACCGGATGGTGCTACGACCGCATCGGTGCCCGAATCCTCATTGTGGTGCCCCTACTCTCGGCTTTCATCCCGCCACTTGCCTTTCAGGACAATGCGATTCCCGCAGTCATCGGTGCACTGCTGTGGGGTGCGGTGCTCGGCGTCCAGGAATCGACACTCCGCGCGACGGTCGCCGACTTGGTCCCGGCGCACCGCCGCGGTACCGCCTACGGTATTTTCGCCGCCGGTTCGGGCCTGGCCGCGTTCGCCGGATCCGCGCTCCTCGGTCTGCTCTACGCCCGGTCTCTGACCGCCGTGGTCAGCGTTACTGCTGCCATCCAGCTCATAGCGCTGCTCGTCTTCGTAACCAGCCGGCTTCGCCTCGGCACGTCGAGTCGACGCGTGTGACCGATCCGCTACCGCACTGACCAGAGGAATCCGTCGATCTGGTCGAATGTGGCCTCCGGCTGTTCCAGTTGGGGCAAATGCCCTGCCGCACGGATGATTTCGAAGCGGGCATCGGCATAGGCCGCGCCGTAGGCCGGGGTGACGATGCGATCGCTTTCACCCCAGAGCAGCAGGGTGGGGGTGGTGACGGCGGCGAGTCGGGGGAGCAGTCGGGGATTGTGCATGTACGGGTCGGCCGCATAAGTCCGTAGTGCGGCCATATTCCCTTGGCGCATAGCCGATTGTGCGGCGGGAACATCAGCGGGATCTTGGTAGAAGCGCGCGGGGTCGTGGAAGGAGTGCTCGGCCACGCCGCGGGCGTCGAGGGCGAAGAAGTCGGCGATCGGTTCGTCGTCGAACCATACGCCGGTCGCATCGATCAGCACGAGTCCGCCGATCCGGCGGTCGTGATCACGGACGGCCATTTCGGCGGCGATCCAGCCGCCGATCGAGGAGCCGACGACGAAAACGTCCTGCAGATCGCGATCGTGGAGCAGGTCCAGGTAGGCGCGTGAAAGATCGCCGATGCTGTCGAATGTCAATGGTGTGCCATTCCAACCCGGATGGGTCGGTGCAATGACATGCGACGAGCGGGACAGGTGCTCGGCGACACCGGCCACCGAGGCCGGTCCTGCGCCGCCGTGCAGGACGAGAACTGTTGGGCCGCTGCCTGATTCGGCGATGGTGAGCGGGGGTTGTGGCCGGGTTTCTGCGGGCATCGTCGAGCTCCTCGATCCATTGACTAAACATGTTGATATAAACAAGCTTAGTCATACTGTTAGGGTCATGTCCATGCCTGGTGATCTGCAAGCCCTGGGACGCGCCGTCAAACAGGCGCAGTACCGCCACCACCGTGCGTTGGACAATCGGCTCGCGACCGTAGGAACCACCCTCGCCCAGTGGGACGCCTTGCGCGCCATCGACCGCAATCCCGGTTCCACCGCACGCGCCTTGGCCGAGGAGACATTCCAGAGCGAGCAGGCCTTCGGTACCCTCGCCAACCGGCTCGTGACACGCGGTCTCATCGACCGCACCCCCGGTCGCGGTCGAGCCATCGAACACCGGTTGACCGTCGCAGGCGAGGAGGTCCTGCGCGCCGGTCATCAGGTCGCGAACGAGGTATTGACCGAATCCTTCGCCGCATTGTCCGCCGGCGAACGCGCGACCCTGCTCGATCTGCTCCAGCGAATCGGCACGCACGGATAGTCACCCTGATCGGCGTGGTCGACAGCGGTGTGGGTGCGGGCGGGGAATGATGTGGCCATGGTCAATGATCCGAACGGTCCCGATATCAAGCCGCGTAGTCGCGATGTCACCGATGGTCTGGAGAAGACGGCCGCGCGTGGCATGTTGCGGGCGGTTGGCATGGACGACGGTGACTGGGGGAAGTCGCAGATCGGGGTGGCCTCCTCGTGGAACGAGATCACGCCGTGCAATCTGTCGCTGGACCGGCTTGCCAAGGCGTGCAAGGAGGGGGTGTTCGCGGGCGGCGGGTATCCGATGGAATTCGGGACCATTTCGGTCTCCGACGGCATCTCCATGGGACATGAGGGCATGCATTTCTCCCTGGTATCGCGGGAGGTGATCGCCGACAGCGTGGAAACCGTGATGCAGGCCGAGCGGCTCGACGGTTCGGTGCTGCTGGCCGGATGCGATAAATCCCTACCCGGCATGCTGATGGCGGCGGCGCGGCTCAACCTGGCGAGTGTGTTCCTGTACGCGGGCTCGATCCTGCCCGGTATCGCGAAACTCAGCGATGGCAGCGAGCGCGAAGTGACGATCATCGATGCGTTCGAGGCGGTCGGCGCCTGCTCGCGCGGTTTGATGAGTCGCGAGGATGTGGACGCCATCGAGCGCGCCATCTGTCCTGGTGAGGGCGCCTGTGGTGGCATGTACACCGCGAACACCATGGCGAGCGCGGCCGAGGCATTGGGTATGTCGCTGCCCGGCAGTGCGGCACCGCCCGCGACCGATCGGCGTCGCGACGGTTATGCGCGGCGCAGCGGTGAGGCGGTGGTGGAATTGCTGCGGCGGGGCATCACGACGGCGGACATCCTCACCAAGGAGGCCTTCGAGAACGCGATTGCGGTGGTCATGGCTTTCGGAGGCTCGACCAATGCCGTACTGCATCTGCTGGCGATCGCCCACGACGCGAAAGTCGATCTGGCACTCGAGGACTTCGCGCGCATCGGCCGCCGGGTGCCGCACCTCGCCGATGTGAAACCCTTCGGGCGACATGTGATGACCGATGTCGACCGGATCGGCGGCGTGCCGGTGATGATGAAGGCGCTGCTCGATGCCGGACTGCTACACGGCGACTGCCTGACCGTCACTGGGCGCACGGTCGCGGAGAACCTCGCCACCATCTCCCCGCCGGATCCCGACGGAAAAGTGGTGCGGGCCATGGCATCTCCGATCCACCCGACCGGAGGCATCACCATCCTCGCCGGATCGCTCGCGCCCGGCGGCGCGGTGGTCAAGTCGGCAGGCTTCGATTCCGACGTATTCACCGGTACGGCGCGGGTTTTCGATCGCGAGCGGGCGGCGATGGACGCGCTCGAGGACGGCACGATCACCGCGGGCGATGTGGTGGTCATCCGCTACGAGGGGCCCAAGGGTGGCCCCGGCATGCGCGAGATGCTCGCGATCACCGCGGCCATCAAGGGGGCGGGCCTCGGCAAGGACGTGCTGCTGCTCACCGACGGACGCTTCTCCGGCGGCACCACCGGTCTCTGTGTCGGCCATGTCGCTCCCGAGGCGGTCGATGCCGGGCCGATCGCCTTTGTCCACGACGGCGACCAGATCCGCCTCGACGTCGCAGCAGGCACCCTCGACCTTCTCATCGCCCCCGAAGAACTCGACCGCCGCCGCGAAGGCTGGAAACCGCTGCCGTCGCGCTACACACGCGGCGTGCTCGCCAAATACTCGAAGTTGGTGGGCTCGGCGTCCTTCGGTGCCGTCTGCGACTGACCGTGGGAGTCGTCGGCTGCCGATGCCGTTGGTCCGATCGACCGCCGAGGCGAATCGTAATGGGCTCGGAGGCATTCCGTAAGCGACCATTCGGCTCGGGTTTTCGATGGCGGTGATTCGGGGCTCGGGTTGGATCCGTCCGATGTGTTTCATCAAGGGGTAGCCGGGGGGCGATGGGCAGCCGAGGGCCTCCCGGCCGGACCGGGGCTCTTGTTGCCTTTGTGATGCGTTGCGGCTGATGCTCGACGGCCTGAATTTCCTCTGGCTCAGGGCAATTCAGGAAGCACGGCGATGTCGAATTGCCGCAGGCGGGTCGGATCGGCGATCACCTCGTAGCCCGCGATCCGGTCGTCCTGGACCGTAACCGCCAGCGCGAGTAGCAGTTTGCCGCGCGGCGCGACAATGATGCCGACCGCTCCGTCGACCAGCGCGAGCGTGGCGACCTGAGAGCGGCGGCGCAGGATGACGGTTTCGCGGGCCACCGCCTGCGCACCCCGCGCGACAGGCGCCATACCCGAGGGCAGTGCGGCCGGATCGGCCGTACGCACCACATCGGGCGCGAGGACCGCGAGCAGTGCGTCGAGATCACCACTGCGGGCGGCGGCGAGGAAGGCATCCACGACGTGCCGCTGCTGTGCGAGTTCGGCGGTGGACGCGGTCGCATCGCCGTGCGCGCGTGTGCGGGCCCGGCTGGCGAGCTTCTTGGTAGCGGCGCTGGTGCGCCCGACGATCGGCGCGATCTGATCGAAGGGAACGGCGAACATATCGTGCAGCACGAATGCCACCCGCTCATCGGGACCGAGCGTATCCAGCACCACCAGTAGCGCGCGCCCGACCGAATCGATCAGCACCGCTTCGCTTTCCGGATCGCGGTCGTAGGCGGCGTCGCCGAGTTCGACGATCCGATCGATCGGATCCTCGCGGCGGGCGGTCCGCGAGCGCAGCATATCGAGACAGATCCGGGAGACCACCGTGGTCAACCACCCCGCCAGATTCTCGACCTCGCTCGTGTCGGAGCGGTCCAGCCGCAGCCAGGCCTCCTGCACCGCGTCCTCGGCTTCACTGGCCGATCCGAGCATCCGGTAGGCGACCGCGTGCAGGTGATCGCGGTGCGTCTCGAATCGTCGCGCCAACAATTCCTGTGCGTGCATCGGTCACCTTTCGCGGTCGGCATCCGTCACGTGGATAGGGCGATCGGGTGTCCCACCCACGATCGCAGACCCGCAGAACCCAGCTAACCGGAGGGTAGTTCCCATGTCTGTCGCATATGTCGTCGTCACCATCCTCGCCGCCGTAGCCGCATTCGCCGCCACCGGCTTCGACATCGTCAAGGCGGAGCAGGTGCGCGAGACCATGCTCGGCTACGGCCTCCCACAATGGACCCTCAACCCACTGGCCATCCTGAAAGCCCTCGGCGGCCTCGGCCTCCTGATCGGCCTGGCCATCCCGCCACTGGGCCTCACCGCCGCGCTCTGCCTGGTCCTGTATTTCCTCGGCGCAGAAATCACCATCATCCGAGCGAAGCTGTACGCCGACATCGCTTATCCCATGCCCTACCTGCTGCTGTCCGCAGCGTCCCTGGCCCTATTCGCCTACGCCTGACTCCGCCCCGTGCCCGCGATCGAGCCCGCCGCGCTGCCGGGTGCCGTTGCGCTGCTGGATGCCACTGCGCTGCCGGATGCCGTTGCGCTGCTGGGTGCCGTTGCGCTGCTGGGTGCCGTTGCGCTGCTGGATGCCACTGCGCTGCTGGATGCCGTTGCGCTGCTGGATGCCACTGCGCTGCCGGGTGCCGTTGCGCTGCTGGATGCCACTGCGCTATCGGGTGTCGATGTGCGGCTGGAGGTTGTTGTACTGCCGGGTGTCATCGCCCTGCTGGGTGTTGTCGTGCTGCTGCGCTCCCGGATATCGGCGCGCCGCCGGACGCCGCTGTCCTGCTGGGTGTCATTGTCCTGCGCGGTGCTGCCGCACCACTTTCGACGGAGCCCAGAAGACTCGCCTCGACGAGGCGAGCCACTGCGGCACAACACCAATCGGTCAGGCGGGCGCTTGACATTCGGTGCGGCACAGCGCGTTATGCACACAAGCATGCAATGCGATATTGCATTGCATGCCATTTCGAGCCCGATCTGCGGCACGAACCCGGGGACCACTGATTCCCTTGCCACCCGGCACATTCCGCCGCCGCGGAGAGTCCTGCGGGCCCGACCGGCAACAAGCTCAATGGTGGTTTATCGATTCCCCTCGCCTGCGGCAGCGTGCTAACCATGCAGGATGAACTGAGCTGCCTGCTCACCGATGAACACACTCGGCGCATGGGTGTGCCCGCGGATCAGCAACGGCATCACCGAGGCGTCCGCAACGCGGAGTCCTTGCACCCCACGCACTTCCAGTCGCGGCGTGACGACACTGCCCGCATCGGTACCCATCCGACAGGTGCCGACCGGGTGATACAGGGTGTGCGAGTAGCCGTTCAGCGTCAATTCCATCGCGGCCTCGAGCTCGGCCGGGGCCTGCGGAGGATAGATCAGTGGCCCGAGTGCCGCCTTCAGAGGCGGAGCCGCGGCCAGTTCGGCGCACACGCGTAAACCAGACATGATCGCGGCCCGGTCCGCGCCACCGCTATCGGAGAGATAGCGTGGGTCGATGATCGGTTTGGTGGTGGGATCACCGGAACCCAGTGAGATCCGGCCGCGGCTGTGCGGCCGCAACAGCACCGTCGCCAGCACGACCCCGTGCTCGGTCGGATCCACAAGACCCTCGTAGAAGAACGGCGCGGGCGCGAAAATCAGCTCCAGATCGGGCAATTCGAGATCGGACCGGCTGCGGATGAAACCGTAGGCCTCACCGACATTGGAGGTGAGCATGCCGCGGTGCCGGATCAGATAGTCGAGCAGCTGACGTGGCTTTTCCGCAGTGAACAGCGAATCGGATTCGACACCGTAGCCGAGCGCCGCAACCAGGTGGTCCTGCAGATTGGCACCCACCTCGGGCGCATGGTGCACAAGCGGAATGTGATGGCGCGCCAGCTCGTCCTCATCGCCGATACCCGAGAGCATGAGCAGCTGCGGGCTGTTGATCGCACCACCGCAGAGCAACACCTCGCGCCTGGCGGACACAGTCTGTGTGACGCCGTCCTTGCGGTACTCCACACCGGTCGCGCGCGGCCTTCCGGTCGGCGAAGTCTCGAAGATGATCCGCGACGCGAGCGTTTCGGCAAGCACGGTGAGATTCGCGCGGCGCATCGCGGGCTTCAGATACCCATCGGCTGTACTCCACCGCCTGCCGCCGCGCTGGGTGACCATGGTCTCGCTGAACCCCTCGGGCTGCGGCCGGTTCGGTGGCTCCACAAGGAATCCGGATTCTTTGACCGCGGCCAAATATGCTGCGGTCAATGGGCGCGGACTGCGCTGCCGCGAAATATGCAGCGGCCCGGTCGCGCCCTCATCCGGATACTGTGCGTCCTCGACGGACTCGATCTTGCGGAACTGCTCGACCGCCGCCGAGAACCCCCACTCGTCCCCGGCCAGCAATGCCCACTCGTCGTAGTCGGCACGGAATCCGCGCACCCACATCATCGCGTTCATCGACGACGATCCGCCGAACATTTTGCCGCGCGGCCAGTAGATCTGCCGATTCTTCAGCTCGGGCTGCGGTTCGGTGAGGTAGTCCCAATCCACCTCCGAGCGGAACAGCTTCGCGAATGCCGCCGGAATATGGGCGAACTTGTTCTTATCCGCCGGTCCGGCTTCCAGCACCACCACCGACACATCCGGATCGTCGCTGAGCCGGTTGGCCAGGACCGCGCCGGCCGATCCGGAGCCGACGATCACATAATCCGCGGTAACCCCTGCTTGCACTGTCCACTCCGATCTGCACTGCGTATGGCAAACATACGAGTAAGACGCGGCCCCGGGTTCGGTTTCCTGACAAACCGGCCATGTTTCGACAAACCGGTCATGTTTCGCGGATCGGACCTGGTTATCTGCGCCTGGTCAGCGGCGGTCGCAGCCCGAGATGTTCGCGCAGGGTGGTGCCTGTGTAGGCGGTGCGATACGTTCCGCGCTCCTGCAATTCCGGAATCAGCCAGTCGACGATCTCGTCGATTCCGGTCGGCACCAGATACGGCGAGATATTGAACCCGTGGGTCGCGCCGTGGCGGACCCAGCGGGTGAGTTCGTCGGCGACCTGGCTCGGTGTTCCGGCGAATCCGGACCGCTGCGAGGTCTCGATGGCGACCTGGCGCAGCGACAGATTCTTGGCCTCGGCCAGCGCCCGCCACTGTCGGGCGATCGCCACCGGATCCTGACCGTCGCGCTGTGCGCCGCGCTCGCCCGAAATCACTCGGGGCTGTGGGTCGTCCGCGGGCAGCGGACCGTCCGGATCGAGATCCGACAGATCACGACCCCACACCTGCCCGACCAGGGAAAGCGCGGTCTGTCCGGTGAATTGGCCCTCCAGCACCCAGCGCGCCTTCTCCTCGACCTCCGATTCCCTTTCCGCCAACACGATCTGGGTGCCGGGCAGGATCTTGATGTCATCGGCCGGTCGGCCCGCGCCTTCCAGGCGTGCCCGAATATCGTTCGCGAATGCGAGCGCGGCGTCGAAATGTGTTCCGTGCCTGGAGAAGATGACCTCGGCATGCGCCGCTGCGAAGTCGCGGCCCGCGGGTGAATCACCGGCCTGGAAGATCACCGGATGGCCCTGGGCGCTGGGCGGCACGGTCGGTGTGATCGAGACTTGGAAGTGCTCGTTGTCGCGGGTCACTGTCCGCACCGAATCCGATGCGGCCCAATCGGTATCGTGGCGCGAGGTCGCGATCGCATTATCGGCCCAGGCATCCCAGATCTCGCGGGCCGTCCGAATGAATTCGCCCGCGCGCTCGTAGCGCTGCGCGTGGTCGAGGAAGCCGCCGCGCCGGAAATTCGCACCGGTCCAGGCATTGTCGGTGGTGACCGCGTTCCAGCCCGCACGGCCCCCGGACAGCAGATCCAGACCCGCGAGTCGGCGGGCGAGATCGGCGGGTTCGTTGTAGGTGGTGTTCTGGGTGGCGACCAGACCGATCCGGCTGGTGATCCCGGCCAGCGCCGCCAACTGGGCAATGGCGTCGGGACGCCCGGCGATATCGGTATCGAGCAGCTTTCCGTTCTGCTCGCGCAGGCGCAGGCCCTCGCCGAGGAAGAATGCGTCGAAGAGTCCGCGCTCTGCCGTGGTGACGATATGGCGGAAGGTTTCGAAGTCGATCTGCGAGCCGCTGCTCGAATCCGACCAGATGGTGCTGTGGTTGACGCCCTGGAAGAAGACGCCGAAATGAACCTGTGCGTCGGGGAAAGGAACCTCGGACATCAGTGCTGATCCTTCGCGTAACGGTTGATCGGCCGCTCCAGGCCGAGATTGGCGCGCAGGGTCGAACCCGGCACTGGGCGGTGGGCGGTACCGGCGCGGAACAGGGCGGGCAGGACGAAGCGCGCCAGCGCCGGGAGGTCTTCGTCGATAACGGCCGGATGCAGGCGCACGCCGTCGACGTGGCGTGCGAGTTCGGTGATGAGGCGGACGAGTTCGGTCGGGGAGCCCGAGAACGTCAGGCGCTCGGTGCGGTTCGCGGCCGCGTGTTTGCCCAGGTCGGCGAGGCGTTCAGCGGCCGTCGCGTGCGGAATGTCCAGGGCGACATCGAGTTCCGCGAACACCAGTGCGCCGGTGGCTCGCGCGTGGTCGGCGGCGGCGAGGGTCTGAGCGAGGTCGGTTCCGGTGACCAGGATGACGTCGGCATCACCGGTGTCATGTGCGAAGACGACCACCTGCCCCTGCGGCGGCCGCGGCACGATCGCCGGACCCTTCACCGAGAACGTTTCACCGCTGAAGTCGATGTAGTGCAGCTTGTCTCGATCCAGGAATCGGCTCGCCGCATAGTCGCGTACCACGGCGTCGTCTTCCCATGAATCCCATAGCCGACGCGCGACCTCGATCGAATCCCGTTGTTCGCGTGCGAGTTCCGCTTCAGTTGGGCGCGGCTGTCGTCCCCAGGCGGTGGCGGCCGCGGGGTCGGTCGTGGCGATCCATCCGCCGCGCCCACGCGAAGCGTAATCGAGCGTGGCCAGTTGTGACGACGTGTGGAACGGCTCCGCGTAAGTGGTCGCGACCGTGGCCACCAGCCCGATCGTGCTGGTTGTCGCCGCGACGAACGAAGCCCGCGTCACCCCGTCGATCCGTCCCGCCGGATGCCCTGTGGGCGGCAGGATCGAATCGTCGAAGGTGGCGAGGGTGAAGCCGGCATTCTCGGCCGCGCTTACCCGTTTGCGCAGCGTATTGCCGGTGAGCAACTGATCGGGCGCATGTGCGGCCCGCCGCCACGCGGCCGGGTGATATCCCTCGCCATCCAATTCGATGCCCACCGCGAAGACATTTCCACTCATTGGTATGACGATCGTCAAACTCGACCGCCACCGCCATGATTTGCGTCGCGATGATCCGAATCGACGATCGCGAGATAGGCGGTGATCCCGGATTCGCCGTCGAGCGAATCCGGGATCGGTTGTCCTTACCGTGCGGCGCGCGCAGACAGCGCCGCGGCAACCAATACCGTGACACCTTCCGCAATAGCGGTGCCGCCCAACGCATGTGCGGCCGAGAGCACCGTACTGCCCGCAAGGCCGAGGAATACCGACCCGAAGCAGGCGATCCCGACCACGATGCCGAGCTGCACACTGGTCACCAGAATGCCGCTGGCATCGGCCGCAAGAGCCATCGGAATCCTGGCCAGGGTGCGGGTCATCAACGGACTGAAGGCCAGACCGAAACCGATGCCTTGGATCCCGAAGACGACCAGCGGCAGCGGACCGAAGTCGGCGCCGTTGCGCAGCATCATGCCCAGCGTCACCATGGTGGCCGCGCCGACCACCAGACCGAACGGAATCATGGTGGCGTGCAGGCGATGTGGGATGCGCTCCCAGTTCAAACTGGCCAGCGCGAAGGTCACGCCCATCGGGATGAACAGCAGACCCGCGTGCAGCGCGGTATAGCCGAGGGTGCTCTGCAGGTGGATCGCCATGACGAACATCCAGCCACCGAAGGTCGCCATGATCGTGAACAGCGTGCCCGCGGTGAGCGCCAGGCCCGGCGACTTCAGCACTCGCTGCGCGAACAGCGGTTCGCCGTCGCGTGCCGCGACCGCCCGCTCGATCGCCACGAACAATCCGACCCCGATCACGCTGGTGCCCAACATGATCCATGTCCACACCGGCCAGTCCTGCTCATGCCCCAGCACCAGCGGCAACACGAGCAGCAGCACCGAGACGGTGAGCATGGTCAGACCCGCGAGATCGAGTTTCCGATCGAATCGCGCGGTGGCCCTGGGCAATACCCGCGGCGCAATCAGCAGAAGCACCGCGCCGATCGGCACATTCACCAGGAATACGCCGCGCCAACTACTCCCGAAAAGGTCGGCATTGACGATCAATCCGCCCGCCACCTGACCGACGACCATCCCGCCGGAAATGATCGCCGAGTACGCACTGAGCGCCTTGGCCCTGGCATTGCCGGTGAAATTCCGCTGGATCATGGTCATGATCTGCGGAATCATCGCCGCGGCCCCCGCCCCTTGCAGGAAGCGGAATACGATGAGCGAGAACTCATTCCATGCCAACCCGCAGACCAGCGAGGCGACGGTGAACACCGCGAGCCCCGTGATGAAGGTATGGCGCTGAGTGAACCGATCACCCAATCGCGCACCGGTCACGAGCAGCACGGCATAGGCGATCACATACCCCGCGACGATCAACTGCAGCGCGGATCCACTGGTATGCAACGAAGTACGAATAGAAGGAATGGCGACATTCACGATCGAGGCATCGAGTACCGCCATGAACTGCCCGGTGAGCAACACCGCGAGCACCGCGATAGTTCGCCGCGCACCGAACGCGGCGGGTTGAACTGCCGATCCCGTAACGGCCGACGTGGCCGCAGCGTTACCCGGCTGCAAGGTCTGAGTCATCTCATGAGCTTGCAACCGAACCGACACCAGTAACAGGAGTCCGATAACACTGGTACTGGCAACACCTGGATACCGACCGGTGGCCGCTGCGAATGCCGTCGAAGCGCGGCGAGATGTATACCGACGATATCGCTTTCGATCTCGAGCTCTGTGGTGCCGGGATATGTTCGTCCGAGTACAGAGAGAGGGACCATGACTGCAGGTGGTTCGAGCGCTGTCGCTCGATTCGGCTCGGCGCATGCGCGGATCTGCACGACCACAGGTCAGGTCGTCGGCGCGGGGTTCCTGGTAGGCCCGAATATCGTCGCGACGTGCGCGCATGTGGTCGCCTACGCGACCGGTGCCGATCCGAATGATGTACAGCCGCCGGACTCGGTTGTGGCGGTGGACTTTCCGTTGCTGCCGTCGGCCGGGCCGCAGCGCGCGCGAGTGCGCCGGTGGTCACCGATCGCCGAGGACGGCCGGGGTGATATCGCGATCCTGGAGCTGGACGACGCCGTAAGCGATTCGGCTGGGCCGCCGCCGTTTTGGCGCGCCAATGACCCGTGGGGGCGCGAGTTCCGGATGTTCGGCTTTCCGGCGGAGTTGCCCGATGGCGTCTGGGCGTCGGGTGAGTTCCGGGAACGCCAGGGCACCGGCTGGCTGCAGCTGCAGCGGGTCGGCGGTCAGCCGATCACGCGAGGGTTCAGCGGTGCGCCGGTGTGGGACAGCGGAACAGACGCGGTAGTGGGGATGGCGGCGGTTGCCGACCCGCGCGGGTACACCGGGACAGCGTTCATGATCCCGATTGCCGACGTGCTCGGTTTCGACCCCTCGTTCGTCCCCAATCCTTATCGTGGGCTGGAGCCGTTCGACGAGGAACATGCGGACTACTTCTACGGTCGAGACGACGACATCGAGCGGGTGTCGGCAGCACTGCGGCAGCGACGGCTCGTCGCGGTGGCCGGACCGTCGGGCACCGGCAAATCGTCGCTCATCCGCGCGGGGGTCATCCCCCGGCTCCGGGGGCAGGGGCGGCAGATCGCGACCTTCCGGCTCGCCGGCGAGGTGTCGCCGGGCGATGCGGCCACGCCGGTCGTCCGAGCGGTGGCGCCACGATTCGATTTTCCGGACGACGGCGAGCTCTCGACACTGCTGGCGGAACAGGCGGCGCGGGAGTCGGGTACCGTCGACGACTCGGTGGCGCGACTGCTCGAGCGCGTGCCGCCGGAGGGCCTGGTGCTCTTCGCGGATCAATTCGAGGATCTGGCCGCGACCGCGCCGGAGCGGGCACGTGCGGTCCTGCAATGGCTGATGGAGCTCACCCGCGCCGATACCGAGGGGCGCATCCGAATTCTGCTCACGTTGCGGTGGGATGCGCTGAACAACCTGATCGACGCGGAAGTCGCCAGCTTTCTCGACGGGGCGACGGTGGCGCTGGCGCCGATGGGGCGTGACCAGCTCCGCGACGCCATCCAGCGGCCCGCGGCCCGTGCGCCTGGCGTCGATCTGCAGCCGGCGCTGGTCGAGCGTCTCGTCGACGACACGGTGGGCGAGCCGGGTGCGCTGCCACTGCTCGAGTCGACTCTGACGCAACTGTGGGATCGGCGCGGCAGCGCATCTCTGACCATCGATGATTACGAAAAGGTCGGCCGCGCAACGGGTTTCTTCACCGACCGCGCTGAGCAGGTGCTGGACCAGTTCACCGATCCGGTCGAGCAATTCGACGTGCGGCGCCTGCTGAAGCTGCTTGCCGCACCCGCGTCCAGCGGAGCGGGTTTCGTCCGGTCCGTGGTGTCGATCGGTGATTTCCCCGAACTACGCAGTGTCGCTGGACGATTGGCGCGTGACCGGCTGGTCGTCGTCGGCCGGGACGCGCAGGGAACCGACATCGTAGAACTGGCGCACCAGGCCCTCATCGACAACTGGTCGCGACTGCGCGGCTGGCTGCAGGACGACCGCGACTTCCGCACCTGGCAACAGCAACTCGAGCAGGACCGACAGAAGTGGGAGCTGTCCGCACACGACAACGGCGCGCTGTTGCACGGCAAGACGCTGGAGGATGCGCTCGAATGGGTCGACAAGCGCAAACCCGAAATCCCTGCAGCGCATCGACTGTACATCGCCGCGTCCCGCCGCCTCCGCCGACGCGAGGTGCGGCGATTGTGGACCGTCACCGCGGTGGTCACCGTACTCGCCCTGGTCGCCTCCGGCACCGCAGTCGTCGCCTATCGGACCAGCCAGGAACGGACCAGGGAGTTGCGCGAGCAGGCGGGCATCAACCTCGCACAGCAATCAGAAGTACTCGGCGATACCGAGTCGGACCAAGCGCTCCAATTCGCCGAGGCCGCAGGAAAATTTGCCCCGGGAGAACCCGAGGTCCGTTCGGCTCAGCTCGGTGCGCAGGTTCGGCTCGGCTCCCTGGAATCGGTTCGCAACGGATTGTGGTCTGGTATGAGGTCGACTGACTTCAGTAGAGATGCTTCGGTAGCTGCAGTCACCGAAGCGAATGGCCGGGTATCTGTATGGACCGGGCTTATGACAAACGAGCCCTCGTCTTGGCAGGTTACGACGATTCCGAACCTGATGTATGCCCAGCTCAGCCCAGACGGGCGACGGATGGCGGTATTGACTGATCGTGGCGGTATCGAAGTGTGGGACGTACAGACTCGAACCGGCCCCTTCACCGCACGACCGGAAGGTTCAGATGTCATCTCACCGTACGCGCTGCTCGCGGCTTTCTCCGAAAACGGTACCCAGCTATTTGTTTCGGTCGATCTGAAACGAAACGAAACCGGTGAGGAATTGGGTGATGCCGATGTGGTCGAGCGTTACGACATCTCAGGGCAACCTCGTCAGTTGCCGGGGATTCCGGCCGACGGAACATTGACTCGCGTTCCCCAGTATGTCGATCCCGACGGAGCACGCGTATGGCTCACGGAATCGAACGGAAATTCTGAGCGCGGCGTTGTACGCGAGGTCGGAACCGGGCGGGTCGTAGGTGAATGGCAGGGCAGGGAGATGACAACGGGCGGCTCGATTCTGAGCTGCTCGGACGAAACCGGAGAGTGGGTCGTCAGAGAGTTGAGTGGTGCGGAACGATATCGCAGGAATTTCGGTGGCTGCCCGACGCGAATACTGGATAGAACCGGACAATTCGTAGTCGCTCTCGTGGGCCAAAGTCGCGCGCCATTTTGGATCGCCAGGCTCCTCGAGATAGCAACTGGGAATATGTACTATGTTCAAGTTCGACACGACGACAGTTACGGTGCATACGCTGTCGCATCGACGCCAGCGGGACCGGTGTTGATGCGGGCGACAACCCACGGCCTCGAGCGATATGCGCCGGCGCAGACAATCGAGCCGAAACCGGAAATCGTCTCGGACGCCGCCGCAGCCTCGTGGAGCCTCGACGGACGGTACGTGCAGGTTACGAGAGACGGCGGTCCAAAGATCGTAGAGGCGAGGACATTACGTCGGGTCGATGGTCGCTCGGGCACTGATCTCGGAGACCTCACGGGTAACCCCCGGTCAACCGTCGTATTCACGCCCGACAACCGGCACGCGCTTGCGACTACCGCAGGGAACGATCTTCTCGTATTGGCGGTCCCCGAGTTCACCGTGGAACGCCGAATTACACTCCCGACTCCAGCAGGCGCTGTAGCGACAAATCGCGAAGGTGAGTGGGCGACATCGGTCGTCGCTCGCGATAACGATGAGATCGCCGTTCTGCACGCTGGCGGAATTACGCGTTGGCGAATCAAAGATGGCAATCAGATCGGCGATCAAGTGGTGATAAGCCAATCGCTCGACGATCTGCGTCTCAGTCAACGGCAGTCGTCATTGGTCGGTTATTCACCCACGGGCGACTCAGTTGTCGTTTGGGTAAACGGAACGGGCGGATCGTCGGTGCAATTATGGGACCTGACCACAAGTCAGCGTGTCCGCGCATTCTCGCCTGCTGCCGCCACAGAGCAACTTACCGGTATAGCTATGAATGCCGGGCAGGCAGACGTTCTTATTCGAACCCGTTCAGGGCCTTTGTATCGGTGGAACTCGACCGACGGCGAGAGCTCGAAGCTGGATATTCCCAATATTCCCGATGATGTCACCGTCTCCTGGTCGGTGAGTGGCCTACTAGCTCTCGGCGGGAAGTCGGATGTTGAGGTGTGGGATATACGCACCGGTACCAGCACCAAGTTCGCCACGCCGGGATCTACAAAGATATGGAAGCTCATCGGAACGACGCTGATCGGTCTGTCCGACCAGGGGCCGATCCAAATCAACCTCGACCGCAACAATATTCAGCAACATCTGTGTGCGGTCAGCGATCGTGACTACACCGACGCCGAACGTGAGAAGCTTCCGCGTGGCGTCGACAGCAAGCCGCCATGCGAGAGCGACTGACACGCACGCGTTGAATTCGATTGTGTATCAAGCTGCTTCGATGTTCGCACGGAGCCGTTGGAGTGCGGTATGCACATAGGCCTTCACGGTCCCGTCGCCCACGCCCATGATCGCGGCTGTTTCGGCATAGGTGTTTCCCTCGAATGCGCGAACGACCACTGCCTCGCGTTCGCGGGCTGGTATGGCATTCAGGGCCGCGATAAGCATGTGCCGCAGCGCGATGAGATCGTCGAAGGCGAGTCCGGCGCCGTCTACCAGCTGCGCGATCCTGGCCTCGCCATCGGGATCGACACGGTCGCGTTCGTTCGCGGCTCGCCGCCACGTATCGCGGGTCAGGTTCTTCGCGGCGGTCCAGATGTAGCGGCGCAATTCCTCGGCGTCGGAGATATCGGGACGCGCGGCGTAGACGCGCATGAACGCGGTCTGGACGATGTCTTCCGCGTCGGTGCGGCTCCCGACCTGTTTTGTCACTGAAGCCAGCAGCATGTCCTTGGTCGATTCGTATGCCTCGATCAGCAGGTCGTCGAATGACCGCCCCGAATCAATGCCGCCACGGCCGATTCGAATCACCGACGTCTCAGGAGCGTTCGCGAGCAATGACAGCGGTTCCCTCGCGCAGTCCCGCAGCACCGCGCCGAGCAGCGCGATGAGCGCAACGTCGCGTACCCAATCGCCATCGCCTGTCGTGCTCATCTGAACCGCCTTTCCGTGCTCTTACCGAACTACAACTGGTCGGTGCCCCAAAAAGTTGGGCACGAAACGTGGGCAACCGTTTGCCCCTTCACGGAGTTGAGGGATGCATGAAACCGTATCCTGATAGTCGGCAGAATCCGCCGTACGAACACCGGACGAGTGGCGGGACCGCAATCGCGGCGGGTGTGCTCGCCTTGTTCGGCGCGGTCCATCGGCTGCTGAGCGCAGTGCTTGCGGTCGGTCTGTTCATATTCCTCGACACGGGCAGTGAACTGTTTCGCGAGGCGGATCGCCCAATGCGGACGACCATGCTGATCTCCGCCCCGATCTTCCTGGTGATCGGCGTGCTGCTGCTCGTCGGCGGCATTCAGCTGCTCCGCCGGAGACAGGCGGGCCGGACGTTCGTCGTCACTGCCTGTGCGGCCGACATCGCTTATGGGATAGTCGAATTCGCGATCGTAAAGGCAGTTTCCGCGAGCAACGACGATCTGATCCTGATCGGCAGTCCGGTGCTGGTGACGGTCGGTGTCATCTTCCCGGTCATTACGATCGGATTGACTGTGGCCGCCGCCACGACGCGGTGGCTCGATTACGACGACTCGCGGAATTCGGCGAGCCTTCAGGCAGAACCTGAGCAGAATCAGGGCCCGTTGCCTCCGTGGACCACTCCCGGCGCCGTGCTCGCCCGGCCGTCGGCTGTCCGACCGATCGATGCGCTCGGGCGTTGGTCGATCGGTTTGATCGGCTGCACAACGGCCGCACTGCTCGTCTTTGTGAGCACCGAGGCGCTGGGCTATCGAGCGCTCGACAGATATCACGGCAAGTACCCAAATGCTCAGGTCCGCAATGAGTTTCACGATTGGTCCATGGTCGTCGGTCCGGCCATGATCACTATGCTCATGGCGTTGCTCGGCACGGGGATCGTATTTATGGCGTGGCTGCGGCAGGCCAGGAGCAACGCCGACGCGCTGTGTGCGGCGCGGCATCGGCTGCAGATCGGGTGGGTGGTCGGCGGCTGGTTCTGCCCCGTGGTCAACCTGTGGTTTCCCGCGACGATCCTGACCGATGTGCTGCGCGCCAGCGATCCGCGGACACCGACGGATGCACCGGACCTGCGTGGACGTCCGGGCGGGTTGTTGGTCGGTGTGTGGTGGTCGGCGTGGTTGGCCACGTGGGCCGTGCTTTTCTGGCCGGTCGATTCCGACTTCATATCGCCGGCGCGGGCCACTGTCGTGGCGCTATCGATGGTGGTTGCCGCGGCGTGCGCGGCGGTGATCATTACTCGCATCGACAGCTGGCAGCGGCCTCGGGTTCTGCCTGGCGATCCGAGTGGCACCTTCGATCGTCGATGACGACACGGTAGTGATGGACGAGGTTCGAGGTGACTCGATGAGCCGAACGACCGAGCTCGGGTACGAGACTGGCCTGCGCCGTGTCGTCGGCCCGGAAATATACCAGTGCAATAGTTTTCGCGTGATCGGACTGGATGTCACGGCATCGGCTCGTGAAGTCCGGCGACGCGCCGAGGAGGCGCAAGCTGACGAGCGGATTGCCGAGGCCTGTCGGCAACTGGGCGACCCGATGTGCCGGATCATCGACGAATTCTTTTGGCACTGGCCAGGTTACGACGCGCACAATCGCGCGGTTGATGCGCATGCAAAGGCCCTGGCTGATCCAGCGGGCGAGGTCGACTGGGCGGGTGTGCGGTTGCGGTGGCGCGAAGCCGCCGGCGACGAGGCCGGCTGGGACTATGTGCGTGATCGGATTCTGCTGTTGGACGAGCCGGAGATTCGCCCCGACTTCGCCGACCAGCTGCGGCGGCTGCTTCCGGCGCTGCTGGTTTCGGTCAACGCGGCTCTGCTCGCCCGCGCGGTCGAACGCGGGGACGATTCGGCGGCTGCGGATCAGGTGCGCGCGGCAATGCTGATGGCATCCGGCGACGAGCGGCTGGCCGGGGCGGAGATCGCAACAGCGGTGCGGCCCATACTCGACGACATCGGGCGACGCGCGGCTGGGTCACAGGATCAGGTCACGGCGGACCATCGCCGAGGATTGGTGGTCGCGCAGCAGTTGATCGCGCAGGCCGAACGCTTGGCCCGGGTTATCGGCAATGCGCCCGGCGGCGCGGCGGCAGCGACGCTTTGCGACGAGATCGCCGCCGCCGCGCGACTGTGTATCGCCGCATACGGCAACGAAACGGGCGACTCCAGTTCGTGCGCGCGGCTGCTCGTGCGGGCGCGGTCACTCACCAACAATGTCGTGGTGATTCGCGATATCGACAGGGACAGAGCCACTTTCCTGAGCAATGCGCTCGGCGTGATCTGTGACCGGATGCGCGCGCCCGTCGGTACCCATACCGATCACGAGTTGAGTGATGTTGTGATGCTGCTGGATTCGGCGGAAGACGTGCTCGACCTGCTCGCTGAAATTCCCGGTCTGCCGCCGGGTGTGTTCCGCCAGAGCCGCGAGGACGTCGCGCTGGCCATCGTCACCGCTGTTTCGTTGCGCGTGGCGGCGATGTGCGATTCCCGCAGCGCAGAGGAGTTGTTGCGCCGCGCGGAGGCACTCGCGGCGACCGACGATACGCAGTTTCTCATCTATGCGGCTCTCATGGCTGCGGCGATCGGGTATGAAGTGCGCCAGTTCTGCTGGTTCTGCGGGCAGCCGAGCGCACCGGAATCCACCGCACGGGTGCGGCTGATAGGAAAGCGCACGACGACTGAGCAGATGATGGTGGACATCGAACGATGTCCGTCGTGTCATCAGGCATGGAATCGCGGATGCCGGGTCCTCGGTGCGATGAGCCTGATCGTGTTCATGATGCTCGCGTCCCTGGTGATCGTCTTTCCGGTGCTGGGGCTGCTCGGCGTAATCGATTGGGGCTTGTATCTTTCCGCGCTCGGTGTCTACGTCGTCGCTGATGTCGGAAGGTGGATTGCCGGGGGCAGCGCGCGACGGAGCGACGCGCGCATGCGAGAACATCCGGCTGTCGCACGGGAACTCGTGGACACTCGTATGCGAGCGATCATGGAAGTGCGAAAATGATACGCGAAGTCGTGGTTTCGGCGGTCCGCGGATTGATCGCGCCGCTGCACGCACGCCTGAATCCGCCTGCGCCCGAACCGGAGCACCGCTGCGGCGTGTTGACCCCCGACGTTGTCGCAGCGATCGCGACCGCACAGTGGCGGGCGCACCGAAGGTGCGATGAGGCCGAACTGCGGCCGTTGCGGCGCCAGATCCGTACGACGCTCGAATACCTCGCCGAGGCCGGTGTCGCCGTGCAAGATCACGACGGCGTCGAGTTCGTCGATGGCCAGCGGCTGGAAGTGGTTGCCGCGCAAGAGCTGCCGGGCATCGAGCGGGCGACGGTGGAGGAGACTCTGCGCCCGAGCGTGTATCTGCACGGCGAACTCATCCAGACCGGCGAGGTGATCGTCGGCATGCCCGCGGGAGGCACGTCATGAATGCAATCAACTTCGGTATCGACCTCGGTACCACCAACAGTGCGATCGCCATGCTGCACGGCGTCGACACCGAGATCGTCAAGAACAACGAAGACGGTGACATAACGCCGTCGGCGGTCTGGCTCAGCAGGCACGGCTCGTTGCATGTCGGTCGGGCGGCGAAGGACAAGACGGAAATCGACCCGGACAACACGGCGGTGGAGTTCAAGCGGCACATGGGACTTGCCGGCACCGTCAAGCACTTCGCCGGTTCCGACCGGAGCCTCGGTGCGGAGGAATTGTCGGCCGAGGTGCTGAAGTCGCTGCGAGCGGACGTGACGCAGCGACTCGGTGACGACGTGGACGCCGCGGTGATCACGGTGCCCGCCGCGTTCGATCTGAATGCCTGCCACGCGACCCGCCGTGCGGCCGAACTCGCCGGACTGCGGCAGGTTCCGTTGTTGCAGGAGCCGGCCGCCGCGGCGATGGCCCACGGGTTTCAGTCGAGCGCGGACGGCGTGCGCTGGTTGGTATACGACCTCGGTGGCGGCACGTTCGACGCGGCCGTCGTCCGGCTGCGGGACGGCGAGTTCAGCATAGTCACGCATGCCGGCGATAATCATCTGGGCGGCAAGGACATCGATTGGCGAGTCGTCGAGGAGTTGCTGCTGCCTGCCTTCGCGAAGCGGCACGGACTCGACGTGCGACGCGGCGACGCCCGCTGGCGGGCGACCTTGAATACGCTCAAGCTCGAGGCGGAGCGCGCAAAAATCCGCCTGTCTCGTCAGGCCGAAACCGAGATCGTCGCCGACCTTGTCGGCCCGGATGGCCGGCGCCGCTACGAGTTCGAGTTCGACTTGCGCCGCGCCGATCTCGAGCGCCTCGCTGCCCCGGTGCTCGCGCGCACGGTCGAGTTGTGTCGACGAGGGCTGGCCGAGAAGAACCTGGGCCGCGGCGACATCGAACGCGTGATCCTCGTCGGGGGGCCGACGCTGTCGCCGTTTGTTCGGGACTACCTCGCCGATTCGGACTCGGGGCTGGGTATCGCACTGGATCACACCGCGGATCCGCTCACGGTCGTCGCCCGCGGTGCCGCGATCTTCGCGGGAACGCAGCGCTACGAAGCTGTTTCGGTGCCGCCCGTCGCGCACGGCGGCTTTGCGCTCACACTGGACTACCACCCGGCCGGGCCGGACCCCGACCCGCTGATCCGCGGCAGCATCGAACCTGCCGACCATGGTCTGTCCATCGAGTTCGGCAATCCCGAGTCCCGTCCGCCGTGGCACAGCGGCCGCCTACCGATCGCGCCGGACGGTACTTTCGCCACGCGGCTCCTCGCGGAGCGTGGGCGGCTCAACACATTTCAAGTGTGGTTGCGCGATGCGCTGGGTAACCGCCGCCAGGTCGGCCCCGAGACGTTCACCTACACCGTCGGGGCTGTGCAGACCGAGCAACCGCTGATCCATTCCGTCGGAATCGGCCTCGCGGACAACACGTTGCTGCCGCTGGCTCCTAAAGGTGCTACTTTGCCGGTGCGCTGCCGCGCCAAGCTGCGCACCACGACGACCGTAGCGCCCGGCGTCGTAGGCGGCGTGATCCGTATCCCGATTCTCGAAGGCGAACAGCCAAGGGCGGATCGGAATCGGCGGGTCGGCTGCCTCGAGGTGCGTGCACAGCAGGTCTCGCGCCCGCTGCCCCTCGGCTCGGACATAGAGTTCCTGGTGGAGATCGATTCGTCGCGGCTCGTGACCGCCCGCGCCTATGTGCCGATGCTGGACGAGGAGTTCGACCAGGCTGCCGATCTCGAATCCGAGACTGTGCCCACCCACACCGAACTCGCCGACCGAGTCAGTGATGTCCGGGAAAGATTGGCGTCGTTGCGATCTCGTCAGGTGCAGGCCGGCGATCCGGTCGCCGGCATGGTGCTCGTGCAGGTCGACGAGGCAGGCCGAACCGAGACGGTCGAACAGCGGCTCGCCGCCGCACTCGACGACACCGACGCCGCACAAGGTTGCGACGCCCTGGTGCGCGAGTTGCACGTCGCGCTCGACGAAGTCGAGGATGCGCTGCTATGGCCCGAACTTGTCGCCGAAGCTCGCTCGGCCTGCATCGATGCTACCGATATCGTTGCCGCGCACGGGAATACCGACGATGCCGCTGCGATGCGGATAGCGACGTCCGCGATCGAAGAATCGATCGGCACACGTGACTCGACGTCGCTGCGCCGGCACATGAACGACCTCGGCCGCCTCATCGGTCAGGTGCTCGATCGCGCAGGTGTCCTGCAGGTCGAGCTCTTTCACCAGCTGGCCGCCCGCCGAGCCGAGATGAGCAGCCCGCCACACGCCGATCGCCTCATCGCGCAGGGCCGCGCTGCCTTGGACCGCGACGACACCGCGCCACTGCGATCGATCAACAGCCAGCTCTTCGCCCTGCTGCCCGCAGCGTCGCAGGCAGCGGGCGATCCGTTCAGCACCGTTCGGCCGTCGTACTGACTTCGAGCTGGACCTGCGCTGTTCGCTCGGCCACCGGCCCATGCAGCTCAGACGATTGCGCCGCGCTACGACCGAATGAGCTCGTCGAGGAATCGCGAACTCAGGGCAAGTCGAAGCCCATGGCCTCGGCCGCGGCCGAAGGGGTTGGTTGGGGCCAGCGGTCGATCAGGTTCTGGGCGGAGGTCAGGGAGCGGGTGATGGCGCGATCGATGTAGAGGGTGCCGTCGAGGTGGTCGGTTTCGTGTTGGACGATGCGGGCGGGCCAGCCGCAGACTTCCTCGTCCAGCTCGCGGCCGCGTTCGTCTTGGCCGCGCAGGTGCACGTGGGCGTGGCGCGCGACGACGGCCTGCCAGCCCGGAACGCTCAGGCAGCCCTCGAAGAATGCCGCGCGGGCGTCGCCGATGGGTCCGTAGGTCGGGTTGACCAGAACTCGGAAGGGTAGTGGCACCTGTCCGCGAACCGCGCGCACCTCCTCGGTCACTTCGGCCGGATCCTCCAGCACGGCCAGCCGCAGCGGTATCCCGACCTGTGGGGCGGCCAGTCCGACACCCGGCGCGGCACGCATCGTCTCCCGCATAGCCCGCACCAAGCGGTCCAATTGACCCTGCGTCAGCTGTCCGTCGTAGCGGGCGGCGGGTGTGCGCAGCACCGGATCGCCCGCGGTAACAATGGAGAGTGGACCACCGAGCAGCGTCTCGACAAGATCGGGAAGCGGGATCGTCATGGTTTCAGCATCGCAAAGTGCCGCGCGGCGCAATGATATGGCCAGGCCCGTTGTCGAATATGGACCGCCCTGGAATATTTAGCCAGGCTAACGTGTTAGTGGATACAGGCGTCTTCAATCTGAACAGAACAACCGACGGTCGGCATGCGACCGAAGGAGGCTGGCCATGATTATTGATACGCGGATGGAACAGGTCATGAATCGCATCGCCGACCTGTACGCCACCTATCCGGACATTCGCAATGCGCGACCGAAACCGGAGACTTTCGCCGCGATCCGAGAACCCGGAATGCGGCCATCGCAGATCGTGGCGACGGTCGCGGCGGCTTACGCCGATCGCCCAGCGCTCGGGCACCGGGTCCTCGAACCCATCGCGGACGAGTCCGGGCGGCGCACGCTGCGACCGCTGCCCGAATTCGCCACCATCACTTACGGCGAGTTGTGGGCGCGCGTCAGTGCGATCGCCGCAGCCTGGCATCACAATCCCGACGACCCCATCAAAGCAGGCGACTTCATCGCGACACTGGGCTTCACCAGCAGCGACTACGCCACGCTCGATCTGGCCTGTCTGTACCTCGGCGCGGTCGCCGTGCCGCTGCAGGCAGGTGCGGCACCGAAGCAATTGTCGGCGATCATTGCCGAGACCGAACCACGCATCCTAGCCGCGACCCCCGAAACCCTCACTGCCGCAGTGGAATGCGTCCTCGCGGGCCCGACGCCGGAACGCCTCGTGGTCTTCGATTACCACCCCGAGGACGATGATCAGCGCGACGCATTCGAATCCGCCCGTGACCGTCTGGCGAACACTCCGATAGTGGTGGAATCGCTGGAGTCGGTACTCGAACGCGGCCGTACCCTGCCGCCCGCGCCGCTGTTCGTACCCGACGACGACGCTTTGGAACTGCTGATCTACACCTCAGGCAGCACCGGAACCCCCAAGGGCGCGATGTACACCAGCCGGTTGGTAACCGCGATGTGGTTGGCCCAGCCGGAGGTCGGTGGGATCGGCCTGAACTACATGCCGATGAGCCATATGGCCGGACGTATGTCGCTCTACGGCATGCTGGCCCGCGGCGGCACCGCGTATTTCACGGCCAAGAGCGATATATCGACGCTTTTCGAGGATATCGGCCTCGTCCGGCCGACCGAGATGTTCTTCGTGCCACGCGTGTGCGATATGGTCTTCCAGCGCTATCAGAGCGAAATGGAACGTCGCGCCGAACCGGATATCGACCGTGCTGAACTCGACCGTGCGGTGAAAACCGAACTGCGCGAAAATTTCCTGGGCGGCCGATTCCTATCGCCCGTCGTCGGCAGTGCGCCACTGGCCACCGAGATGAAGACATTCATGGAATCGGTCCTCGAGATGGACCTGCACGATGGCTACGGTTCGACCGAGGCGGGCGGCGCCATCATGGTCGACAATGTGATCCACCGTCCACCTGTACTCGACTACAAGCTGGTGGACGTGCCGGAGCTGGGATATTTCGGTACCGACCAGCCGCATCCGCGCGGTGAGCTGCTGCTGAAGACCAGCACCATGATTCCCGGGTACTACAAGCGTCCCGAGGTCACCGCGGAAATCTTCGACGCGGACGGGTTCTACCGGACCGGTGACATCGTGGCCGAACTCGGACCCGATGAACTCGTCTACCTCGACCGTCGCAATAATGTGCTGAAGCTTTCCCAAGGCGAATTCGTCGCGGTCGCACACCTGGAAGCCGTATATGCCAGCAGCCCGCTGCTCGAGCAGATCTTCGTTTACGGCAGCAGTGAGCGCGCCTACCTGCTCGCGGTGATCGTCCCGACCGAAGAGACGCTGCGCAGCGCGGATCCCAAAGCGGCACTGAGTGATTCGCTGCAGCGCATCGCCACCGAGGCCGATCTCCAGTCGTACGAGATCCCGCGCGATTTCCTCATCGAAACCGAACGTTTCACCACCGAAAACGGTCTGCTTTCCGGTATCGGCAAGTTGTTGCGTCCCAAGCTGATCGAGCGCTACGGCGAGCGGCTGCAACAGCTGTACACCGAACTGGCCGAAGGGCAGGCGAACGAACTTCTCGCACTGCGCCGCGAAGCCGCCGACCTGCCGGTTCTGGAAACCGTGAACCGAGCCGCACAGGCATTGCTCGGTTGTGCGACAACGGATCTGCGACCGGATGCGCATTTCACCGATCTGGGCGGCGATTCCCTGTCGGCGCTGTCGTTTTCGAATCTGCTGCGCGATATTTTCGCCGTCGAGGTACCGGTGGGCGTTATCGTCAGCCCGGCCAACGGATTACGTGAGTTGGCGGAGTATGTCGAATCGGCGCAGGGGTCCGGCGCGATCCGGCCCACCTTCGCCGCGGTCCATACACACGGCGGCGTCGCGCGTGCGGATGAACTGACACTGGACAAGTTCATCGACGCGCAAACACTGTCCGCCGCAACGACTCTCCCGCACACGACCGAGACACAGACGGTGCTGCTGACCGGTGCCAACGGCTACCTCGGCCGCTTCCTGTGCCTGGAATGGCTCGAGCGACTCGACAAGACGGATGGCGCACTCATCTGCATCATCCGCGGCAAAGACGCCGTGGCAGCGCGGAAACGGCTCGACGATGCCTTCGACAGCGGTGATCCGGACCTGCTGCGGCGCTACCGCGAGCTGGCGGCCCGCCGCCTCGAAGTGCTGCCCGGTGATATCGGCGAGCCGAATCTCGGCCTGGACGATGCGACCTGGCATCGGCTGGCCGACACCGTCGATCTGATCGTGCATCCCGCCGCGCTGGTCAACCACGTCCTGCCCTACGACCAGCTGTTCGGCCCCAATGTCGTCGGTACCGCTGAACTCATCCGCCTGGCCATCACCACGCGGATCAAGCCCGTCACGTATCTGTCCACGGTGGCTGTCGCCGCCCAGATCGAGCCATCGTCCTTCGAGGAGGACGGCGACATCCGCGAAATAAGCCCCACGCGTGCCATCGACGACAGCTACGCCAACGGCTACGGCAACAGCAAATGGGCGGGAGAGGTCCTGCTGCGGGAAGCACACGATCTGTGCGGACTTCCGGTCGCCGTCTTCCGATCCGACATGATCCTGGCGCACAGTCGATTCGGCGGCCAGCTCAATATTCCGGATATGTTCACCCGGCTACTGCTGAGTCTGGTGGCCACCGGCATCGCCCCGTACTCCTTCTACGAGACCGATGCCGACGGCAAGCGCCAACGCGCACACTACGACGGCCTGCCCGTCGACTTCACCGCCGAATCGATCACCGCCATCGGCGACCGGGCGCGCACCGATTTCCACACCTTCGATGTCCTCAACCCGCACGACGACGGCATCTCCCTCGACGAATTCGTCGACTGGCTCATCGAATCCGGCAACCCCATCCGGCGGATCGACGACTATCAGGAATGGTTGAGCCGGTTCGAAACCGCACTGCGCGGCCTCCCCGAGAAACAGCGCCAAGCCTCGCTGCTACCGCTGCTGCACGCCTATACCCGACCCGCTCGGCCGATCCATGGCGCCGTCATCCCGGCAAAGGGGTTCACTGCTGCCGTACAAGCCGCCGAAGTCGGTGTCGAACAAGATATTCCGCATCTGACTCCCGCGCTCATCGACAAGTACGTCAGCGATCTGCGGTTGCGTGGACTGCTGTAGTCAGGTGAGCTCGAGAATGGTGATGGTGAGTCGAGTGGCGTAGTCGACCACCTCGTCGCGATTTGCCTCGACATCGCCGTCGAGCCAATCGAGGAACAGTGCGACGAGTGCGCCGGATATCGCGCTGACCGGCAGTGGAATCCGGCCCGATGCGGCAGTGAAGCGCGCGGCCTGCCCCGGTGCAAGTTGCGCGGCGACGAGCGTGACGAAGGCGGGGAGTGCGTCGGCGCCGCGTGCCCGCAGGGTGTCATCGGCGAGGGTTTCGCGGAACATGATCCGGCCGCGGCGCGGATCGTCCGCGAAATACTGCGCCGCCGCGTCGAAAGCCGCACGGGTACGGGCGGTTTCGTCGTCGGGTGCGTCGGCCAGCCGCGTGCTGACGGCGTCGATGAGCCCGTGTGCGGTCTGGTCGTAGATCTCGATGAGCAGGGCTTCGCGATCGGCGAAGTTCTCGTAGAAGTAGCGCAGGCTCAGGCCCGCTGCACGGCACACCGCCCGCATGGTGGTCGCCGCCGCGCCCTCGCCGCCGAGCAGCGCGTAACCGGCGCGCACGAGTTGTTCGCGGCGCTCGGCGGCGCGGCTGGCCATGGTGCTGCCGCGCCAAGTGGGGGCTGACGAAATCACGGGTTGGATCATGTCATGCGTGGTCGGACCCGCTGCGCGGGCGTTGTTCCAGCTTGCGGAGCAGGACCCGCAGCTGTTCGTCGGTGCTGAGGTACTGGTCCATCAGCACGTTGACGGCACCGCGCAGCAGGGAATAGGGCTCCCAGACGCGGGGTGCGATGGTACGCGGGGCGCGCCGGGCGATGCCGTCGGCGACGGCCAGCGCGGCCTGGGCAGCGCTGATGCGCTGGTTGAGCGGCCAGGGCAGCATGGCATCGGCCGCGCGGCCGAATTCGTCATCGTCGAGTGTGTGGTGGGTCATGGCGGTGTCGACGATGCCGAAATAGGCGACTCCGGCGGTGGCGCCGGATGCGGCGAGTTCGACCCGCAGCGCGCGGCCCAGCTGTTCGACCCCGGCCTTGCTGATCATGTATGGGGAGCCGCCCATGCCGGGCGCGAACGCCGCACAGGAGGAGACCACCACGACGTGGCCGCCGGTGGCGACGATATCGTCGAGGGCCGGTCGTACGGTGTTGAAGACACCGGTCAGATTGACCCCGATGACCCGGTCGAAATCGGCGGGGTCCATCGTGCGCAGGGTGGCGGGCGTCGGGGTGATACCAGCATTGGCGACCACGAGATCGATACGGCCGAAGCGGTCACGGACCGTCGCCATGGCGGCCACCATGCTGTCGCGGTCGGCGACATCGGCGCGCAGCGGGACCGCCCGTGACCCCAATCGGGACGCGGCGGTGCGTACTTTGTCCTCGTCCAGATCGAGCATGACGACCCGCGCGCGGCGGCGGTGCAGGATTTGCGCCAGTTCCGCACCGATGCCGCGTCCGGCGCCGGTGATCACCACCACCTTGTCGGCCACATCGAAGGTGTCGTTGGTGGGCAGCAGGCGCAGCAGGTTCATGATGCCTCGATCAGGTAGGCGTCGGAATCGAATCGCATGGTGCGCCTGGCGTATTCGAAGCTCCAGTTCGGATACAGCCCGGCATTGTGATGGCCGTCGGCGGTCTGATAGTAGCTGCGGCAGCCACCGGTCACCCACACCGTGTCGCGGCTGCGCTGCTCCATCTCCTCGACGAAGTCCCGCTGCACCTGCGGTCGCACCTCGATACGGCGAAGTCCGTTGTCGCGCATATGCTTTACCGCGTCCACGATATAGCGGATCTGCGCCTCGATCATGAAGATCGCCGACTGGTTCCCGGCCGCGCCGAACGGGCCGAGGGTGGTGAAGAAGTTCGGAAATCCGGTGACGGTGGTGCCGAGATAGCTGCGCGGGCGTTCGCGATACAGCTGTGCGAGTGTGCGTCCCCCGGTGTCGTGGATGGCCTCGAATATCCGTGGCGGCACACCGAAACCGGTGCCCCAGATGATCGTGTCGACCTCGTGTTCGGTGCCGTCCACGGTGACGATCGATCGCGACCGGACCTCGGCGATCCCGGCGGTCTCCACCTCGACATTGGGCTTGGACAGCGCGGGATAGTAGGCGTCGGAGAAGATCGCGCGTTTGCAGCCGATCATGTAGTCGGGCGTCAGCTTTCGGCGCAGTCGCGGATCGGGAACCTGGCGGCGCAGCTGCAATCGGCCCAGCGCCTCGAACGGATGGCGGAACCGCTTGTCCACGAACCCGACCAGTCCGAATCCCTCGATGCCGGTGAAGTACGCGGCGCGGATCGTCTTGCCGAGCAAGGGCATCCGACGCAAGAGTGTGCGCTCGACCGTGCTGGTCGCCCAATCCATGCGCGGGACGATCCACGGCGCGGAACGCTGGAAAACCGTGAGCCGTGCCACCACGGGCTGGATCTCCGGAATGAACTGCACCGCGGACGCGCCGGTGCCGATCACCGCGACCCGCTCACCGGTCAGATCGTGGTCGTGATCCCAGTGCAGGGAATGGAACTGAGTGCCGGTGAAATTCGCGGAACCGGGCAGGCGGGGGATCTGTGCCTCGCTGAACGGACCGATCGCCGAAACCAGCACATCGGCGGTCAATGACCCCTGCCCGGTACGGATGCGCCACCGTCCAGCGGCTTCGTCCCACGCGGCGTCGAGTACCTCCGTGCCGTACCGAATGTGTTGCGGCACATCGTATTTGTTCGCCACCCCTCGCAAATAGTCGAGGATCTCCGGCTGGGTGCCGTAGCGGCGGGACCAATTCGGGTTCGGGGCGAAGGAATACGAATACAGCATCGAAGGCACGTCGCACGCGCAGCCGGGGTATGTGTTGGCGCTCCAGGTGCCACCGAGGTCGGAGCCGCGTTCGAGGATGACGAAGTCACGGAAACCGGCTTCGCGCAGCTTCACGGCCAATCCGATACCCGCGAACCCGGCACCTATTACAACGATCGGTACATGGTCGGCTCGCGTCGTCGGCTGATCCATCTGCACCCCTCCGAACGAGTCCACACTCATTGGAATCAGTTGATTCCAATGGAATCAGATGATTCCTTTATGGTTGTCATGTGTCAAGGATGTTCGGTGTTATCGCAGTTCAACGGGCTGAAGCGAGGGCTGCGGCGATCACTGCCGTGGCTGCCCGCACCTTGCCGGATAGCCTGTGGGTATCCGCTGGTAACCGCTATATCTGCAGATCAGTAGCCATTTGCAACGCGCGCATCGGTGGTTGATGTGCCGAGAGTGTGCCAACTTGCGGGAAACCGGCTCATTGCTCGAACAGGGCCGCGCCCGCCGCTCGCAGATCGTCCGGTTGCGCATCGGCGTAGACCCTCACCAACACCGCCGGATCGTGCCCGTGCCAGGCGGCGACGATGTGCACCGGGATGGACGACTTCAACATCAGCGACACCGATGTGTTTCCGCAGGCCCCGCAATTGGATGCGGCGAAGCCCGGCATCTTCGCGAAGACTGTGGAACCTGCGGGTATGTCCAGCCTCCTGTGCAATCGCGCACGCGAGGTGTACCCGCGAGTCGGATACACCCCCTTGTTCTATCCGGAATTTGGCGCGAATTCGCCCCACAAAGTGAATCGGAACGAACCAACCCGACCGAATGGAACCGAACCGGACGATTCGGCACCGAACGGCACGAAACCGACCCAACAAGACTGAACGCACTCAAAAGGCACGCTAGAGCGACGGAAAATAGGTGAGGTGGTTTCCATCACACATGCGGCATGTTCCCCCAGGGCCACACCAGTGGTTGACCGAAAAGCGGCCCCCAGCATCGAAGTTGGGGGCCGTTTCGGCTTCAGGGCAATGGGCCGCACTTAGAAGTAGTCTTTCAGCATCTCGGTTGACCATGGAGCCTGGTGGATCTCGCCACGTGGCCCGAACTCCGCAAACCACGGCTTGATGTCCAGCACGGGAGTACCGTCCACCGCGTCCAGCTCAGCTACGTGCAGGTCTAAGCCGTCTACGCGAAGCAGTCGAGTACGGGAAACCCCAAGCCAGTTGACGCGCCGCATATTCCGATGCCCAAAGATGCCGACCTTGGGCCATGCGGGGTTGTCGCGGGCACTGCGTGCACCGAAGTGCAGGTCCGTTGGATCGGTCAAGTGGAACCGGAAGATGATTTCGAGGTGGCTGAACGCTTCCAAGCCCTGCACGGACTCTTCGGTGAACCGAGGGTCATCTATGCGGATGATTGTCTCGGTGCCTCCCCAGTGATCGTCTGTCGGTTCGCTTCGGCCACCGATCACATGCGCGACCGGCACGACTTCGAACACTTCGTCTGTCATACGACCCCTGTCCTACATTCCACTGGCGGCTAGATATTCCGCTGCCCGCTCATCGATCTCGCTTACACCCGCAATATGCCGATACGGTGCCACGGTTGCGCGTATATCGCGGGCAACATTCCTGGTGCGCCCCGACTGGACGCCGTCCATTGCATCGAGCGCGGATGTCCATGTTGTGCACGCCTGTCGAGTTCGCCGCTTCGGGCCTGGACGGTACCGAGGTAGCCGAGAGTTACCGCATGGGTACGGGGACAGCCAGGTGCCGGGCGATTCGAGCGAGCGACCAGTCGAGACCGTAAAGCTCGACCGCCTCGTCAACCTTCTGCGAAGACAAGCCCCACCGCCGCAGCGGAATGTTGTGCCGATGCAGGATCGCGCTGACGGTCCGACGGTCGACACCGAACCTGTCTGCGAGCTCATAGGTCGACTCGCCCGCGGTGTAGCCCTCTATCAAGGCCATGACTTCGTCGTGATCGAGCCGCCTCACCCGCCGTCGCGCGAGCTTGTCAGCCGGCGCCGGCCCTGAAGTCTTGCCGCCGACCACGGCTGGATCGCCGCGGGCACCCGTATTCCCAGCCTTCTGCTGTCGCGCGAGCCCGACAAGCACTGCAGCGATCTTCCCGACGTCGAGCGGATCACGACGAACACCAGGTACACGAATCCCACCCCACCGCGTCACGCCCCCATACGAAGTCGTCATAAGGCCAGCCTCGACCTATTGCGCAGCGACGGCCACGCCCTCGACGGCTCCGGTGGACGGTACCTCAGTGCTGGGTCCGGCAAGGTCGACGCAAACCGGGTGTACTACCCGGGAAACCATATGCTGCCCAACAGCATCACGAAAGGGGCTGGTGCAGGTCAAACTGTCACCGGATCCTGCATCAGTCCCCTTCGGCGCGCATGGGGCCGATGCGACGACGATGGGCATGTCGATGCATTGCGTCCCGGCGCCTAAGCGGTAGACGTCCTGCCGGACCACGGGCAGTCAGATCCGACATTCCGCCTATAGCGGCATCGGCTTCAGCTGTACGGCCGGTCGGGGATGGATTTACTCGGAACGCGTTGACATGGGCAAATGGGGCCGTCACGCTTATTGAGGCAGCGTGTTGCTCGCGCTGGCTGAGCAGTTCATCGATGTGCCGTGAGACGCACCCAGACCGGGGTGCGACGAATCGCAACGGAGGTTTCGATGTCTGGTAGTAGCAAGAGCAGTGACAACACCGGCAAGCCGAAGGCCAAGGTAGCGAAGGCCCAGCCGATGAAGCAGCAACAGCAGCAGCAGCACGCAGTTCAGAGTGACGTGAAGAAGGGTACGTTACCTCCCTTACCCGAGATCACGCCGGCGACAACCAGAGTGCACCTCACCGACAAGTACCGGCTGTGCAACGACACGGACACGGATGTCACTGTGGTTGCGGTACGGGGCGGCTATGCCGAGCCGATCCGGGTCATCACCATCGGGCGGGAAGGCTACAGCGACGTCTACGAAAACTGCGACCTCGGCGACTTTCTCATCGTCAGACGCTCAAATGCTGGCTGGATAACGGCCTATGAAGGTCAAGGCAGCGGCACCTACGTCGCGGACTGGTGCGGGTACCCGGGGCCCGGGATAACCAGTATCAGCGAATTGAAATAACCCGGACGACATAGGCGACGGATCCAGCATTTGCCATATGCTATTAACGCCACTTTGAGTGGCGGATGCGCAATATTCGAAGCTGCGATATTCGTCCCGGTCGAGAGTGGTTGCATCGCAACATGTTTGGTGAATCTACCTCCCCGGTGACCGACTCGATGCGCTTCGCGCTGGCGCGCACGGAGGCCGCCGGGCGCCGGCGGCGGACTCTGGCTGCGGGCCGCGCCGGCCGTACCGCGCGGTTCGCAGCACAGTTGCGCACGGCGAAGAATCCGCAACGGACGCGGTCTGATTCGCGTTCCGATCCGCTGGGTTCGGTGAACCTGTGGACTGGCAAGCCGTCGCTGGACACCCAGTCAGCGATGAACTGCCTGTAGCCGGCCATGGCCCGCCTGACGTGCCCCGAGAGCGGACCGCCCCCGAGGTTCACCCAAAGAGCGGAACCTCGGGGGCGGTCCGACGCGGATCGCCCGCAGCTCTGCCGAGCCGAGCAGCTCGAAGGCATCGACGTAGAGAAACCGACGCTTTGGCGATGAGCGATAGATCCGCGTTTGTCAGTGTGTCCGCAATACCCTGCTCGTCGTTGCCAATCTCGTTGGAGATGAGGGGGACCGGCGCTCCCATAGAAGCGAGTACCGCGTGTCCATGTCTTATGTTTCCTGCCGGGGAACCGAACGTGCGGCGGCCGTCTACTTGGCTCACGTGCGGGGGCGGCCGTGAGTGTCTCGGGTGGGGACGCCACGCTCACGCAGCTTGGCCAGGACCGTGGAATGCTCGACACAAAGATGCCGACCGACCCGAGCCAAAGACCAACCCAGCCCGTAGAGGTGGACGGCATCGTCCACCTGCTCGGGAGACAACCCACGGCGACGCATCGGCACACCATGACGACCGAGTATCTGGCTGACCGTGCGACGTTCGATACCGAACCGGTCGCCCAGCTCGTACACCGTCGCTCCATCCTGATATCCCGCGATCAGCTCCTGTGTCTGATCGGTATCGAGCTGTCGCGCCCGTCCGGGCGTGGTCCGATCGGTCGCCGGTGGCACGGGTGTATCCCGGTCCGGCAGCTTCCGGAGCAGGGCTTCCAGTGCTTCTACCTGCGTATTTGTGTTGTAGTAGGTTCCCCCAAGGTGTGTTCTCGTTCCGGCTCGGTGTTGATTAAGTCGGAAGGCACTCTGTCACCACCGCGTTCGCGAGCCATGCCGGTCACAAGTGGGAGCCTGGTCGTTGTGGGCTGATGTCATGATCAAGCCCGACCGTGTGTGTCGCGGGTGCGGACACCACGCTCGCGCAGGCGGTTCAAGACAGTGGTGGGATCGACAGCGAAGTGCTTGCCGACGCGCGCCAGTGACCAGCCGAGACGGTAGAGCCGGATCGCCTCGTCGGTCTGATCGGGGGACAAGCCGCGTCGACGCATCGGTATGCCGTAGCGGTGCAGGATTGCGCTGATGGTACGGCGGTCGACACCGAATTGGTCGCCCAGCTCATAGGTCGTCGCACCGGCAACATAGTCCTGTATCAGCCGGTGGACTTGGCCGGGATCAAGTGATCACGGCCACCGTGGTGTGGCCTGGTTGGCCCGCGAGGGCAGCAACCGGGGACTCTCGCCACCGCTTGCGGTGCGGTCGTCACGACGATCTGGATTGTCAGCCAACTGCTCTCGCGCGAGTTCGATGAGTACCTTCGTGATCTTCTCGGCATCGGGGCGATCACGACGGACGCCGTGAATCCTGAGTTCACCCCACCGGGTAGTGGTGTTGATCGGCGTTTCCATGCGTCCACTCTCCCGCCTGAACACGCTGCCGGTCTGTAAGTCGGACCTGTTCGACGTCGCGTTCCAGCTCATCACGAGTATGGCCGCCAACCTGGTACGCCCGACCCACGGGCACGACACGATATTCGCACCGGCCACCATTTCGGTGACGTCGAGATCGGCGGCGATCGCTACCGAACGCCTTTGACTGCGACAGCGTGAGATACGCTGCTGTACAGCACTTTTCGGGCTGCCGGAACAACCGATATGCGGCAATATAGTGCATTGGACTTCCGTGGACATGGCCGCTGCTCTGCGCTCTGCGGCCGTGTCGTTAAGCAGTCTTGTCGTGTATGTCAACCGTTGGTGCCGTACCGGAGAATCGCACTTCTCCGATTCGCGGATCACCGATCGCCGATCGGTGTCACACCGACAGGGCCGCCCTCACCCAGTTTTGTTCGGGCACAGACCATCTCGCGTTCACTGCCTCGCTCAGAGCGTCTTTTCGAGTAGGATTCAGCGATGCGCTGCCTTGTCATGAAGCCCGCGTCGCTCGAGACGGGCGTGCTCGATGAAATTCTGTCCAAGAACAACCTTGAAACAGTACTTACATCGGAAGTCGGCGCCGGAGTCGATCTCGTCGAAGTTCCACAACTCGACGATATTCAGTGCGGGATTGCCGTACTACCACCCGGATCTTCAAACAACGGCGCAAGGACAGCAATCTTCGTAGAAATTGGGATCACGACAGCTCGACAGATCCCAATTCTGGTAATCGCCGATCCCAGCGAGCCGCCCTTGCCAGCGCTCGGCGATCTGATGATTATCAGGACAACCCTGGACAACGACGTCGTGTCCGCCGCCAAGCGAACGCGGAACAATGTGATCCAGTGTCGCACCGAGCCGATCTAGCATCGGATCAAGATCCGGATCGACTGGCTCAAAGCACAGTTGGCATATCCATTTGTCACGAGGATGTTCAGTGCGGCAGTCGATCTCGCGCCCTGTTCGACCGATATGCGGCATTTGAGGATGTTCATCGGACCACCTGCCTGACAGTTCCCCTGCCGGGGCCGTTCTTGGGGGCTGGTCAAGATAGCATCGGGGCTGGTACATCCCACGAATGGCGCTGCCGCCGTGCCACGCGTTCTTCCAGTTCTACGTCGCCGACGGCCGGCTATCCTGCCTCCTCGGCGTCTTCGCCCAGCCGCAGGCAACAGTCCGGGCCTGTCCGCCGGCGTACAGGCCCGGCCCATGTCGGCGAAGCCATACACGGCACTGGCCATTTTCGGCTCGGACTGGCCGCGCAAGGCCCGGGCCTTGCGGTTCCCCAACCGAGGACGACCGGGGCAGGACCATCGGCAACAACGGCTCAGACCGCGCCCACAACTCGTCGACACGATCCACGGCGGCTGCAGTCCCCTCCGCACGATCATGAGGACAACGCTTCACTGTGGTTCGATAGTGTGTTCCGTCGTGAACTCAGTCCTCCGGCTTGGCTTTCGCCGATCCTGGCGTACGACCGGTCACTCGCTTGTAGGCGCGGGCGAACGCCGCAGCCGAGTGATACCCGACGCGGACGGACACAGCAGCGGGCGTGAGGCCGTGGTCGCGCATGAGTGCGGTCGCGTGCCGCATCCGCAGCTGGGTCAGGTACTCCATCGGGGCGGCACCGAGGTTCTCGGTGAACCTGCGGGCGAACAGCGAGCGGGACATCCGCGCCTCGGCGGCCAGCGAGGCGACAGTCCAACCGCGCTCCGGGGCTTGGTGCATCAGAGTGAGAGCACGGCCGAGATGCGTGTCATGAAGTGCGCCAAGCCAGCCCTGCCGGGCCAGCGGGCTGGTCTCCAACCACGTACGGATCGTGTGCATGACCAGCACGTCCGACAGCCGGGTGACGATCACCTCTGACCCGGCACTCGGCTGTGCCGCTTCACTTTCCAGCACGGGTAGAACACCTCTCATGTGGCCTGTTGGCGTGCCGACCATGACCTCGGGCAGCGCACTGACCAGAGGGTGATCAGCGGGAACGAACACCGATCCGCCGCACAGCAGAAGCGTGCCGTCACCTCCGCCACCGTGCTGCAGGACGGTGGACTGCGGGCCCAGGCGCCGTTTTGGCAGCGGCGTCACCGGGTGGGTCGGCTGGCCGGGCGCCGACAGCAGGCAATGCCCCTTGCCATGGGGGAACACGACGAACTGGCCGGGTTCCAGCCAACGATCCGCACCCGCACCGGTGAGTAGGCAGCGGCCCCGCGCCACGAAATGGAACGTGACGGTCGGGCACGGCTCCATCTCCAGCCCCCAGGGAGCCGACAGCTCCGTTCGGCAGTACCGCGTGTCGGCGATGCGCACGCCGCGCAGCGCTTCGTCGATGGACGATCGATCAACGATCATGGATCCCAGAGCATAGACCGTCCACACGTCCCGTGGTCGAATCAACGGTGACCGGAAGGATCATCCAAGTGACCAGTCCACACGACGTGTCGTTCACCGTCGAAGGCATCAAGATCGCGGGGCATCTGCACGTGCCGGACGCGACGGCATCCGGCCCGGCCGTGCTGATCGCCGGGCCGTCTCCGCAAGTCAAGGAACAAGTACCGGACACCTACGCGGCTCGCCTGGCCACGATGGGTTTCCATGTCCTGACCATCGACTACCGCAACTTCGGCGCATCCGGCGGCGAGCCACGGTTGCGGGAGGATCCGGCCGGGAAGCTGGCCGATCTGCGGGCCGCGGTCAGCTTCCTGTCCAACCTTGCGGAGGTCGACCCGCACCACATTGCCATCGTGGGCGTATGTGCCGGAGCTGGATACGCGCTCACGGCGGCAGCGCGTGACCCAAGAATCCGCGCATTCGTGGGGATCGCGGGCTTCTACCCAGATCTCGCCGTGCTCCGGCAGACGATGGGTCCGCAGGCGTACCAGGAGGCGCTCCGTGAAGCGATCGGCGTGCTGGAACGCGAGGACCAAGGCGGTCCGGTGCAGTACATACCGCATGTGGCGCCGGACGGTGGCACAGCGTTGCTGACTGGTGGCGAGGTGTACGAGTACTACGGCACCGCGCGTGGGCATGCGGCCAATTACCGCAACGAGATCACAGCGGACACCGGCTACACGATGTTGACTCTCGACCTCGCGAACGCGGCGACCCTGCTCGGCCCAACCCCCACCTTGCTTGTGCACGGCGAAAAGGATGCCTACTGCACCCCGGAGCAAGCCCAGGCGGTCCACGAACGGCTCAACGGCCCAAAAGAGATCCTCTGGCTACCCACCAACACCCACATCGGCTACTACGACGACTCCGCCTACATCACCCCGGCCGTCGACTCGGCAGTCGCTTTCCTGGAGTCGTCATTTCACTGAATTTCGCGGGGAAGTCGCGTCCGACAGCCCATCGCGCGACTCCACTCGTTTCGCCAAGACGCCGGGATCCGGCACTGCCAACAAACGTCCCCTCGTCGGCATTACAGGGCGTTCATGGAGCGATAGGTGCCTACCTGAGTCATGGGGATTAGAAGTGCGACTCTGGCGTCCACGCGACATGCGGTCGTGTGTGCTACCAGGAGAAAGCACATCCCGCTGCGTCACCGGACTTCCTGTACTGCAGTCGATCTCTCTACGAGGTCGTAAGTCGTTGCGATGAAGGTGGAGGCGTATTCCTTTGCGCCGCTGGGTTTTCCAGTAGTCGGTGAGGGCGGGATCATCCCATCGGCAGGGCCCTCTTTACGGACATCGACGAAGGTACACGCGATTCACCCGTCCGGCCTGCCCCTGACAACCGAAACCGAATTCGGCCCTCCTATCTGCGAGTTCACTCGCATCGTGCGGTTTCGTGTCGCAACGGCAATACAGGATGTTGCTGGTGTGCGGGAGTGGGTTCGGCGAGTCGTGGGATGCGAACGCACAGTTCGTCGGTCGCGGGGCGGGCAGTCAACTAGAGTCTGGCGTGTGTCAGGCTGTCGCTCGATCCTCAGTGTCGACATCGCATGAGGGCCATCGTGTATGACCGCTACGGCGGCCCTGAGGTGCTGTCGCTCGCGGAAGTCCCGGTACCTTCCCCGGGGCCGAAACAAGTGCTCGTCCAGGTGCATGCGACGTCGGTCAACCTCTCCGATTGGGAGACCCTGCGGGGGACACCGCTGTATTCGCGCATCGGCGGGCTCCGGGCACCCGGACGCCCCGTTCTGGGATCCGACATCGCTGGACGGGTCGAGGCCGTTGGCTCCGAGGTCACTTTGTTCGCGCCGGGTGAGGAGGTCTACGGCGACAATCTCACGCTCAAGGGCGGGTTCGCGGAATATGCCGTGGCTCCCGAATCAGCGCTGGCCCGCAAACCGGCGTCGCTGAGCTTCGCCGAGGCGTCGACCCTGCCGCAAGCCGGGGCGATCGCACTGTAGGGCACGGCCGGTATCACCGCCGGTATGTCGGTGTTGATCAACGGCGCGGGCGGGGGCTCGGGAGCGTTTGCGATCCAGTTGGCTAAAAGCGCAGGCGCGCACGTGACCGGGGTGGACAACGCCGCCAAACTCGCGTTCATGCGCATGCTCGGCGCCGACGAGGTCATCGACTATCGCGCCGAGGACTTCACCCGAACCGGGCCGTACGACCGGGTACTCGATCTCGTCGCCCACCGATCGATCTTCGCGTATCGCAGGTCGGTCGCACGCGGCGGCCGCTACCGCTGCGTCGGCGGCACCACACGCGCGTTGCTGCGGATGACGACGGTCGGCGTGGTCGCGGGGATGGTGACCGGCCGCGGGCTCGGGGTCCTCGCGGTGAAGGAAGGGCCCGCGCACTTCACACCCCTAGCGGAGTTGTGTGTCGCGGGCCGAATCGCTATCCACACCGACCGCAGTTTCACGCTCGACGAGACCGCGGCCGCGCTGGCCCATGTCGGCGCGGGCCGCGCCCTCGGCAAAGTGGTGGTCGAGATCCGCTAATCGGCACCACCAAATGCTGAGCCCGCAGGCATACAGTGTGCTCGCTGTAATGGGTGCCTTCGATATGCTCCAGCGCCGATCCGATCGCGCCCAGCACTTGGTGCGGCGTGGTCGTGTGGCGCACATACCGGGCCGCCGGCCGGGCACCGGCACGGTGAAAGTCCTTCTCCCACAGTCGGAGTTATCGCCCGGGCGTTGACACATTTTCAAAGTTCAGGCGTGCTCCACCATACCGAAACGCGAGGTTGATACTCTACATGTCGCGAATTGAAATCCATTGCAAGCCAGTACAACTGGGGGCAATGCCCGATTGACTCGATCCATCGCAGACCCACCCCAATCCGATCTTAAGGCTCGCGCTCTTCGGCATGTGGGTGCGTTGAGTTGTCATGTCCCAGAGGCCATATAGGCGGCAAGGACGTAGTTGGCGTGCCGATCCAGGTTGGTGCGTGCGCGGTCATACCGCATCGTCGTGCGTGGGTCGGGATGGTGTCCATGCCGAGAGTGCCGACCGCGCGCACGACCATGGCGTCGTCGAGAACCGTAGGCGGACAGGGTTTTCGAATCGAGATGCATGGGTCCCGCACGTGCTGAACAATGAGGTATGTCGGCCCGGGGCAGTGGGTGCGGGCAGCGTGGAAGGGGTTCGGATGCGCAGACCGATATTGGTTGTGATCGTGGCTGCGTGCCTCGTGGCACTCGCTGGTTGTGACAACGTCACGCCGTCCTCGCCGGATGGCCGGCCTGGCGACACGGGTCCGGGCAACCCTGGTGAATCCGACGATGGCGTTGAGGGGAAAGGGATCCCGGTCGATATCGGGCCACAGAACTTCACCCCAGGACAACCCATCGAGGACGTCGTCGACCAGCTCGAGGACCAGATCAACGACGGTTGCAGGGCAGTCCGCCTAGCGAACGGCTGCGTCACGGTCGTCACGCAAAAAGACGACAAGGCAGATACTCCGCCCTGCCGGCCCTCTCCCGACGACCCGAAGACCGGCAGTTTCAACGCCTACGTTCATCTGGACCGTGAACTGCCATCCGGAGGCATTGGGCCGAAAGCAACAGAAAATGCCGGCGGACACGTGACCGTCTTCATGAAACGCTGCAAGCCGGACGAGAGCTCCGCAGAATCCACACCGCCGACGACGACGAAATCCACGACGACGAAATCCACGTCGAAGACCACTGCTCCCGTACCGACGACAACGACGAGGCCCGGTGGCTGATACTGATCCACCGGGCCGCCGGGAAGATGGCCGGACCTCGGTCGCCGACCTGTCGCAACTTGCGCAGCTCGTCGCGCAGTTCGTCGCGCCCGCAACTCTGTTGGCGGGTCTGCTGTACTACTGGGGTTACTTCCACGCGCGCGGATTCTGCGCCTACCTGGGTGTGGATTCGACATCGCTTGGGCTCACCACCACGGACTACGTCATGCGCAGCGCGGATGGATTGTTCGTTCCGGTCGCGACCATCGCGGCCGTTGCGCTGGCCCTGATCTGGGGCCGCGTGGCATTGCCGGAGCGAATGCTGTCCGGCCATCGACCCGGGTGGTTGTTGATCGCCACCACGATCGTGGCTTCGCTGTTGTTGCTCAACGGATTGTCGCAATTCTGGGTCGAAACACCGCTGAATCGGCGATTGGGTGTCGGGCCGATCTGCGTGATCGTCGGCGTACTGCTGCTGTGGACGGTGGTCAGGACACGACGTCGCCAGGTCGCTGCCGCGGCAGGAACACCAGCGCCCGCCACCAAGCTCGGCGAATGGGGCCTGGTCTTACTGCTCATCGCCGGCAGCTTCTTCTGGGGGGCCACCGCCTACTCCATGGCCGTCGGCAAAAGCCGCGCCATCCGATTCGAGCACACCCTCCCCACCGCCGCAGGCTTAACCCTGTACACCGAGAAAGCGCTCGAACTCAACATCCAGAACATCACTCGAACTCCGTGCGCCGACCCGGGCGCGGCCTATCGCTACCGTTACGACGGCCTCGTCCTGGTCATGACCACCAACGAAAATTTCGTCATCCTCCCGCGGACCTGGAGCTACAAACAGGGCACCGCAATCGTGTTGCCCCGCAACGGCCCTGGGGCCGTGCGCCTGGAATTCAGTAGATCACCCACACCCGTCACACCCACACCGGCGTGCTGAAGCGGCGGCGACCGACATCACCTCCAGCATGCTCATCACGGCCCCGCTGGGCCGTACGAACGAAGTTAGCCCATCGCCCAGCAGCCAAGCCATCGACGCTCGAGCGCGACGGCGTCATCACTCGCACGGTGACGCCGACGGTGCCGGTCACAGTTACCTACGAACTGACCGACCTGGGACTTTCGCTCCGGTGGTCGACCCAGGTGGTGACAGACCGTCGGCAACCACCCACGCCTGGGTACCTTTTCGCTTCCTATCAGCGGCTGTGTTTCGGGCGTGCACCACTCTCAGCGGAGGACAGCCATGGACTCGAGCAACCCAACGATCTTGAGCATGATCGACGACACGATCCGAGACATCTACCGAGTCGACGTGAAAGACACTGAAGCGGTGTTGCTGTCGGGATGGAACGGCTTCACGATGGCGAAGTCCGCCAACTGCCTCACCGGCTCATGTTCCCCTCTGAGCCTGGGGCTGCGGAAGATCTGCACGCACTGTTCGGGCACTTCGATGACGACCCGGGGTAGGGCGCGGGGCATGAAGAAGCCGGATCGATCACCCGAGGCGGGCCCCTTGCGGTGGAGGGATGGCCATGCGCTGGTTACTGAGGTCTTCCGTGGGTGTCTCGGGTGGGTATTCCGTGTTGGCGGAGTGCGGTCAGGATGGTGGTGTGGGCTACGCCGAGACGCTGTCCGACCCGGGTGAGTGACCAGCCGAGCTGGTAGAGGTGGGCGGCGCTCTGGACCTGGTCGGGGGACAGTCCGCGGCGGCGCATGGGTACATGGTGCCGGTGGAGGATAGTGCTGACCGTGCGTCGTTCGATACCGAATCGGGCGGCGAGTTCGTACACAGTGGATCCGGTCTGGTATCCGGTGATCAGTTCCGCGACTTGGTCGGCGTCGAGTTGCCGTGCCCGTCGCGGTTCGGGCCGCTTCACGGGCGGTTGTCGTGGTGTTGGGCAGCTTCTGGATCAGGGTCTCCAGGGCTTCTACCTGCGTTTTCGTGTTGTAGTAACCTCCCCCGAGGTCCACCATATGTTCGATCTTGCGCTCTGACCTGCGCGTTTGTGGTTCTGCTAGATCTCTCGTTCACCACCCGCCGAGGAAGAGGGCCGTGAGGAATCGACGACGGTCGGCCCGGACCCTGCGCCGGCCGATTCCGATGATAGAAGTGACACGCCTATGGGGCCATCTCGGCGAGGCCTGCGGCGAATTCGGCGGCTGGCGGAACAGGCCACAGGTACTTGATACTGGCTCCGGCAACGACTTCCATTGTGTGGAAGTCGTCGGCACGGGTGTTGGGCCGCGCTGCGCTGCTGAGATCGCCACGTGCGCTGTAGATCTGGTTGCAGATTTGGTGTCCTTTGATCGCGAGATCGGCATCGGAGATACCACCTCGGTCCATATGTCGGCGTCACTACGTGATGGCTCCGCCACCCTTGACTAGCCCTGCCGTCAGTGCAGAGATGGCCGGTATGAGGAAGCAGGGGGAACGGTAGGCGGTGCGCTGTCAATCGCCGCTCACTGCCAGAGATCTGACGAGCCAACGCTGTGGCAGTGGATGTTTCGCGGGAACCGGAGGATTCGTCTGTGCGGCGAGAGGCCGTGCTGTTTGATATCTGGATGGATCCGATTGCGCTGTCCATAGCAACGGTGGCCGTGGCGGCTACATCCGCAGGCATAGCTGGAACCGCATGGCTCGCTCTCAAAGACGCAATGTCGCGGTTCGTCCGAGGCGTTAGGACGATCCAATCCGACGTCGATGCCGAGCGTGCCCGGCTGGTGAATGAGCACATTCAGGTATCGGCGGATCTACTGGACCGCACAGTGCAGGCAGCCGAAGTGGCGGACTTGGCCGAAATTCTGCGCAGCATGTTCGCCGAGACCGAAGGTACTGAGCCAACTGGGGAATCTACTCCGACAAGTAGTGCTGACTGGCGGGCGAATCTTGCCAGGGTTGAGGAGATCCTCACCAAGCTGGAGCAGAGCAGCGCCGTACATCAAACCGCCACTGCCGAAACCGTATCCATCTCTCGGGACGCTCTGTTCAATCAGTATCACGCCAGGAGTCTGCTTCAGTCTCAGATCAGCTTCTTCTTCTCTCTTGGCGCCGCGGTGATCGGCTTCGGCTTCATCATCGCGGCTGTGGCGATGTTGGGCTTGGGCGGAAAGGATCAAACCACTGTTGCGTTGGTGCAGTTGCTCGCGGCGACGATAATCGAAACGGTCGCGGCCTTGTTTTTCCGGCTCTCAAATCAGAGTCGCGCATTGTTGATCGACTTCTTTGACAAATTGCGGAACGATCGACAAGCCGAGGAGGCGCTTAGCCTCGCCGCGACGATGTCAGTAAGCGGCCAGATCAAAGACCGGCTCACAGCGGCGCTGGCGATACACCTCGCCGGGGCCAGCCATCAAGCACTTACTGAGATACTCGCTATCCCAACTGATGCCAGCGCCGCCCGCCAGGGGTGACGCAAGAGCCATGCATACTTTTCGGGTAACGAAGCAATGAATCCCCTGTAAGTGTTGGTGGTGGCTGGCCTGGGGCCGGCTGGCAGGGTGGTGCTGGTTCTTCAGACCGCGGTGTGACTCGTGAATCTCCTG